>CAZIPG010000034.1:0-13109 GCA_964540955.1 uncultured Rheinheimera sp.
GATTAATTGTGGATTTAGCAACCGTCATTGGTTTGGTCGCGACTATCGGTATGATGGTATGGGCGATGTATTTGAGTTCTGCCGGTAATATTGCGATGTTCTATGACTTCGTTTCAATCGTAATCGTGTTCGGTGGAAGTTTTACGGTTGTATTCATGAAATTTACGATGTCTCAGTTATTGGGTTCTGGCAAAGCGATCGCCAAAGCTTTTATGTTTAAGATGGAATCCCCTGAAGAATTAATTGAAAAAGCCGTGCAGCTGGCAGATTCTGCGCGTAAAGGAGGATTTTTAGCCTTAGAGGAGGCAGAAATTCCCAACGCCTTCATGCAAAAAGGCATCAATATGTTGGTTGACGGTCACGATGCGGATGTGGTTCGCAGTACCTTGGAAAAAGACATCGACTTAACCTACGAACGTCATGGCATTTATGTCTCTGTGTTTAAACAATTGGGTGATTTAGGTCCTGCGATGGGTATGATCGGCACCTTGATTGGTTTGGTGGCGATGCTTGCCAACATGTCTGACCCCAAAGCAATCGGTCCCGCGATGGCCGTTGCATTATTAACAACACTGTATGGTGCTTTACAAGCAAACTGCCTGTTTATGCCACTTGCCGATAAAATGTCGATCCGCAATGAGGAAGAAAAAAGCAATAATCTGTTGATCTTAGATGCCATTATGGGGATCCAAGATGGTCAGAACCCGAAGGTTATTGAAGGCATGCTGCGCAATTATTTAATGGCGAAGAAACGCGAAGTTAAAACTGAAGGGGAGTAAGTGATGGCTGGTTGTCCTAAGTGTCCACCTCCTGGGTTACCCGCCTACATGGGAACCTTTGCTGACTTAATGTCGCTCTTAATGTGTTTCTTTGTATTATTACTGTCGTTTTCAGAAATGGACGTGCAGAAATTTAAACAAATTGCCGGCTCTATGGCGTTTGCTTTTGGTGTGCAAAACAAGATTGAAGTGAAAGACATCCCAAAAGGGACCAGCGTGATTGCCATGGAGTTTCGGCCGGGACGACCAGATCCAACCCCTATAGATACCATCCAGCAGCAAACCATGGATATGACTCAGCAAACTTTGGAGTTTCAGGCTGGTCAAGAAGACTCGCAGGGGGGGCGACAAGAACAACGGGAAGATAAAACCGGTGGTGCTAGTGATAGTACGGATGATAGTTCATCCACCCCAACCGAAGCGCAAACCGCTCAGATGCAAGAGCAAACCAATGATATGCTGAAAAAAATTGCTGAGCAGATGCAGGAGCAAATTCAAGATGGCGCGATTGAACTTGAATCTTTAGGTCAGCAAATCATTATTCGGGTGCGGGAAAATGGTTCATTTCCGTCGGGGTCAACTTTTTTACAACCTCGGTTTAAGCCGATCATTCAGCAAATTGGTGCGATTTTAAAAGATATTCCCGGAGAGATTACCATTACCGGTCATACCGATAACGACCAAGTGTCTGATGAACTGAATAGCAACAACTGGGAACTCTCCGCGAAGCGTGCGGTGTCAGTCGCGGTTGAAATGTTACAAGGCACAGGGCTTGATAAAAATCGCTTGGTTGTGGTGGGTCATGCGGATACTCGTCCTCTAGTACCAAACAATACAGATGAAAATCGGCGGCGAAATCGTCGGGTAGAAATTTCAATTATGCAAGGTAAAGCGAAAGAGTCTGAACCCATTCAATTGCGACAACCGGCGGGTAATTAAAACCCATAGCCAAACGATTGAGCTTAAACCTTCGGGTCGAAAAAAAATTACGGGCGCTGTATAATCAGCGCCCGTTTTTTTGATAAGCCCCAATCATGATCGAATTTATTGTAAAACTGCATCCGGAAATTTCTATCAAAAGTAAGTCGGTGCGCAAACGGCAAACGATGCTGCTCGAGCAAAATATCAAAACGATTTTGTTGCGTATTGACCCACAAGTGCAGGTTCACAACTTATACGATCACTTAACGGTGCGTTTGGATAAGACAGATGCTGCTTTACGTGAGCAGATGGTTGCCCACTTACAATGCATTCCGGGGATTGTGCAATTTGCACTGATGGAATCGGCAACCTTTACTGATTTGCACCATATTTTCGAGCAAGTGTTAATGCTTTATCGTGCGCAGTTGGAAAACAAATCATTTTGTGTGCGGGTCCGTCGTCAAGGAACACATCCATTCACCTCAACAGAAGCTGAGCGCTATATTGGCGGAGGTCTGAACCAGCACATTCCCAGTGCGCGTGTGCAATTGCATCGGCCCGACGTTACGGTGCAACTCGAAATTCGCAAAGAACAGCTGTTGATGAAAACCCAGATTTATCAGGGGATGGGTGGCTTTCCATTGCCAAGCCAAGGGGATGTGTTATCTCTGATTTCGGGGGGCTTTGACTCGGCGGTTTCCAGCTATTTAATGATCCGCAAAGGATTAAGAACGCATTATTTATTTTTCAATTTAGGCGGTGCAGCCCACGAAACAGGGGTTCGCCAAATGGCTTTTTATCTTTGGCAAAAATATAGTTTGTCGCATAAAGTCAAATTTGTTTCGGTGGATTTTGCCCCAGTCGTCACTGAAATTCTGAATAAAATCGACTCCGGCCTAATGGGGGTTGTGCTGAAACGTATGATGATGCGTGCCGCCGCGACTGTGGCTGAGAGTTTAAATATCAAAGCGGTAGTGACAGGGGAAAGTATTGGTCAGGTCGCCAGTCAAACCATTACCAATTTGAATGTGATTGACCGAGTCACCGATATGTTGATTTTACGGCCGTTGATTTATCAAGATAAGCAAGAAATTATTGATATGGCGCGGGCAATTGGCACTGAAGATTTAGCCAAAAGCATGCCCGAATATTGTGGCGTCATTTCGAAGAGCCCAACTATCAATGCCGTGCTGGCGGATGTCGAAGCGGCAGAGGCTCGTTTTGATTTTACAATTCTGCATGATGCCAGCCAGCAAGCGAAAGTGTTAGACATTCGTACCGTTGAGTATCAAGCAGAGCAACAAATTACCACGGTGCAAACCGAGGCAATTTTACCGCCTGAAGCGGTTGTGATTGATATTCGTCCGCTGGATGAGGTGGAAGACAAACCACTTAACTTAACAAGTCATCAAATTTTGACGATCCCGTTTTTCCGCTTGGCGACTGCTTTCAGTGAGCTGGATGCTCAGCAACAATACTTTTTATATTGTGAGCGCGGTGTGATGAGCCGATTGCAGGCCTTGCTATTGCAAGAAAAAGGGTTTGCCAATGTCGGTGTTTATAATCGGCGCGGTTGAGGATTTTTATTCATTAGCGGCTTTGAGTGCAATCAAGGCCGCCATTGAGCTTAAAGTACTTGGCAGAAGCTTGAGGCTAAGCTTTTTGCTAAAATCTCTGTGCTAAAAGCTCTATGATAAAAGCCCAATCGGATAACTCAACTGCTCCTGACAGATTGTACTAATTCTTGTTGTAAATCAGCCAAGTAGGGCGTTGAAAGGCCGGCCTGCTGAGCTTGCCCCAGTAAAAAACCACTGATGTAGTCTATTTCCGTCCGTCGCTGCAGGCGGATGTCTTGCAGCATTGAAGAATAGTTTGCTGAAGTTTTCGCAATTACTTGTTGAACCACACTTAAAATTTCTGCAAAAACAAAAGCATAGCCAGCTTCTGCTGCAACAGCCACAAATTCATGAACAATAGCCTTGATCCGTTCTTGATACTCGGGTTTTGCTAACTCGCCATTGTTCACTTGATGAATGGCAGTGAGTGAATTAATCACCACGTTGACTGCTAATTTCTGCCATAAGAAGGGCATGATATCGGAGACCACTTGGCATGGCCCGAGCATTGCGCCAATGCCTTTTGCGACTGTGTTATCATTGGGTTCAGTGATAAACACTTGTCGGGCTGCATCATTTAAGGGGCCTATGAGTGTTTGGCCAAGGCCGCTATGGACAACGCGCAATGGCGATGATTTGTAGGCGCCATGGGTTGTGCTGGCAAACCACAAACCCTGGGTTGGTAATAGCTTGGGCAATATGTGCTCTATGGTGCCTAAACCATTGTGACAAATCACAATTTGGGCATTAGGGCTTAATTGCTTAGCATGGCTCTCAAAGGCGTTAATACAGTCATATGCTTTGACAGGCAGTAACAGAAATTCGATATTGGTATCGGCTTGGAGAGTACTGAGTAATATTGGGAAGTCTTGTTGCTCTTTACAATAATAATAAGCAAAACTAGGTCGATGGTGTTGCTGTCGCAGGGAAAGTTGCACAAAGGGATATCCGTTTAACACCGCATGACTGGCCGCCAATAAGCCAATGGCGCCTTTGCCGACAATAGTCCAAACGGGCGTAGGCTCCCGACTTGCTATTGGAGGACTGTTTTTCTGTTCATTCATAGCAACATGTCCTGTCATGTTCACTGCCAACCCTAACTTGGTTTATTGAATGGCAAAAAGCCAAAACGATAAACAAGGATGCCTAGCATTATCCCCAGAATATCGGCCAGCCAATCCCACCAATCGCCCATGCGAGTAGTGAAATAAGCCTGAGCCAGTTCTATAGCACCGCCATAAGCTGCTAATACCAGCACGCCAAGCCACAATTTATTAGCAAAACTGCCAAGCCACAAGGTCATCAGTATGGCAAAAATTGCCAGATGCATGAATTTATCATTCGGCATCCACTGTGAGGGAACACCGCTAACATCTTTTAAAAAGCCCCAACTACAGACCGCAATCGCACAAAACAACAAAGCCTGCCACAGACGAGGCTGCATCAATGATTTCATAGACAAGCTCAATCAGTAAATTAGGCTCGGATTATAGGGACTTCTTCAGTATAATCAATCCAATGACAGTTTAGCGAGGAGCCTCTGACATGCCTTCATTTGATATCGTATCTAAGGTAGAACAACAGGAAGTATTGAATGCTGTAGAAAATTCAAACCGCGAGTTAACCACTCGCTTTGATTTTCGCGGCATCAAAGCGGAATTTGAATTAAAAGATCAAGTCATCACGATGAAAGCGGAAGCCGAATTTCAACTGCAGCAAATGCGGGAGATTTTCTTAGCCAAAGCGGTGAAACGGGGTTTAGATGTCCGCTCTTTTGAAGAAGAAAAAATTGTGCATTCGGGCAAAACCTATAGCCAAGTGTTAAAGCTTAAACAAGGCATCGACAAGGATATGGCGCGTAAAGTGGTCGCTTTGATTAAAGAGAGCAAAATCAAAGTGCAAGCCGCCATTCAAGGGGATGAAGTTCGAGTGACTGGCAAAAAACGTGATGAATTACAGGAAGTTATTGCGCTGCTTCGGCAAAGTGATTTAGGTCAGCCTTTTCAGTACCAAAATTTCCGGGAATAATGGTTTTTTATTTAGCCATCTAGATTTCTATTGACATTTAAAATACGGCCGCTACACTGTGGCCGTTTTTGTTTTCAGGTGCCGAGCGACAGCTTGGTGAAACGGGAAACTGGTGACTGTTGATTTTCTGCGTTGCAAAGTTGGCAACGTGTGAAAAGACTGCATAGTCCAGTGCTGCCCCCGCAACGGTAAAACGATATGGCCCTTGGCCTTGGAAGAATGACCACTGTCGTTGGATGGGAAGGTTTCTTCTAATGTAGCTGTTTTTGCAAACAGCTACAGTATTGTCAGCCCGGAGACCGGCCTGAAAATTTCATTCACCCACAACACGCGGAGGGCGTGTTAAACGGAGTCCACATGTTGAAATTTTCTACCCTGACACTTGCAGTGTTCAGTAGCTATGCTTTTGCCGAATCAGTTGAACACATCAGTATTTATGCCAATCGTCATCCGCAGGCCGTCCATCAAAGCTTAAGTAGTTTGACCGTCTTGACGCGTGAACAAATTTTACAAAGCCAAATCCGCGATTTACCAGCACTTTTACAAACAGTTGCCGGCGTCAATGTATCGCGCAGTGGGGGCCGCGGTCAGCTTTCCAGTGTCTTTATCCGCGGTGGCAATTCTGGCCATACCTTGGTGTTATTGGATGGTGTCAGGATTGGTTCTGCGACGATTGGTTATCAATCGCTTGCCTTAATCCCGGTGGAGCTGATTGAAAAAATTGAGATAATTCGTGGGCCTAAAGCCGCCTGGTATGGCTCAGATGCGCTTGCTGGTGTGATTGCTATTACCACTCGCAACAATCAGCGCACTGAACTTCATGCGAGTATCGGCAGTTATGGTCAGGCTGAAGCCAGCCTGTCAGCACAAGTGCAGCAAGACGCACTGCAGCTTTTTGGTACGCTGGGGAGTGCGCAAGGCGATGGCTTTTCTGCAACAACAACGGGTGATCCAGATCGGGATGGATTTTCTTCCCATTATTTAAAAGTCGGAGCTCTCTACAGCACAACCCTGGGGGATTTTGCCTGGCGGTCCAATCTGAATAATGGGTACTACGAATTTGATACCAGTTGGGGAGGCGATCAAGCGGATACCCGACAAGACTCTCATCAATTGTCATGGCAAGGTGAGTTTAACCAGTTCACCCCGCAACTCAGAATTTCGCGCAGCGTCGATGAAGACACCAGTTTTGCTGAAAATGTGGCAAGAAACCCCTTTAGAACCGACCGTGATGAAGTTGATTTTCAACTCAGTACCGAGTTGTTGGCCGACTTAACTTGGCTGGTTGGGAGTAATTGGTACCAAGAATCGGTGCAAAAAAATGCACCGAATTATAGCCAATCAGAACGAACCAACCAAAGTGCGTTTACCGGTTTTAGTTATCAATGGCAATCGTGGTTATTTGATAGTGCCCTGCGCCATGATTCGGTCACAGGTTATGGCGATGAGCAGACATATCAGCTCAGTGCTGGTTATCAATTGAATTCAGCTTGGTTGGTACGTCTAAGCCAAGGCACAGGCTTTAAAGTGCCAACCTTTAACGAACTGTATTGGCCGCAATTTGGCAATCCTGACTTAAAACCTGAGCAATCATTGTCGCGGGAATTGGGCGTTGAATGGTTAGATGGTCCATGGCAATTGAGTGCGACAGTGTTTGACCGAGATTTAACGAATCATATTCAAAGGGCTGGAGATCGTCTAGAAAACGTATTGCTGGCAACCGTGAAAGGGGCAGAGCTCAGTTTAGGTTGGCAGCAACAGCATTGGCAAACTGCAGCCAGTTATACTTATCTCGATGGTAAAAATGAACGGACAGGCGGCCAATTAACCAATCGTCCTCATAACAAACTGAGTTGGCAGCTCAATTACCAATGGCAAGATACGCAAATTGGTATCAACGCTTTATATCAAAGTGAGGCCTACTCCGTGAATTATCCTAATTCAGCACAGCTAGGTAGTTTTGTGATTTGGGGGCTTGGCGTCAGTCAGCAACTGAATTCAGATCTGACGCTGCGAGCCAAGGTTGATAACTTGTTTGATAAAACTTATCAAACCAACCTTGGTTACCAACAAGCTGGCATTGAATTTGGCTTGTCCTTGCAGTGGCTTGCTTTCTAATTGCTGAATTGACAAAACCAACGCTGTTGCTAACTGAGTTACAGCGTTGGTGTTCATGGTGTTTGCAATGATGCTGGCAATTGAAGCGGCAACTGAACTTGCAATCGGGCAGGCAGGTTTTCTCAACGAGCAATCAGCTGATTTTCAATCCCATCAATTACTCAGCTTTTAATAAATCTCCATAGTTTTGACGAAACTTCAGGAGTTTAGGTTTAACAACCACTTGGCAATACATTTGCTGTGGGTTCGCTGCGACATAGCCCTGATGATAGGATTCAGCCGGATAAAAAGTGGCCAGCGGCTCTAAGGTTGTCATCACAGGACTGTCATAGCTACTGGCAATTTGTTTGATAAACTGCTGAAAATAAAGCTGTTGCTCTGCATTTTCGTAGAACAAAACGGAACGATATTGGGTGCCAATATCATGACCTTGCCGATTGAATTGCGTCGGGTCATGCAAGCTAAAAAATACCAGCAATAAAGTCTCAGTATCGATTTCTCTCGGGTCATAACAAAGCTGAACGACTTCGGCGTGACCGGTATCCCCTTGGCAAATTTGCCGATAAGTTGGATTGAGTACATGGCCTCCCATGTAACCGCTGGTGGCTGATACCACGCCTTTCATTTGGGAAAAAGCGGCTTCGATACACCAAAAGCAACCGCCGCCCAAGGTTAAATATTGTAGGTTCATTGCTCTGCCTCGTTAAACTAGTTATGGTCTTGCCACGTAAGCTAATGATTACGGGCACATTTGTCGAGGAGATCAAAGTGAAAATAGCCATCATTGGCGCGGGCATGGCAGGCGCCAGCGCTGCGAGTCGCTTGCAGCAAGCAGGGTTTACAGTCGAAGTATTTGATAAAGGGCGCAGTGTTGGCGGACGGATGAGCTCAAAGCGCAATAATGCGGGCGGATATTTAGATTTGGGCGCGCAGTATTTCACAGTCAGAGATCCCGCTTTTCAGCAGCTAGTCGCAACATGGCAAGCCCAAGGCGATGTTGCTGTCTGGCCATTTACGCCTTACACCTATGCTGAACGCTTAACTCCCTCGCCAGATGCGCAGGTACGATATGTCGGTACTCCTTCAATGCAGCAACCTATCAGATCGTTACTGACTGATATTGCCGTTTTTTTACAGTGCCGGATCATTTCGATAGCACCACAAGCTGCTGGTTGTTATCAGTTAATTGCTGAGGATGGCCAAATTTTTACCGATTATGCTGCAGTAATTATCACCACGCCGCCCGCGCAGGCACAGGCTTTGCTGAATCAATTTCCCGCCTTGCAGCAGCAAATTCCAATCGACATTTTACAGCCATGCTGGGCCGTGATGATGGCGCAAAATCTGAATCAACAGACAGAGGAAATGCTGAGCCTGCCGCAGTTCGCTAATGCGTTTAATGCCAAAGGTATTTTTGGTCAAACTGATGATTTAAGGTGGCTATGTCAGCTGCAAGACAAACCTATGCGAACGCAGCAAGAGGGGCAAATTCAGTGGTTATTGCATTTTTCAACCGCATTTACTCGGCAGCATTTAGCTGCAACAAACGAGCAGATGGTCGCTCTTGCACAAATTCAGTTACAAAACCTATTAGGCATTCCTATTGAGATTTCACAATCAGTCTGTCATCGTTGGTTATATGCCACGGTGGATGAGAGTCAAGCACCTCCAGGGATCATCAAAAGCGAGCCAGATCGCATATGGTTGGCTGGGGATTGGTGTTTGGGGGGGCGGATTGAGAATGCTTGGTTAGCAGGTCAGCAAGCTGCGCTTCAGCTCATCAGCCAATGTCGTACACAATAAAGTAGACAATGAGATGTTAGGTGTCATGAGATGGGAGCCAATGGTTAAGTGCCCGCACTCGTGTTCATCGTTTAAAAGGAGTCAATGATGGGATTATTCAGTGGTTTACTAGGCAATGCTGGGGAAGTCGATATTGCTGATGTTGAAGCGGAGCTATCCGCCATATTGGCGCAGGGCGAGACCCTGGAGCAAGTTTTTAAACTGATCCGTGACTTGATTGTGTTTACCAATCGGCGTTTAATTTTGATTGATAAACAAGGTTTAACGGGGTCGAAAAAAGAATATATGTCCATCCCATATCGGTCTATTGTGCGGTTTTCTGCAGAGACAAAAGGGCACTTTGATATTGAATCTGAGTTATCGATTTGGTTATCAGGCAATGAGTTACCTATCAAGAAAACTTTCAGTAAAGATGGCAATATTATGGCTGTACAGAAGGCGTTAGCGACTTATAGTTGTCGCTAACCGCCGAAGTTATTCGAGCTAATTCGTCAATCCATTCCCCACCTCATCAGGCTTTGGTGGGGGATGTCTTATCTTTCACTGGTGTTTCGGAATCGGTCGGGGCTTTGCCCTCAGCTTCAGCTATTTTCTCTTGGAATGACTTCAATCCTTTTTGCACTAAGCCATAGGTTTCTTCGATGTCGCTTTCAACTTTGCCGTTGAGTTTATCAATGTTTTTCAAAATCTCTTTGGCATCGGCAAAACCTTTTTCAACGCCGCCACTAAACTTCTCCATAAACTTGGTTAAGGCGTCAGGATCATTAGGGTTTCGCTCTTTAAAGGCCTGATAAAAACCCGTGGCAAAGCCGACAATCCTTTCTGCGGTGGCTTGCGGGGAGTAATCCACTTCGCTTTCATAAGGGCTAGTTTCAGGCTTTTTATTTGGCGGTGTCGCAATTTGTTCATCACTCGGTGCAAATTCAGCCTGAACTTTCTCTAGTGCAGTCTTAAAAAGCAAAGTTAAGGCTTGGTTATCGGCCTTCAAACTTAAATTTAAAGACGAGCTTAAGATTTGTTGATTTAACAGCTGTCGATTCTGCTGAGAAGCTTCGTAGCCCGACAATTTTTTATTGGCAGCCTCGCTTTGATTTGCTGCGGTGCTTGAGTTTGCAGCACTAGTACCTGCAGTTTCCGAAGTTGTAACCGTGGTGTTTTTAGTTGAACTCGGCTGTGTATTGGTGTTTTCAGCTGAGTTGACAGCTTTACTCGCAACAGGATTGGACTGCGTCGCGGCGATGCTCATAACAAATTCCTCAAATAGGCGCTTGTTGCCAGTATAGATTAATTTTTGTTCGATTGTGCAGCAGTTTGATAAAACTGCCGAGAGCGTTCAATTGCTTGACATAATTGGGCAGTCGCAGTGAGAGATCTCAGTGTGGCTCGGTGCAATAAATCACTATCAGGCTTTATTAATTGTTGGTTTTTTACCGCTTGAATTTGCGGGTAAGCTTGCCAATTGACTAAATTGCGGGGTTCATTTTCCGATACTGGCTGGATGATCAACTGCGGATTGAGTCTGATCACTTGTTCGATGCTAAGCTGTGGGTACGCAACGGTTTGGTTTTGCAGCACATTACGAGCACCGCATAATTTTAAGTGCTGGTTTGGCCATGCTTGCGCGCCAATGCTCGATAATGGGCTATCCCATAGTTCATAAAAGACGGTAATGGCAGTTCGAGTAGCATATTGTTGCTTAAGCACTTGCAGTTGTAGACGAAATTCATTGGCTAATTGGTGGGCTTTCTCGTTTACCCCTAATATCTGCCCTAAACGTTCAAGGTCGAGCGCAATATCTTCGAAGCTTGCGGGTTCGAAGCTTTCGACTGTCATGCCTAATTGTTTTAAACGCTGCACATCAGCAGCTGGCGTGCCACTTTGCCAAACCAAAACGGCGTCAGGTTTTAATGCGACAATTTTTTCAAGCTGCAGCCCGGCGTAATTGCCAACGCGCGGAATTTGTTTCGCCGCTTCGGGAAAATCAGCATGTTCGCTTGTTGCGATAATCTGCTCACCAGCGTCAAGGCTAAAGATCAGTTCCACTAAATGTGGCGCTAAGACGACTAAGCGCAGCGGCTGGGATTGTTTGACCTTGGCTCCTGTCCCTGCCGACTCCGGTGTTGTCGGCGCATTTGTTGTCGGCGTAGTTGCGGTCGGCTCAGTTGTTGTCTGATCAGTAGCGGTCGGTGTAGTGATTTTAGAAATAAAATTATCGCTAAGCGCAGGCAGGGCATGTGAGGCATTAGAATGGAACAATGCCAAGGCAAGCCAGAGCAAAGACCATTGCCGAAGCACTGTAACCCCCAAAAAATTTTTCACCAATCAATCCCTTTTTGTACTTTAATGCCAGCATCAAACGCATGTTTGATAGATTGCACTTCACTCACGGTGTCTGCCATTTCAATCAACTGGCGATGCGCCGCTCGCCCCGTGATCACCACATGTTGATGAACTGGGCGTTGTTGTAATGTTTGCACAACTTCGGCTAAGTCGATGTAATCATAAGTAATCATATAGGTGAGTTCGTCCAGCAGCACCACATCGATATTCGGATCAGCCAAATAGCCTTTAATTTCCTGCCAGACCTGCTGGGCAGCTGCGATATCTAAAGCACGATTTTGAGTTTCCCAGGTAAAGCCTGTGGCCATGACGACAAAGGGCACTCCGTGCTGTTGCAGTAAATTACGCTCACCACATTCCCAAGTGCCTTTAATAAATTGCGCAACTGCGGCAGTCATGCCATGGCCAACAGCTCGCGTCACCACTCCAAAACCAGCGGTGGACTTGCCTTTACCATTGCCTGTGATCACTAACAACAAGCCTTTGTCGCCAGTTGCGGCGGCGATGCGCTGATCGACTTGAGCTTTAAGCCGTTGCTGTCGCGCTTTGTGGCGTTCCTCGGTTCTTTCAATATCGCTGGTTGTTGATGCCTCGTCTAGAGTTTCGATGGTGTTAATCACGTTAGTGGTGTTGGTGCTAGGCTTTTCAGTCATTGCAATTCTCATGGCTAAAGTCGCAGAGTCACTGACTCTGCACAGTCAACTAAAATGGGGTTTATACCCATCTGCGGTATAAAATTTTTCAAACTCTCGGCATGTGCCAGAGCTGCTGAGCAAGTCTGCTATCGACGCTTGGCTAATAACAGTAGGAAAAAAATACTGCCAAGGGCAGATGTTAATACACCAAGAGGAATTTCTTGATTTGCCAACAGAGTACGAGCAGCGCTATCAATCCAGATCAATAAACTAGCACCTAGCAAACAGCTGCCAAACAACATCGGTAAGGGGGAGTGGCCAAGCCAAAAGCGAACTAGATGGGGAATTAATAAGCCCACAAAACCAATGCCACCGCAGTAAGCGACGATGACTGCGGTCAGCGCTGCGGTCCAGACTAATAACCACAGTCTAACTCTGATCACCGCGACCCCGAGGCTTTTTGCGGTCATATCTGAAAAGTGTAGTGCGCTGAGCTCTCGACGATAAAATACCACTGCCAATAGGCACAATGAAAATACCGGCATAATGACCCAAACTGCCGTGATCTCAGCGCGCGCTAAACTACCCATTAGCCAAAACATAATGCGATTGGCCGCAAAAGCATCGCCTAAATACAATAATGTTGAACCTAATGAACTCAGTAAGAATGACACGGCAACGCCGGCTAAAACCCAGTGTTCCAGTTGGTTTCGAGGGTTAATGCGGACAAATCCGAGCACTAAAAAAATCGCCAACAAAGCCCCCATAAACGCCGCAATCGGCAGCGCAATTTGCAGCTGTGGTAACACAACGGAAGCGATGGTAGCACCGAAGGCCGCGCCTGCAATGATGCCAAATAAGTAGGGATC
>CAZIPG010000034.1:13119-19020 GCA_964540955.1 uncultured Rheinheimera sp.
GCCAGTTGATTGCGGCTGATTTCTTGCAGTATTCCACCACAGAGCGCTAAACCAGCGCCTGCGAATAACCCAAGCAATAATCGTGGCAAGCGTAACTCAACAAAAATTTGTTGGCTGATACCGTTGTCTAACTCTGGGTTAAGGATAGCCGTCCATTGCAACGGCACGGCGCCAATCTGCAGGCAAAGCAGACTGCTCACCAAGAGAAACACCGTCATGAAAGCCAGTTTTAGCCCTATGCTCATGGTTTTTCCCTTGCTATTTCAGACTGTTTTTCCACGGCGAATGTGACTCGAGGCTTGCCGTCAAACGGGTTGATATCGACAAGACAATCGCGTTGATAGACTTTGCTAAGCAGTGGTTCAGTGAGTACCTCTGCCGGTGGTGCAAATGCCAGCATGCAGCCATCGGCAAGGAGCAGCAATTGATCACAATAGCTTGCAGCTAAATTCAGATCATGAAAACTAGCAATCAGTGTGATGTTTTTATCTCTCGCTTGCTGACTTGCCAAGCCAAGTAAATGGTGCTGATGATGCACATCCAGATGATTGGTTGGTTCATCCAGCAACCAGAGATGGGCTTGCTGTACCATGATCCTGGCTAAATGTGCGCGTTGTAACTCACCGCCTGATAACTCAGTCAGAGCTGAGGTCGCGCGCGAAGTGAGCGCGGTTGCCGCTAGGGCTTCGGTGATTAAATCGCAGTCGACATCGAGCTCAGATTGATACCATCTTTGATGCGGTAAACGCCCGAGCGCCACCAGTTGCCAGACCGTGTCACTGGTTTTGCTGTCTTGCTCCTGACTTAATAAAGCGATCTGTTTCGCCCGTTGCGGCAAGGGGATTTGCGACAAATCTTGCTGATTAAAGCGCAGCTGACCGCTGGTTGGCGTGAGCATACCGGCCAGTAATTTCAGTAAGGTCGATTTGCCAGCCCCATTGGGGCCAATAATGCCAAGCCGTTGCCCTATGGGCAAAGACCAGGTCATCGGCTCTAAAATAACTCGGCCAGAAGTTGACCAAGTTAAGTTTTGGCAGGTAATCGCAGCTGCAGTACTCATTGATAAATCATGAAAACAGTGTTTTGCCGATTGTAGCAAGAAGTAGGGGGATGTGCTTGAGAAATACCGCCGTGTTGTTTTCGCCACGGCGGTCAATTCGTGATGTTGCAAATCGCACTCGGCTTTATGCTTGAGAGTGCGTTTACATTGGCTTACTTGGCATTCTCAGTCAGTTCTGCCAGTTTTTTCTCAATATCTAGGGGGGAGCCAGTGCCACGAGCTAACGCGACATAAGCCGCAGGCACAATATATAAGGTCAGCAAAGTTGCAAATGCGACACCGGCACAAATAACCATGCCAATCACCATCCGACTTTCTGACCCTGGGCCTGAGGTAATAATCAGCGGGATCCCACTCATGACGGTAGTAAACGCCGTCATGGTAATAGGCCGCAAGCGTTGCATGGCGGCTTGATGGATGGCTTCGGTAAATTCAACTCCGGCATCGCGCAGTTGGTTCGCGAATTCAACAATTAAAATGCCGTTTTTCGCCACTAAGCCGATGATCATCACTAAACCAATTTGGCTGTATATATTGAGGGTCATGCCCGCGAGGTAAAGACCAATCAAAGCGCCAGCCAGTCCTAATGGCACCGTTAGCATTATCACTAATGGGTGGATAAAACTTTCGAACTGCGCTGACAATACCAAAAAGGTAATGATCAAGGCCAAGGCGAAAATTAACACAGTAGACTCGCCGCTTTCTTTAAACATCAGCGATTCACCTTTGTACTCGATGCCCACGACGTCATCGATTTCCGTTTTGACCGTGTTTTCTAAAAACTCTAGGGCTTCGCCCAAGCTATAACCTGGCGCTAAGTTGGCTGAAATCGTGATAGCTCGCATCCGATTGTAGCGATTCAGTGTCGATGATGTCGCTTCTTCTCGCAGTGTCACTAAGTTATCGAGAGGAATTAATGTGTCTGAGTTGGCTGACCGCACGTAAACGTTGGTAATGCTGCCTGGTTTAGTGAAATCATCATCTTTCCCTTCAATAATCAAATCATACTCCTTGCCTCGATCGAGGAAGGTCGTTACACGGCGTCCACCGAGCATAGCTTCAAGAGCTCGGCCGACAACGCCGACAGAAATCCCTAGATCGGCAGCCCGCTCCGCATTGATTTCCACCAATACTTGCGGCACGGTTTCTTTATAGTCATGATCGAGCATTTGCAAATTTGGGTTCTGCTGGGCTTTGGCCAGCACGATATCACGCCATTTTGCCAGCTCTTCATAAGTGTTGCCTTGCATGACAAACTGGACTGGACGGCCACCACCACCGCGACCACCACTCAGGCCACTACGCATATTGACGAAGGCGCGCACATCGGGGAGGGCATTCAGTTGCTTGCCGATATCTTGCATGATTTCTGGCGTTTTACGATGCTCGTTATGCCAATTCTCACTACTGACAATCGCCATGCCGCCTGAATTACCAAAACCTGGTACGCGAATTAATAACCTATTGACTTCACCTTTTTGATAATAAGGCAGTAATAAGTCTTCAATCAGCCGCATGTTTTTCATATTACTTTGAAAACTGGCACCTTCTGCAGGGCTCATCATGACGAAAAACGTGCCTCTATCTTCCGGTGGTGCTAATTCAGATGGAATAGAACGAACCAAAATCACACTGATCACCGTACAGCACAGTAACACCAGCATACTCGGCCAGCGATGTTTGGTAACAACCTTCAATTGCTTCAAATAACCTTGTTCGATGCGGTTGAACCCTTGTTGCAACCACTGGTTCATACCGCTCTTTTTCGGTTCGCGTTTGAGCATTTTTGAACAGAGCATCGGAGACAGGGTGAGGGCGGTGATGGCTGAGAATGCCACCGCAGCTGCAACAGCTAAGGCAAATTCAGTGAACAGCTTACCCAAGTCGCCTTGCATGAATACTAATGGTACAAACACGGCGATCAAAACAAGCGTCGTTGCGACGACGGCAAAACCGACTTCGCGACTGCCGCGATAAGCAGCAAGCAGCGGGTGCTCTCCCTGTTCAATCCGGCGATAAATATTTTCCAAAACAACAATGGAGTCATCGACAACTAAACCGATTGCTAACACCATGGCGAGTAAAGTCAGTAGGTTAATTGAAAAGTCTAAAGCATAGAGCACGGTCACCGCCGCTATCAGTGCAACTGGAACTGTGACTGCCGGAATGAAAGTAGCGCGCAGACTGCCCAAGAAAAAATAAATCACCAAAACCACCAGTACCATGGCGATCCCCAAGGTGACATAGACTTCATTGATGGATTCAGAGATAAATAAAGACGAATCGTAACCAGGAAATATCGTCGTGCCTTTTGGCAGCGTCGATTTGATCCGCTCCATTTCTGCACGCACATTTTTCACAACATCTAAGGTATTGGCTTTGGATTGTTTGATAATGCCAATCCCTAACACATTTTTGCCGTCACTCCGGAAATCGCTTTCTTCATTTTCAGAAGCTAGGACGACATCAGCAACCTCACCTAAACGCACTAAATAGCCGTTATCGCCTTTTTTGATGACCAAACGGCGAAAATCATCTTGAGTCTTATAAGTACGGACGACTCGGACGATAAAATCTCGGTCAGTTGATTTCACAGTCCCCGCAGGCAATTCGACGTTTTCATTGCGTAAGACATTTTCGATGTCTTGCACTGTGACGCCCCGAGATGCCATGGCATCTTTGTCTAACCACATGCGCATGGCGTATTTGCGCTCGCCACCAATTTGTAAACGAGCAACGCCATCAACCACTGAAAAGCGTTCCACGATAAAACGGTCGGCGTAATCGGTCAGTTGCAAGGTTGTCATGGTTTCGCTCGACAACAAGAACCAAGCAATGGTGTCGTCATCGGCATTGGCTTTGAATACTTCAGGAGCTCTTGCTTGATCAGGCAAGTTGTCCATGACTCGAGAGACCCGTTCCCGCACATCATTGGCTGCAGCATCGATATCACGATTGATATTAAATTCGATGGTGATATTTGAACGACCGACACGGCTATTGGAACTGACATTTTTGATGCCTTCCACGCCGCTGATCATGTCCTCAATCGGTTGCGTGATTTTGGATTCAACGATTTCTGCTGATGCTCCGGGATAATCGGTGCTGATGGTCACCACCGGCGAATCGATATCGGGGAATTCGCGAAGTGGGAGCATGGTGAAGCAGACGATGCCAAAAATCACCAAAATCAAATTGATGACCGTAGCAAAAACCGGACGTTTAACTGACAAATCAGACAGTAACATGGTGTTTTACTCCGCTTGGCTAATGGTGACGCCGGAGCGCAGTTTTTGAGTGCCTTCAATTACGATTAAATCGCCGACATTCAGACCTGCTTTCACTTCGACAGCTCCAGGAATGCGTTCACCTAAGCTAACTTCTTGCTGACTCACTTTGTTGGTGGCATCGACCACAAAAACATAATGGCGATTTTGCAGTGGGACTATGGCTTTCTCTGGGATTTGCATCACTTGGCTGACTGCAAGTTCTATGCGGACATTTAATAACATCCCAGGTTTTAAGCGATAGTCTGGATTATCAATAAGACCATGGGCTTTCACTGAACGAGTCACAGGGTCAATGCGGGGATCTACTGCTGTAAGCGTGCCAGCAAATTCTGTGTCAGGAAAAGCGATATTGCGAATTTTAAGATTCATGCCTGGCTTCAGATCGGCCAGAAAATGTTCGGCAACATTAAACTCGACACGAATTTTTGCAATATTATCGATCGTGGTTAGCGTTGTCCCTGCACTTAAAAATGCGCCTTTACTCACTTGTCGTAAGCCAAGTACCCCATCCAAAGGTGCTTTGATCACCATATCATTCAACCGGCCCTGCGCCGCATCAAGCTGGGCAAGGGTGGCATTCACCTTGGCTTGCTGCTCATCCAGCATCGATTGAGCGCTAGCTTTTGAATTGGTTAAATTTTTAAGCCGTGCGAGCTGTTGTTTCTGTTCGCTTAACAGTGCTGTGAGTTCGGCCACACGTGCTTTTTCTTCCAAATCATTGAAACGAGCCAAGACAGTGCCTTGTTGCACAGTTTGACCTTCTTCAATGTTGAGATCCGTCAGGTAGTCATTTGAGGCACTGACAATTTTGGCGGAATCAAACGCCAATCCTGTGCCTAAGGCTTTGACTTCTCTGCGAATATCAGCAAGTGCTACAGTCTGAGTTTTGACCAGCACGCTAGAGTCATTTTTTCGTGATTGTGCTTCAGCTTTCTGTTCAGGTTTTAAGATATAAGCGATGAAAAGAACCAAGCTGATTAAAATCACTAGGATAAGTTTGGAATGTTTGGCAGGCACTTGTACTTCGTCCTTTAGTTTAAAAAAATCTGATGTATTGTAAGGAATCACGGGAACGATTAGGCTTTCGTTATCGCAATCAAGTGGGTGTTGGTCGTATCAAGGAGAATCTAATGGACGAAAAACCCTGTGAAAGATGCCGAATGATTCGATTTTATGTGATCTGGACCATTCTCATGAGCGTCTTAATGTACTTCTATTTGGAGTCATTAGGATAAAACATGTGGCAATTTAAAGCGAAAACTGCACAGGGAGGAGCTAAGCTCCTCATATCAGCACTGGTCGCGTTAGTTTTTGGTGTTTTACTCTTTGCATTGTGGCCTGAGTGGGGGCCGCAACAAGCTTGGTTGTTCATTTTTCTTTTGATTATTTTTGCCGCATTCATTGGCTATTCGAAGTTGCAAGAACCCTTAGTCATGCTGGAATTAGATGATAATGGTATTCAGTTTTTCCATAAATATGGCAGTTGGCGTTTGAAGTGGCAGGATTTACAGTATGCAAAAGTTCCTGAAATTGATGGAGTTAGTCTAAGTT
>CAZIPG010000035.1:0-3526 GCA_964540955.1 uncultured Rheinheimera sp.
ATGAAAACCTGCTTCTTCTAAGGCTTCACGGATAGCGCCAATACGGCCGTCCATCATGTCCGATGGTGCGACGATGTCGGCACCGGCTTCGGCGTGCGACAGCGCTTGCTTGACGAGCGCATCGGTGGTGATGTCGTTCATGACATAACCTGTTTCATCGATAATGCCGTCCTGACCATGGGTGGTGAATGGATCGAGTGCCACATCGGTAATAATGCCAAGCTCTGGCACCTGTTGTTTTAATAAACGTACGGCACGCTGGGCAAGGCCGTCTGGGTTCCAGGCTTCTTCAGCTTGCAGCGATTTGCGCTCAAGTGGCGTGACCGGAAAAATGGCAATAGCAGGAATGCCCAAAGCCACCAACTCACGAGCTTCTTCGACTAATAAATCTAAACTCAGGCGTTCAATGCCTGGCATCGACGCGATCGTTTCGCGTGTATTATCGCCTTCGATGATAAACATCGGATAAATCAAATCGTTGACGGTGAGCTGGTTTTCCGCCATCAAACGACGACTGAAATCATGTTGGCGCATGCGCCGTAACCGAGTGGCTGGGAAATAGCTGCTATTGGCTGAGCTCATCGCGAAGTTCTCCTGGAGATGCGGACGCATCGGACGGTTGATTAAAAAGGCAGACCTGATTGCGGCCTTGATGTTTGGCCTGATAAAGCGCCTGATCGGCCGCTTGAACCAGATCGATTGGCGTGGTATCGCCTGTTGGGATCAAGGCGACACAACCTGCGCTAATCTTTACGGGTAGTTCACCGATTTCAGTACTAAAAGGGGCGCTGGCAATTTCATTTCGAATGTGTTCAGCCAGAACCTGCACGCCTTCGGCATCGGTATTCGGCAGAATTAACGCGAATTCTTCACCACCATAGCGACAAATATGGTCACTGGCCCGCTTTAGTAATATTGCAATCCGATGTGCCACGCCACGAATAATGGCGTCGCCAGCCACATGACCATATTGGTCGTTGATGTTTTTAAAATGGTCAATATCCAACATCACTAAGGCTAAAGGCCGTTGTTCCCGCCGACTACGCTTGAGTTCTGCCAGCAGTTTTTTGTCGAAAAATGCGCGGTTACGAATGCCTGTCAACGCATCCAAGGTGTTTTGTTCTTCCAGTGCTCGATTTTTGTCGGCGAGTTCTGCCAAAGTTGCTTGTAATTCAAAAGTGCGGGTTTGGATTGCGTCTTCTAAGCGATCGGCTGTCTCTTGCTGCCATTTTAGTTGTTTGCGATAAGCCAAAATGCCATAAAGCGCAGCGCCCAAACATAAAAACAGCAGAGCAACGCTGCTGAAATGCCATGGAAATGCCGCCAAAGGTGACACCAGAGGGTGTTCTAACCAACTCAGCATGGCAACTCCTTCTGCAGTAACTGTTGCAAATTACGCTGTGAAGCGCGAGCCACAGAGTGCACATCACATCCTTTTAGCGCAGCGACTCGTTCAGCAATGGCATGGACAAATGCAGGTTCATTGCGCCTAGACTTTGGTTTGTTGCTTAAGTTACGCGGGAGTAAGTAGGGCGCATCAGTTTCTAAAATGATGCGATCCAGCGGTAAATAATTTAACGCATCGACCAAGCTCTGGCCACGCCGTTCATCACATAACCAACCGGTGATGCCAATATATAAACCCAAATCCAAATAAGCACGCAGTTGGACGCTATCGCCGGTAAAACAATGGGCAATACCATGATGGATTTGCTGGCTTTGCAGTAATCTCAGTTGCGGCTCAAAAGCGTCTCGCTCATGCAAATAGACAGGTTTACCAAGTTGTTGACTGATTGCCAACTGCTGCTCAAACACGGCTAATTGCTGAGCGGCTGGCGAAAACATTCGGTTAAAGTCGAGTCCACATTCACCGACTGCGACGACCCAAGGATTGGAACATAACTGGGTTAATACTGGTTGCCAATCCTCTGCAGCATTGGCCGCTTGATGCGGGTGGATGCCCGCAGTTGTCATTAACTTCGGTAAAGTGGTGCCTTGCTGAAGCGCTGTTGCTTGGCAAAAATCGATATTCAACCGAGCTTCGGCAACATCGCTAGCAATCAGCAACACTTGTGCTACGCCATGTGCTGCTGCTCGTTCAAGCATCTCGAGGCGGTCTTTAGAAAATTGCTCTGAAAACAAATTGACGCCAGCGTCAATCCAGCGCAAATCACTCAACGCGTTTGACTCGGATTTTACGGTTAGAGCCTTCAACATTCAGCAAAAACGAACCAAAAGCTGCTTTCTCAATGTTGACGTTGTTACCGACTTTGATACTTAAACTATCGCTATCGGTTTGTCGCCATGCTTGGCCATTCTCAAGCGTGATAATCAGTTTACGTTGGTTATTGGTGCTGAGCGCTTTAACTTTGCCAGTGATCTGCTGCAAATCATCGCTAGGACGTGATTTTGTGCGGCCAAAATCATCCACGATAGCTTCAGCGGTGGGCTGAGAAATCACTTGCACAGGCGCAACTGTCACTTGAGCGGACGGAGTTTGCAGATTGCTTTCAATCTGAGGAGCAATTGGTTTGCTGATGCTTTCCACAGGTTTGGCTTGTGGATTGGCTACCGGCGTTACGACTTGGGCCGACACCTGCGCCCCAATTTGGTCGTAACAATTAAGCCGGGCAAAATTATCATTCTGTTGTTTACAAGCAATAATGGCTTGCTGTAAGTCTGCGGCCCCCGCTGTTGCGCCCGCATGACAGGCGACAAGGGTTGTCATTGCAATTAGCCAAGGTTTAATGCTCATCGTTTTTTCCCTGTAATTTTGATTATGGTTGTTTTGCGGGCGGTCCGTCGACATCGTCAGGATCTGACGCTGGTTGCTCATAAAAACGCCCTAGCCAAATCCCAAGTTCGTACAACAAACACATCGGGACTGCTAATAAAGTTTGTGAGAATACATCTGGCGGTGTTAAGAACATCGCGATGACAAATGCGATGACGATAAAATAAGGCCGTTTTTCTATCAAACTCGCCCGGTCGACCACACCTGACCAAATCAATAATAAAATAGCCACCGGAATTTCGAAACTCAGGCCAAAGGCAAAAAACATCTGCAAGACGAAATCGAGATAAGTACTGATATCTGGTGCATTGGTAACGCCTTCGGGCGTGACACTGGTGAAGAAACCAAAAACGATAGGGAAAACCAGAAAGTAGGCAAAAGCAATCCCAGCATAAAACAAGATGGTGGATGACACTATGAGTGGTGCGACTAAATGCTTTTCCTTGGTGTAGAGTGCTGGGGCAATAAAGCTCCAGATTTGGAACAAAATATAAGGGATGGCCAGAAGAAACGCGACGATAAATGTCAGCTTAAAGGGCACGAAAAACGTCGACGCGACGCCGGTTGCAATCATGGTAGTGCCGGTCGGTAATGATGCCAGCAGTGGCAACGCCAATAAGTGGTAAATGTCGTTAGCGAAATAGGCCAATGACAAAAAAATTAAGACAACCGAAGCAATACTCTTTAGCAAGCGATTGCGCAGCTCAAGCAAATGCCCCATAAGGCTGTTTG
>CAZIPG010000035.1:3536-18952 GCA_964540955.1 uncultured Rheinheimera sp.
TCATCTCTGTTGTAGAGCTCGGTGATGCTGTCACTGTGGGCGGTGTTTCAGTTTGTGCGAGTTTGGGTTGAGTTATGGTGGACTCAGCTAAATTGGGCTGCGCTATTTTGGGATCAGCTAGGTTTGACTCAGCTAAATTCGGCTGTGCTGCTTCTGGTACAGAAATATTTGGCTTTGTTGTCTGAGCATGCCCATACGGATTATTCACTTCTGCAGCGGCTTGGCGTAACTCGGCGATGGCCGCCATTTCTTCGCTGGTTAAGCCGAGCAAGCCCTTTTCTTCAGCTTCTTTCAGTTTTTGATGCAACTCATGGGCACGCAGCTCATCAGACAGTTCGGCTTTCATTTGCTGGCCGAACTGTTTGATGCCACCAATAAAGCGCGACACAGAGCGAATAGCGCCAGGTAATTTTTCCGGCCCTAATACCACCAGTGCTACGACAGCAACGACAACAAGTTCCCAGAAGCTCATTAGATTTTTTCTTGAGGCGTCGGTTTGTTGTCAGCAGCGCCAGTCGACGGTTGCGGTGCTGCGGCAGTTTGTACTGGCCCAGTTTGAGTTGTGGTTTGTTGTTGCTGAGCGGCGGGCTGAGCAATTGCTTGCGGCTGCTCAAAATTAGCATCTTGTGGCTCTTCAGGCTCAGAACCTTTTAAAGACGACCGAAACCCCCGAATGGCAGAACCCAAATCATCACCAATCCCACGCAAACGTTTAGTGCCAAATAACAACACTACAATGACTAAGATAATCAGTAATTGCCAAATGCTAATTCCACCGATACCCATACTTATTTCCTCAGGTTCTTCTTGTTCAAATTTGCTGGATCAGAGTGCAAACACTACCACACCGTGGCCCATCCTGCCCATGTTACGCGATTGATTTGATGAATAACACCAATCCAATGACTGCTAATACCGCAGCAATCGCCACTGCGCCAGCAGTGTAAGTCACGGCACTACTTAATATTAAACTTGCTGCAAAAACTGACCACTTTAAGCGTTGATTTTGCTCGGCTTGTTTTTGTTGCAAGACTAATAACTGTTGCAGCATTTGCTGCTGTTGTTTTGGTTGTTGTTGCAAATAGCTATGCACGAGCCCTGGCATTTCAGGTAACTTTTCGGCCAAAAACGGCAAGTTAGCTTTCAATTGTTGCCACAAAGCTTGCGGTCCGATTTGTTGTTTGAGCCAATCTTCCAAAAAAGGTTTCGCAGTTTTCCAAAGATCTAGCTGTGGATAGAGCTGACGACCCAGTCCCTCGATATACAACAGTGTTTTCTGTAACAACACCAGTTGTGGCTGGACCTGCATGTTAAACCTGCGGGCGGTATTAAATAAATTCAACAAGACTTGGCCAAAAGAAATTTCAGCTAAAGGTTTAGCAAAGATGGGTTCGCAAACTGTGCGAATGGCGCTTTCGAATTCTTCCACTGAGGTTTCAATCGGCACCCAGCCGGAATCAACATGTAATTGCGCAACTTTCCGATAGTCACGATTAAAGAAGGCGACAAAATTCTCGGCCAGATAGCGTTTATCTTCCCGGTTGAGCGTGCCGACAATGCCGCAATCAATGCCGATATATTTCGGGTTTTCTGGGTGTTCATAGGACACAAAAATATTGCCAGGATGCATATCTGCATGGAAAAAACTGTAGCGGAACACCTGCGTAAAAAACACTTCAACGCCCCGTTGGGCGAGCAATTCTAGGTCGGTATTCTGCGCATTTAACGCGGCGATATCCGACACTGGAATGCCGTAAATTCGCTCCATCACCATGACATTTTCACGGCTGTAATCGCTATAAACCAACGGAATATATAAGGAATCGGAATCGATAAAATTCCGCCGTAATTGTATGGCGTTGGCGGCTTCGCGTTGCAAATCCAACTCATCTAAGATGGTTTTGCGATATTCAGCGACCACTTCTTTTGGTCTTAAGCGGCGGGCATCCGGTACAAAACGCGCAACCAGACTGGCGATATCCGACATTAACGCTAAATCGGCATCAATTTGTTGACGAATACCGGGACGAATGACTTTGATCACCGTATCCGCCAAAGTGCCATCTGCTTGTTTGAGCTGGGCCGTATGGACTTGCGCGATCGAGGCTGAAGCCAGTGGAGTCTTCGAAAAATCAACAAACAATTCGTTGATATCTGCAAGACCCAGCGCCTTTTCAATCAGCAATTGTGCTTCATGGCCAGCAAAAGGAGCCACTTTGTCTTGTAATTTGGCTAATTCATCGGCGATATCGGCCGGGAATAAATCGCGGCGAGTGGATAACATTTGGCCAAATTTCACCCAGACTGGCCCCAAGCCTTGCAGTGCTAAGCGCAAACGCTCGCCCAAGGTTTTGTCTGGATATTGATTGCGTAACCAAAAAAAACAAAGACGAAGAAATTTGGCCCACCAAGGTAACATGCCTGCAGGGATAAGCTCATCCAGCCCATACTGCAGCAAGGTTTTTTTAATTTGATAAATCCGACGCAGACTCATTGTTTGGCTCTCAATAACGCGATTTTTTGGGCTAATAAGTCGGTGCGGCCTGCTAATTGGCTGACTTGGTCACTAAAATGGGCAACCGCTGCGGGGGCAGGGGTAATTAACAATTCGTCTTGGCTCAGTTCAGTCACTGAGGCTGACAATTGCTGTAGTTTTAACCTTAACTGACCACTCAATTCGCGCAATAAACGACTGATGTGATGCGTCGCCGCATCGCCAACATAGCCTGCAAGGTATTCTTGCCAATCAGGTTCTAAGGCATCAAAAAAGTGGCTAAATTTTTGTAAAGTGGTTAAGTCGCCATCAATTTGCAGAGCATCAGCGCGGATCAGTCGCGTTAACTGCGAGGGATCGGTTAATTGCTGTAAACTGCCAATTTGACAGCGAACAGCACAGTCAACCGGCTCTTGGTGCTGGTTGAGCCAAATCCCGTTTGGCTGCGCAGTCAGTACAAAACGCCATTCAATTTCTGCCAGCTCAAAGGCCAATTGCTTGCCAGCCAAGGGTTGCAACAACTGAGAGTATTTCGAATCTAATTGAATAATTTTATTTAATAATGGCTCGCCAACGGCACAAATCAACGCCGGTAATAGCTGATGTTGAAACAGTGCCAAAGGGGAGGCCATTAAAATTTATAGCCTCGATGCAAAGCGACAATACCGCCCGTTAAATTGTGGTATGACGTTTGGGCAAAGCCTGCTTCGACCATCATCTGCTTCAAGGTTTCTTGATCCGGATGCATCCGAATAGATTCAGCCAAGTATTGATAAGATTCGCTATCGTTGGCGACCAATTTACCCATCACCGGCAACAGTTTGAATGAATACACGTCGTAAACTTTGCTCAACCAAGCTTCCGTGGGTTTAGAAAATTCCAGCACCAACAAACGGCCACCCGGTTTTAACACCCGAAACATCGAGCGCAGGGCGGCATCTTTATCTGTCACATTCCGTAAACCAAAGGCAATGGTGATGATATCAAAGCTGTTATCAGCAAACGGCAACGCTTCAGCATTCGCTTGGACGTAGTTGATGTTGTTGACCAAGCCTAAATCGCGCAATTTGTCTTTGCCGACATTGAGCATCGACTCATTGATGTCAGCCAAAATGACTTGGCCAGTTGGGCCGACACGGCGAGAGAACAAGGCGGTTAAATCACCGGTGCCTCCAGCTAAATCTAACACTTTATGGCCTGGACGGACACCGCTGCAGTCAATCGTAAAGCGTTTCCACAAGCGATGAACGCCCATCGACATCAAGTCGTTCATCACATCATATTTGGCGGCAACTGAGTGAAAGACGTTTGCAACTAACGAGACTTTTTCACTGGCTGCGACGGTTTTGAAACCAAAATGGGTGCTTTCAGCGTGAGATGCCGATTGCGCGGTCGCGTTATTTTGCTCTGTCATAGGAAGGCCTTGCCAAATTTAAATTGGCGATAGTGTAAAAGATCCGCTCGCAACAGCCAACCTTAGTTCGTCACTATCGCAGTGCTTTCATTGCGTTTCATCAAAACAAAATCACTGCTGGTTAGAATTTGACCATTCACAATCAAATGCAACCGATGTGCGCCGCAGTAATGTTTCCGCGTGGTTAGATCAATAAAACGATAACTACGGCTTTGTTGCCAACTTGGTTCGTTAATTTCCCGCTCGGACCATTGAAAGACTTTATGCCTTAATTTGCCATTGGCGCTGGCAAAATCGATGGCAAATTCTATGCGAACTTTGCCTGGGTTCACTGGGAAATCAAGCTGTGCAGTAAAGTGCAGAGTCTCCCCGAGCCGTAGTTGCGATGTGGCTAAGGTCAGTTGCGCCTGCGTAGTAAGTGGTTGATAACCAAAAAGTTGCAGCGCTTGCGGATGACGCTTTTTCAGTAACCCCCGCAGCGCATGTTTGACAATCCAATCGGTGTGCGGCGATTGGCCAACCCAACTGGCGGCAATATCTAAAGCCAACTCTGGGTGATCTTTGCTGATGTCGTTTAAATTGTTCGCCACGCTGCGGCGCACATAATCCGCTGGGTCGGCCTTAAGTTTATGTAATATTTGCAGCACGGGCCTTGGGTCAGCAATAAATGCAGGCAACGCTTTGCCCCAAGGTAATCTGGGGCGACAGCCCTCACTGGCTAATCGACGTAAATGCACATTCTCTGATTCAGCCCAGCAATTCATTTGCGCCAAAGTCAGTTCTGGATAGGCTTGTAAAAAGGGACGAATGGCAAATTCACTGGTAGAAAACTGGGTAAAATGCGCTAACGCGGGCAGTGCAATGTCTGGCTGCGCTAAACCAAATTGACTGACAAACTCAGGAAAAATAAAGCCGACTAAGCCACTGAACTCAGCACTGACGGGAAATAAAATCTGGCAAGCTTGTGAAAAATCTGCGGGCAGAAAATGCCCAAGTTGCGTGGCAATATGCTGCACTCTGGCCATTAAGCTGAGTTGCTCAAAGTCTGGAGTAACGACCGCAGCGACAAAAGCCTCCGGATCAAAGCCCTTGGTTGGGTTAAAGCCTGAATGGATCACTGAATGAGTCAATTGCGCAGGTTGTTGCGTAGATTGCTTGGCATTGGCTAAGTGCGGAACTAGCTGCTGCATTTGCATGAGCTGCTTTTGCTTTAGCTGCGCTTGGATAAGTTCTGCCATCAGCATCACGACTGTTGGGTTGATTTGATCCTTTAACCGTTCAGTCGTCAAAACAAATCCTTATAACATGCTTTCTAAGGCGACTTGGTTGCGGCCGCGCTTTTTAGCGACGGTCAGTACTTGTGCTGAGCGCGCAAGGAATTGGTGCCAGTTTTCCTGAGCTTGATATAAAGAAACCCCCAGCGAAATGGTGACTTTTGGCAAAGCGCGTTTACTTTTTGAGGACACAAACCGCAGTTTTTCCACGCCACGACGAATTTGCTCGGCAATTTCGCCGGCAGTTCTTAAATCAACATCAGGCAATAACAATAAAAACTCTTCGCCCCCAGCACGCACCGGCAGGCCGCTTTCTTGCACGTAAGCGCTAATTTTTTTCGCGACCTTCGATAAAATCACATCACCAATCGTGGAGCCATAGTCCTGATTAAATTGACGGAAATGATCGAGGTCGACCGCAATTGCGGCAATGCGACGCCCAGGATTATCACTCAGCCACAAGTCAACATGCTCCTGCATCGCCATACGATTATAAAGTCCAGTCAGCGGATCGACTTGGCGATTTTTTTTCAGCGCTTCGAGCTCGTTTCTGAGTTGGTGGCTTTGTTCGGTGGATTGTTCTAAGGCGTCTTGCAGTTTTTTGTGCTGATTGCGGGTTTCGTAAGTCGCGGTGAGTACCTGATGAATAGTTTCACGGGCTTGCGTTGGATTGACATGTTTGAGTGAGACTAAACTGGCATCCAGAACTTCAATATATTCATCCAGAGAGCTCGCTGCACTTTCAGAGGTTTGTGCCAGTTGATTCACCATTTTGTGCATCGACTGCACCAAGCGCTCATTTTCTTTGCTGGCAGGCACAATATAATGACTGTAAAGCTCTGCCATGATGAAATCATCAAAATCAATTTTGCTCAGCAGTTTTTGTTCAATCGCATGACACAACTCTGCATTCACGCCAGTAATGTAGTCATAACTGACGGTGTAATTGACCGGGTGCGCAGCCAAACGATGTCGCTGCAAAAAGGCGATGGCCAAAGCTGCTTTTTCGCTGGCTTGATCGATAGAATCTTGATACATCATGCCAAGTAAAACTCCAAAGGATACCGCATAGACTTAGCGCAAATGAATGACCTTATGTTACGGAAAAGTCGAGTTAACGCAAGTGCTGGCCGCTAGATGGGCTGTGTGTGGTTATTAAAATAACCAGAGCGGTGCGGAAGTCCAAGCTATTTTTCGTTTGTTTTCGAAAATTTTCTATAACTGATCATATATTTAGCATTCCTTGATTTGTTAGTAATCAATTTAACCTCAGCGGATCGGCTCAATCAGCAAAAAACTAAGGTCAGAGGGTTCGATGCTTTGGCCAGTTTTCTATACAATCAGTTAAAACATTGCTCAAGCAAAGGACTTTTATGAAATATTCACTCGTTGCGATGGTGTTGATTGCAACACTGAGCGGTTGCGCCTCACACCAAGCATCCAAGGGCACAGCGCCTGCAAATTTTGCCGGATTTGCAGATCAAATCTGGACTGAAGCCAAAGCTGTTCAGCAATTCAATGATGATCGATTACCGGATATGTCTGCTGAAGCACTCGCCAGCGCTGACCAAAAACGGCAAGCACTGATAGCGAAGTTGCGGGCAGTTGATCCCAGTACTTTGAGTAGTCAAGACCAAATTAACCAATCGATTTTGCTGTATCGGTTACAAAATGAAGTTGATGAGTATCGTTTTGGTGCCCATTATATGCCGCTGAACGCAGAATCCGGTTTTCACAGCGACGTGTTGTTTTTATTGAATATGCAGTCAGTGCGTGATGTGAAATCGGCTGAGAAATATTTGCAAAAACTGGCGAGTGTTCCGACATTCATTGAACAGAACATGGCTTGGATGCAGCAAGGATTAGCCAAAGGCTATACTCAGCCTAAAGCGGTACTCGTCGGTTATGAGGCCGGTATTCGGGCATTTATTGTGCAAGATGCAAAGACCAGTACGTTCTATCGGCCCTTTGCCAAAGTGCCTGCTGGGGTTGATGCCAAGCAGTGGGCGAGTTTACAACAACGGGCCGAAGCGTTAATCCGCAGCCAAGTCGTCCCGGTTTATCAGCGTTATTACGATTTTTTTGTGAATCAATATGTGCCTGGTGCGCGTGATTCCATCGCAGCATCCTCATTGCCAGATGGCAAAGCCTACTATCAGAATCGCTTAGAATATTATACCACGCTCAAGATGACCCCTGAGCAAGTGCATGCAGTTGGCTTGCAAGAAGTGGCCCGTATTCGACAGGAAATGCAGCAAGTAATTGCACAAACTGGCTTCAAAGGGACCTTTGCCGAGTTTATTCAGTTCCTGCGCACTGACCCCCAGTTCTATGTCACTGAACCAGAGCAGTTATTAAAAGAAGCCGCTTATCTCTCGAAAAAGATTGATGCGAAGTTGCCGAAGTTGTTCAACACCCTACCGCGCACCCCTTATGGCGTTGAGGCTGTGCCTGCCGAGATTGCGCCTAAATATACCACGGGTCGTTATGCTGGCGGCAATGGCAATGGTGAGCCAGGTTTTTACTGGGTCAATACCTACGCTTTAGACCGTCGTCCGCTTTATGAATTAGAGGCTTTGACTTTGCATGAAGCTGTGCCTGGCCATCATTTACAAATTTCTTTAGCCAATGAACAAGCAGAATTGCCGGAATATCGTCGCAGCTTTTATACCTCGGCCTTTGGCGAAGGCTGGGGTTTGTATGCAGAATATTTGGGATTAGAGGTTGGTTTTTACCAAGATCCATACAGCAATTTTGGTCGTTTAACTTATGAAATGTGGCGGGCTTGTCGCTTAGTCGTGGATACTGGCATGCATACGATGGGATGGAGTCGCCAGCAAGCGATCGATTATCTCGCCAGTAACACGGCGCTGTCGATGCACAATGTCACCACTGAAGTGGACCGTTACATCAGTTGGCCTGCGCAAGCGTTGTCCTATAAATTGGGCGAAATCACCATTAAGCGTTTGCGTAAGCAAGCTGAACAACAATTAGGCGACAAATTTGACGTGCGGGCATTCCATGATGCGGTATTAGCAAATGGTTCGTTACCACTGTCGGCCCTTGAACAACAAATTGATTTATTCATTAAAAATCAACAAGAAAAGTGATATGCTGCCAGTCATCGGTCGCAAAATACCAACGGCCGATGACTGCTGAATGGTTGGTAAAGGTTGTACTAAGTCATGTGGGTGTTTTTAGCTTTTTTAGCGTTGTTAGCCGTTATCATCGTGTTGATGATGAAAATCGATACTTTGGCGCGTGAACATAAGCGTTTTGTGGTGCAGTGTCGGTTAATGGAATCAGAGTCAACCCATGTCCAACATTTGACTTATGAAATGGCCGAAGAGTTTTCTGTGAATTTGCAGCACCAGTTGCAACATGCCAAACGAGCCACTCGAGTGCAAGAAGCAGAGTTATTGATGTTTGAATTTTGTATTCAACAAATTCCGGCTTTGTGCAAAGAGCTGAGTGTCCGCCCTCAGAGTCTCAGTGCTGCCATGAATAAAATTATCAAGCTGAATCAAGTGGTTGAAATTACTCAACTTGAGACATGTATCAACCGTCACGGCCGCTTAATTAGTGCTTGGCAGCGCAATAACTTTGCTGGTTATTTGCAGATGTGCCAACAAATGGTGATGATAGTCAGAGAAAATTCCAGTAAGGACAACCGCAACAGCGCCCTTACTGACCATGCTTAGTGACAACCTGAATTAAGGTCGAAAAGTCAATTTGGGTTCGGTGTCGATCTGGCCGTCTTCATCGACTGCAGCAAATCGCTCGCCAGCTCGGAGTATGGCCAAACTACAACTTGAGCTTTTTCTTACAAATTCAAGATCATAGCCAAAGCGTTGTAATTCCGCGACAGAGAATTTCTGCGCCATGTTTAACTGTTGCCAGAAATAATCGGCATCTTTAGGAAATGCGCGTCGATCTTGTGCTACAGCAGCCATTTGTTTTACTCCAATGAGTGGATGAGGTTCAAACTACGAGAGCCTGATTTACTTTAAGCGTTGTTTAAAAAAAGTACAAGTTCAAGTTCGTTTTTAGTTAACGGCATTACCGATAATCTGTTGCCTTTTCGTAACAGCGGCATTTCAGCCAGGGCTGGATGCTGACGTAATTCATCCATCGACATCACCCGATCGAACTTTTTAACAAAAGCCACATTGACGGCATACCAAGGCCAATTTTCTAAGCTTGCTTTGGCAAAGAAATAAGGGCTCGCTGGGTCAAACTGGCTTGGGTCGGCATACGCTGTCCGCACAATTTTGCCAAGACCTGCCAAGCCAATCTCTTTGCAGCTGGAATGATGGATCAGCACCAGATCGTTCAGTTGCACAGCATCGCGCAAAAAATTACGGGCTTGATAATTGCGAACGCCTTCCCAGACGACTCCTTCAGGCCCTGCTTGCGCGATATCATCGATACTGCATTCATTCGGTTCAGTTTTAAAAATCCAGCTCACGATTGATACTCTATGTGCTCAATACCAAAATTGTCTGTTTCAACTCAATCAAGCCACCTGCTGGCTCATTCAGGCTGTTGCGTTGCGACACGTTAGCTTAAATTTGGCCATATTGCCAAAGTAAAAGCTACGGCTATGGTTGGTTTGGCGATCACTGCAGCAAGTTGCTGGCAAATTCGCCAAAACTTGGCACTTGCAGCTTGATGCGGCACAATAGTCTGAAGCTGAAGATCAGGAGAAGGGCGCATGAGCCAAGTACTGTCGGATTTATTATCGCTGTTAAAATTAGAAACCATCGAAATGGGCTTGTATCGGGGGCAAAGCCAAGATCTAGGCTTTAAAGCCGTGTTTGGTGGCCAAGTGATGGGGCAGGCACTCTCTGCCGCGAAAGAAACGATTCCAGAAGATCGCAAAGTGCATTCATTTCACTCTTACTTTCTACGTCCAGGCGATGCCGCCAAACCTATCGTCTATGAGGTTGAAAATATTCGGGATGGTAAAAGCTTCAGTACCCGTCGCGTTAGTGCGATTCAATATGGCAAACCTATTTTCTACATGACGGCTTCGTTTCAAGCCGATGAACCTGGTTTTGAACACCAAGATCTCATGCCGCAAGTGCCACCACCGGAAGAACTTATTTCTGATTTAGAATTTTATCGCCAGCATGCCGATCTGATCCCGGAAGCTTTGCGCAGCAAATTTATCTGTGAAAAACCAATTGAAATGCGCTCGGTGGCTTTTCACAACCCCTTTAAACCGCAAGTGAGTAATGCCAAACGCTATGTTTGGTTTAAAGCCAATGGCGCCATGCCAGATGATTTACGCGTGCATAAATACATGCTGGCGTATGCTTCAGATTTTAATTTTTTACCGACAGCATTACAGCCGCATGGTAAATCGTTCATGGCGCCGAACATGCAGGTAGCCACTATCGATCACGCGATGTGGTTCCACCAAGATTTCCGTTTTGATGATTGGTTGCTTTACGCGGTCGATAGCCCAAGCGCTTCAGGTGCCAGAGGCTTGGTTCGAGGTCAGTTTTTTAATCGTGCAGGCACTTTAGTTGCGTCTACCATCCAAGAAGGTGTGATCCGGGCTTATGACAAAGCCAAAGGTGAATAGCCGTCAAACAGATCCAGCACTAAATGTGCTGGATCTGGATTTGCTGGATACTGGCCAACACTTCAGGGGCTAACAGTTGATTGACTGTGCTGTGTAACGGGCCAAAACTGGCTGCAGGTAACAATTCCTCGACCGAATTGGTAGTGACGTAACCGGCGCTTTTTAGCGCATTGAGTAAAGTGCTAAACAGTTGTTTATCATGATATTCCGGCGAGTCAATGCCATGCAGTCGCAGCAAGCGTTTTGCTAATTGCTGACAATGCAGCTCTAGGGTTTCACGTGCAATTGGGCTTTCTTGGCACAGCAAATTCAAAACCATGGCATACCGACGCAGCACGCCATCTGCGTTATGAGCCAACAATTGCAGTTGCGAGCGGCCCGTAGCCGTGGCTTGCCATGTCCCTTGTGCGGTTTGTTGGACTAATTGGTGTTGCTGCATAAATGCCAAATTGCTTGCGATATAACCTGGTAAATCAGCATGTTGGACAAACAGTTCGTGTTCAAGCAAAGGCTGCAATTGGGTTATCAAGGCAATCATTTCTGCTTCTGATTTCTCTTGTTGCAGCAATAATGCACTCGCAAGCAAAGCGGGGATGATCAGTAAGTGGCTGATGTTATTCCGATAATAAGTCATCAGAATGTTATCTCGCTCAGGGAACCTGATTAATAAGCCAAAATCATCTGGCAACATCTCTACTTTATTTAATTGCTGAGCATGACGCAGCAAGGCGGTTGCATCTTGCTCTGGCAATGTCACCAGTCGGTGGTAAGGTGCTGCACGGAACAGCTGCAGATAGAATTCCATCTGCTTGAGCAGTTGCTGTTCGGGCATGACTTGCTTATCAGCGACCAATAAACAAGTCGCCAATAAATTAACACTATTGACCGCAGCACTTTGGTTAATCCGGACCATCACTTGATGAGAGAGATCAGCAACCACAGGATTTAACCAATGCGGTTTTTGAGGTTCCAGCGGATTAATCGCTTGGCGCCAGTCGGGAACCTGACTTTGCAGATACTGATTTAAATGGATTGGCTCGCCAAAATTGACGTAGCCATAGCCATAATCCCGTAATTTACGCACGGCTTTTAAAATCCCTAAGGCGGATTCTTTGGTTTTGGCAGAACCTTGCAGTTCACGAAGATAAGTGCTGACTTCCATCACATGTTCATAACCCAGATATACCGGAATTAAAGTGACGGGGCGGTCGATGCCACGCAGCAGTGCTTGCACTGTCATCGCCAGCATCCCGGTTTTTGGTTGCAACAAGCGGCCAGTGCGGCTGCGTCCACCTTCGCTGTAATATTTGACTGCATACCCTTTGCGAAACAGCTGAGACAAATATTCGCGAAACACCGCTGAATAGAGTTTGTCGCCACTGAAACTACGGCGAATAAAAAATGCACCACCTCGGCGGAAAATTTTGCCAATTGGCCAGAAATTCAGGTTAATGCCGGCAGCAATATGCGGTGCTGCTAAACCCTGCTGATAAATGGTATAGCTCAGCAGTAAATAATCCATGTGGCTGCGGTGACAAGGCAAGTACACAATTTCATGGCCACGCTGAGCCAATTCCCGCACTTGGCTGTTATTGCTGACTTTGATGCCACTATAGAGTTTGCGCCACAACCAACTTAAGAAGCGATCGCCCACTCGCACGGTCGATTCCCGATAATCAGCCGCGATTTCTGCCAATAACTTCAGTGCCTCGGCTCGGGCTTGACTCAATGGAATTTGACGTTGTTGCGCTTCGTGTTCAATGGCTTTTTTTAGCGCTTCTGAACCCAATAACGCATTAAAAAGGGCACTGCGATCAGGTTGGCGCGGGCCAGTTGCCGCCAATTGTTGTCGATAGAAATGCACTCGCGCGACCCGACTTAATTTGTGGGCAGTTTCTTCAGCTGCACCAAATTTATCGGCCATCGCGCGCAAATCGACAGGTTGCGAGAATTGCACCAGTGTGTGTCGACCTGAAATCAGCACAATCAGCAGTTTACTAAACCAGTTCGGGGCGGCCTTTTCGCCAACGACGGCTTTGACAGAGTTTTCCTTGCCTGGTGCTCGTCCCCAACATACCGAAACTGGCATCAGTTGCGCTTGCAGGTCAGGATTATCCACATGAGTTTGTAAGAGTTTTTGCCCTTCACTCAAAGCTGAGCCATCACGGCGTTTGCCCCAAAGTACATTCGGCCGCTCTAAAAACAAAGTGCGAGGTAAGGAGACTGAACCTAATTGCACGTGCTCAGTGGGATCTGGCAAATGAGCAGCAGCGCAGACACGACGGAGCGTTGCCAAATCACTGGCCGAGGCCACTTTGGTGATATAAAACAAAGGTCGCTCCGCAGGCAATTCAAGTGTTTCTTGCACAGAAAGCGGCACCACTTTGAATTTCACGAGGGCAGTTAATGGCCATTTTAAACACTTGGCGAAAAATGCTAGACGCTCAAACATAATAAACCTGCAGTCAAAAACAGCCTGTTAGCATACCACGGAATGATTTTCCCGCCAAATTCAACGAAATTACTGATTTTTCAAAGATCAGACTTGGCAGCTAGGTGTGCACTGTATATACTCCCAGTAATCACTGTATAGGCATTCAGCATCATGCGACCACTAACACCAAGACAAGCCGAAATTTTACAACTGTTGAAAGACTATCAAGCCGAATCGGGCATGCCGCCCACGCGAGCGGAAATTGCATTGCAATTGGGTTTTAAATCCGCCAATGCCGCCGAAGAACATTTGAAAGCTTTAGCAAAAAAAGGCTATATCGAAATGTTGCCCGGAACATCGCGGGGGATCCGGCTAGTCGAAGAAGTTGCCGATGAGGCTGCGAATGAGCCGGAAATTCAGGGCCTGCCATTGATCGGTCGGGTGGCGGCCGGTGTGCCGATCCTCGCCACGCAGCATGTAGAACAGTACTATCAATTAGATGCCAACTTATTTCATCCCGCTGCCGACTTTTTATTAAAAGTCAAAGGCATGAGTATGAAAGATATCGGTATTATGGATGGCGATTTACTGGCAGTTCACAAAACGACCGAAGCTCGCCAAGGTGAAGTTATTGTTGCGCGTGTGGATGAAGAGGTGACTGTGAAACGCTTCCGCCGCGAAGGGCAATTCGTGTACCTGTACCCAGAAAATGAAGAGTTTCAAGTCATCAAAGTGGATTTAACCCAGCAGTTTTTTGCCATTGAGGGCTTAGCGGTTGGCGTGATCCGCAACCAAACGTGGTAAAAATCTGAGCTTATCCAAGCCGCAGGGCTACAAAATTTAAAAAATCATCGTTATTCTGCACATAACGGTGATTTTTTTTATCATTTTGGTTGTGATGGATTGAAGTATTCGACTTGGCGGCTGCCGATGTCTGAGTGCTGTGTGAGTGAGCAATAGGATGGAATATGCAAAAACTGTGGGCGTTTGCTTTTGTGATGTTAACGTTATTGTCGGGTTTTTTCGGCTACCGCTATATAACGGCGCAGCCCGAATTAACGTCGGCTTTGGTGTATCCTGTTGCCCGTAATTTAACCGAATTTAATTTGACTGATCATCGGGGTAATCCAGTTGGACTCGAACAACTGCGCGGTCAGTGGACCTTAGCATTTGTCGGTTATACTTTCTGCCCAGATATTTGTCCGATGACCATGGCGACATTGTCCGGCGCAGTGCCTGCATTACAAGCGTTATTGCCGCCTGGTGAAAAATTGGGGATTTGGTTTATTTCGGTTGATCCACAGCGTGACACTCAGCAGCAATTACACAATTACGTGGGTTATTTTGAACAAAAAGCCTTAACTGGGGTGACCGCAAATCATGATCGCCTCTTTCCATTCGTCCGTGAATTAGGTCTTTCTTATGCGATTAGCAGCAGTACTGAGCCGGATTATCGGGTTGATCACAGTGCTTCGATTGTGCTGTTGAATCCACAGGCTCAGTTGGTTGCCGTATTCAAACCTGAGATAAACCCCAACTCTGTCCCGGTCGTCAGCAAAGCACAATTAGTCCGTGATTTTCCGCTAGTTTTGGCACAGCTGGACTAATTCAACCGAATGGATCGGTTTAAAACAAGCCAAACGCCATCGTAGATTTTCGCGATGCGTTTGGCTTTTTTGTTGGTAAACGTTCGGGTGAAATCACTGCCAAAGTATTGGCTGAGGCAATGAGCACACCGACAACCAAGATTACTTCACAAAAACCCAAGGTTGAGAAAACCAATAAAAATACCCAGGTTTACTTCGGCTGGGTGCCGTGCAGTTATAGCGATTATGAGACAATTTCAATGGTGCATTGGCTTGAGCAGTAAAGGTATCTGCATCGAGCCAATTTAACTTGATGGCTTGGCCGTTAAAAAAACAATTGAGCGCACTGGTTTTAAAATCGCGGGTATCGACGGAGAGCTTCAGCAGAGGTGGGTTTTGTCGACTCACCGGATCTGCGCCTGAGTAATCAGTCACCGGGAGTGCGAGCGTTTTTAATTTAGGGGCGAAATGCTTTAATGCGGCAAACTGGCTTGACGAGGGGTATCGCGGAATGCGAGTCAAAGAAACACCTTGGCCCACAGCCCCAGATTGCTGACCAATGCCGATAAAACCGAGCTCTGCCACCAATTTGGCGGCTCGCTTGTCATGACTCCCAAATTTTTT
>CAZIPG010000036.1:0-14063 GCA_964540955.1 uncultured Rheinheimera sp.
AGAATATTCCTGCGTTGCTTGCGGTGGTTGGGGATTTAAGCGCTTACCCCTTTGAGCGAGATCGTCACGTGATTTACATTGATGCCAGCCTTGCAAATATGCAGTTGATGCTGGCCTGTGAAACCCTTGGCTTAGCAAGTTGTGCAATTAATTGGCCGGACATTGAAATCTATGAGCGTAAGGCGGCCCGATTACTGAAACTAGCCCCGCATGAACGGGTGGTGATGTTGATCGCTCTCGGTTATCCCGAGCCGCAAGCACTAGTGCCACACTCGGAAAAAAAATCGGCCAAGGAACTCATTCATTATGGCTAAACCTTTACTTATTGAAGTTAAAGGGGTGCAGTTTCGAAACAAAGGCGCCTATTTGATGTTAATTGCAACCAAGCGAGGCCTTGAAAAATTAGGACTCAATTATCAGTTAGTCCTGTCACCCGGCCCTAATCTGCCTTATTTAGAACGAGCCAAAAGCGGTGCTTGGCAGAAATTAGCATTTCGGCGTTTTGGCTTTGATTTCGCCCCAGTGTTTAATCGCTTTCCTAAAGCGCTTGTTAATGTGTTACGCCGATATGGCATCGTGACAGAACAACAGGTCGATATCGTTATAGAGGCTTCAGGTTTTGCTTATGGCGATCAATGGCCATTGCAATTTCTACAAAATACTGCGAAAGAAGTACACCGTTGTCATCTGGCAAACAAACCTTTTATTTTTATGCCACAAGCCTTTGGCCCTTTTACCAGTGCCGCCAGCAAAGCAGCCATGGCGACCATCATTGAATATGCCAGCTTGATTTTTGTCCGCGATGTTGAATCGATGGCCCACTTACAAAGTTGTGTCGCGCAACTGCCATCCCATGTGCATTTGAGTTGTGATTTTACGATTGGCCTGAAGCCTTCGCCACCGATAACAACACCAGCATTGGCTGCAGGTGAGATGAACTCTCGCTATGCGGTGTTGATCCCCAACCATAAAATCGTTTCAAAATATCATCATCAGACTGCCGAAGCGGATCATCAAAATTATGTCGAAAGCTTTGCTGCCGCCGCAGACTTTTTACTATTGCAAGGAATTGATGTTTATTTACTGAACCATGAGGGACTGCAAGATCAGCAAATTTGCCAAGAAATAGCTCAACTCAGCAAGGCAAAATTGTTAGCAATTGCCGACCCACTTGACCTGAAGCGGTTTATTGGCCAAGCAGAGTTGGTCGTAAGCTCGAGATTCCACGGGGCTATCAATGCACTCAGTCAAGGGGTGCCTTGTATCGCCACCAGCTGGAGTCATAAATATCAGCAAATGATGGCTGATTTTGCGGTGGCTGATTATTGTTTAGAGACAGTAACGCCTCAAATTATCTGCCAAAAATTAACTCAGTTACTGCAACAACACACTGAACTAAAAACTGTGATTAACAACAGCACATCTGCACTACTTGAACAAAATAATCACATGTGGCAACTGATAGCAGAAGAGTTAGCTGTCCATCCATCACGCTAGTTTGCAGCACGATAGTTTGCTGAATAAAAATGCCGAGCTAAACTCGGCATTCTGAACACATACGTTGTGTACAAACAGTGTTACTGTTTGCGGTACTCAGTGATTAATTGGGTAATTCCCAGTCCACCCAGCCTTGTTGCCAAGTTAATAAAATTAAGCCACCGAAGGCAATTCGATACCAAGCAAAGATTTCGTAACTATGCTTGGCGACAAATTTCACTAAGGTTCTCACTGCAAACAACGCAGTAATGAAGGCAGTCACAAAACCAACGGCAAACATTGGAATATCAGCCGCATGCAATAAATCGCGATGCTTAAACAAATCATAGAAGGTTGCTGCAAACATGGTTGGCACGGCTAAAAAGAAGGAAAACTCAGCAGCAACTTTGCGATCCAAGCCAATAAACAAACCGCCAATAATGGTGGCTCCAGAGCGCGAGGTACCAGGGATCATCGAAACTACTTGGAAGCAACCAATTTTCAAGGCATCCCGCCAGGTCATATCATCCACATCATGCACTTTTACCTGATGCGCCCGACGCTCAGCCCATAAAATGACAAAACCGCCCAACACCAGCATGACAGCCACAGTGACCGGATTAAATAAATACAATTTAATTGTTTTGATAAATAACAAACCAATGATGGCCGCAGGCAAGAAAGCGACCAATAAGTTCAGAATAAAACGTTGCGCTTTACTATCAGTAAACATCCCCGTGGTGACATCGATAAAACGTCGACGATATTCAAAGACAATCGCTAAAATTGCACCAAACTGAATGGCGATTTCGAATACTTTTCCATCATTATGAAAACCAATGAGATCGCCAACAACAATCAGATGACCTGTACTTGAGATCGGTAAAAACTCAGTCAGGCCCTCGACAATCCCCATAATAAATGCTTGAAACAATAACCACCAATCCATCAGTTCATCCATTAAAGATTATTAAAAGTGCAGTATTATCTGGTGTTTTGCCGCCAGCTGCAAAGAAATTTATCGACTATAACCGTAAGCCTCCTCGGCGAATTGTTGGCTGCAGCACCGCTTTATACATTACTTGCAGATCTGTGGCTACCACCGTAAAGCGTTTCGCTGCCCTGGTGATGGCGGTATACAACAACTCTCGGGTTAACACTGGGCTGGTGGTTTCTGGTAACAGCAGCACCGCGTGATCAAACTCTGAGCCCTGCGATTTATGCACAGTCATAGCAAACACCGTTTCCAAGGCAGGTAATCGACTCGGTAAGAACCAACGGATCCCCTGCGGCACTGCGAAGGCAACCTTTAACAAATCTCTGCCCTGCTCATGCACTTGCAGACAAATGCCAATGTCGCCATTCATCAAGCCTGTGCTGTAGTCATTTTGTGAAATCATCACCGGCCGGCCAGCATACCAAGCATCGGGACGTGTCACTAACCGCTGCTGGCGCAGCAGTTGTTCAATCTGTAAATTCACTTGTTCAACACCAAAAGCGCCTTGCCGCAGTGCACATAACAATTGGAATTGACCTAATTGCTTAAGCAACAAACTGGCATGAGTATCGGCCGCGATTCCTGACTGCTGCAACAGCTGGAAAAAGGGCCACAATCCTTGTTGTCGGTCGTCCCCCAATACCAGAGACTTCAACCAACGGCCATGGGTCGGTGCTAAGTACCCCAACTCATCCCCTGTCATCTGGGTAAATAATTGCTCAACCTGCCGAGCATTCCCCTCATTGACTGCGCTGGCTAGTTGACCTATGGCACTGTTGGCTTGAAAGCGGTGACTGGTTCGCAACATTACAATATGTTGCTCCAATGGCTTGGCATCTTTTGCAATAAACTCAGCCGGAATGGATTGTTGACTGAGCATGGCCAACTCTTTGGCAGTCTCCTCACTATATCCCCCCGCTCGCGCTTCCTTACAAAGCTCGGCCAAAATAGCGCCCGCTTCCACTGAAGCCAACTGATCTTTATCCCCTAATAGGATTAAATGGGCGTGTTTAGGCAATGCCGCCAGCAATGACGCCATTAATTCCACATCGACCATGGATGCTTCATCCACCACTAATACATCCAATGGCAATGGATTGGCAGCATGATGTTTAAACTGCTGTCGCCCGGGAATGGAGCCAAGTAAGCGATGCAAGGTTTGCGCGGTCAACTGTACCGCCGACCAAGGCAATTCAGCTAATTTGGCATCAACACTCAGCCTTTGCACAGCACTGGCAATTGACTCAGTGAGTCTTGCTGCAGCTTTGCCCGTGGGTGCAGCCAATTGAATTTTCAGGGGATTGTTTTGGGCTACGTGTTGCAAAAGTAGTAATAGTTTCACCACTGTGGTCGTTTTACCGGTACCAGGCCCGCCGGTAATCACAGTAAAACTGCGAGTTGCCGCCATCGCACAAGCGATCCGCTGCCAATCGGGTTGTTGCTGGGATGAACCAAACAATAGAGCTAACGTGGTTTGTAAAACTAAATGGTCCTGAGTGTCAACATCTGCAGCTTGACGGTTTAACAAATCACGCTGTTGGCACTTTGCGATAAACTCTTTAATTTGCTGTTCGTATTGCCAATACCGGCGTAAATATAACCGTTCACCAGCCAGCACAAATGGCGTGATAGGCTGTGTCATGCTGGCATGTCCTGAAAGTTGCACGCCGTTGCCTGCATCAAACACCAGATCCGGCGCTTGCTTTAGTAATTGCAGAACGTTTGATAAATGCTGCCTTGCGCTAAAGTTTTGTAATAATGTCATGCCATGCCCGTATCTTCCCGTTGCTGGCAGCATGGTTTCCGGGGTGGACAGTGCGAGGGCTAGATCCAAACATAAATGCCCTTGGGCAAGTTGCGCGCTAGCAAGCGCCAACCATAACCATAAGTCTTGCTGAGGGTCCGTGTCATTCATGCCATTTGCTGAAGTCAGCTGATGATCCATGACTTCAAGCGTTGCAGCCTTGCTATTGGCCAGCAATCGTTGTTGCTGGCAAAACTGGATGAGTGCAACATCCAGAGCGCGGATCACGCCCAATTCAAGCCACTGTGCTAAAACTTGTTGGCTAGCTGCGAACATTTGCGGGCTGTTTTCATGGGCCGCCGCATTTTCCGCAGAGGATCTCATCATGCTGCTCTCCCGGCTGATGTTGCAAGCCCACGAAATAACTCATCCATTGCAGTGATCAATGCAAGCGGCAACTCGACGGTTAAGACGCCATGATTTCTTTGCTCACACCCGCGCAAAAACCAATAAATTGCGGGCCCGAGATGGCAGCTCGGATCATAGTTAGCTTTTCGACTGAGTAGCAATCGATGTAAAGCAAGACCATAACAAGCCGCCTGTAAATCATAGCGTTTCTCTAGCATAATACTGACTAACTCGGAGGTTTCATATCGCCCAGACTCAACAAAATTACTTTTGTAATCAGCTACATAATACTTATCTTGCTGCATGAAACTTAAATCTATAAACCCTTTCAACATGCCATTGACTAACTTGGGTTCTAGTTCAGGTCGAGCCTGACCTGGCCACAGATATTGCTGTAATAACTCATCAAGTTTTCTGGTCGACACTTTATCGGCACTCAGCCAAAACTCAAGCTCAGCCTTACACTGCGTTAAGGTGGTGAGCGTGGCGCCATCGTCAGTCAATGGCACTGCCATTAACTGTAAAAGCCAATCAAGCAGCGGTTGCACCGCAGCTGCTGCCGTCGAAAACCAAGGGGATTGCGCTTGCTCACTGCGCAAAAAGCGTCTGCCATAGCCTTGATTGGTAGGATACAACCAATGCAACAGGGTTAATTGTTCAATCAGGTAATCAGCAAGGAGTTGAGGCTGCTTTGCAATAAGGCCAAATCCTTGCTGACAAGCCCACTCCAGAGCATCATGCAAAAAAGTACCTGCACGTGCGCCGCGAATAAAGTCCTCCGCAATTCCAGCAGCATGGTTTTGCTCGAGTGCTGGCACCGCATGTTCCCCCTCTAACTCTTGAAAAATTTCACTACTTTTCTGTTCAACTTCTTCCGCACCACTGGCGATAGCACTGTAACTTGCGGTCCACCAAGGCACCCGTGAACGCGCAGGCATGCGTTGATATTCAGCCAATGGTTGTTGCTGGTTGCTCTGCAAGAACATGGGAATTGGCAGTGCAGCATCCACCTGCTGCAACGAGTAGTGAGGCCATTCAGGCGCAGAGAGCCATGCTGTCAACTGTGCGGGCAATTGTGCGGCATTGAGTAAACCATCTTCAGCGATCAGATAGCCTAGCGCACTCAATTCTTTTAACGCGGCGATGCCAAGCCAGCAATAATGTTGTGCTCGAGTGAGCGCCACATAAAGCTTGCGTAAGTCCTCGGCCAGACGTTGTTGGCAAGCCAGCGCATAACTATCCTCAGCAAAAGTTTGCGCAAAATGATATTGCCCATTGGCAAAATAGCGATAAGGCAGTTGCTTCGGGTCAACCTCACGGGCAGCGCAAATAAACGGCAAAAAGACCAAGGGATACTCTAACCCCTTCGATTTATGGATGGTCACCACTCGCACTAACTCTTCATCACTTTCTAGATGGAGTTTTGCGGCATCATTCTCTTGCGGACCGAGGCCCGCGCGTTGCATGGCAAAAAACCGCAGTAAGGCTTGTTCCCCTTCCAGCGTGCGACTCGCTTGTTGCAACAATTCACCCAAATGCAATAAATCGGTTAAACGTCGTTCGCCATCGATGAGTTGCGCAAGTTGTTCTGGGATCTGAAAGTCCGTCATTAATCGACGTAACAGCGGCAACACACCAGCTTTTTGCCAAATCTGTTGGTATTGCCAAAATAGCTCTAATTGCTGTTCCATAAACCATTCGTCGTCTTGCAACCGCGCCAGCTGCTGATAACTCCAAGCAAAACTGGCGGTGGCAAGTGCTGAACGGATTTTTTGATGATTTCTGGGCTGAGCACAGGCATCCAACCATAACCATAAGTCGGCGGCCATTTGGCTTTGATAGACCGAGCCCTTATCGGACAAATACACACTGCGGATCTGAGCTTTGGCTAAGGCGCTGCGGATGGTATCTGCTTCATGCTGGTTATTCACGAGGATGGCAATGTCTCGCGGTTGCAGCGGTTGAAAATGCTCTGAACTTTGAAAACCACACTGTTGCTGCTGGCCGGCATTTAATAATAAAGCAATCTCCCGCGCACAGACTTGGGCCATCGCGGACAGATAGGCGTTTTTGGCTAGGGGTTTGCCATCGTCAGTATACAAATAGCGGATAGCCAAAGGAGCCATCGATTGTTGCCATTGCAGCTGCTCTTTTCGACCATTCGCCTTAACCGGCAGGAAGTCTAAAGTAAATTCAGCCCCACGAAACAAAAAGGCACCTTTGCCAGCTTCCCGAGATTCCGCTTGACCAAAAATAGCATTCACCGCTTTGACCATGGGGTCTGTCGATCGGAAATTAGTGTCGAGGCTAAAATGACGGCCAGCTGTTTTCGCTTTTGCCGCCAGGTAAGTATAAATATCGGCGCCCCGGAAACCATAAATGGCTTGCTTCGGATCGCCAATCAGCAAAATGCCACAATCTTGGCGTTGGGCAGATAATTGATAGATCTCATCAAAAATGGCCAACTGGGTGGGATCGGTATCTTGGAATTCATCAATCAGCGCAAACGGAAACTGTTGACGAATACTCATCGCCAGTTTTTCACCATTTGCACTGGCTAATGCACTCGCAAGTGCTGTCAATAAATCATCGAAGCCAAGGACGCCCTGCTGGGATTTTATGGCGGCAAAACGTTGCTGACACCACGCCAGTGCATGAGCTTGAATGCCGACTAAAGCATTCGGCAAGGCAGCAATCGCTTGCGGTAAATTGGCGATTGCCTGAAACACCGGGTGTTCAGGCACCGTCCCTTTCCATGCATCAGCCATGCCCTGCGGAGTTAGGCGTTGTAGCCCAGCGCCCATCTCAGGTAATGCTAAATCGTCATGGTCGACCCACTGCTGTAAAGCGGCTAACCAACGTTCCACCCAATCTGCACGTAGCTTGGTATTGATGGTGAGGCCATTGGCTCGCCCTTGAGCTATAATTTGCGCCAATTCAGTGATCCAGTGTGCAAATGGCGCTTTCAGCGCGGCCAACTGCCGCTGACGTTCGGAACGTTCAAATTGTAATAATTCGGCTGGTTGTTGCGCCGGCATTGCCGATGTTTGCTGCCACATTGGCAATAACATCTGCAATAATTGCGTTGGTGAACTCAGTTTTTGTCGAAGTAATTGAAAGTCATCTAGCGCGAGCGGATAAATAAAACTGCGCCAATAGTCAGCGACGACTTGTTGTTTCTGTGTCGACAAATCAGTATCTAGCTGTAAATCAAATGCCGCGCCGCTATCAAACGCATGCTCTGTCAGCATCCGATAACACCAGCTGTGGATCGTTGAAATGGCTGCGTCATCCATCCACTGGGCGGCCAGAGCTAATTGCGCCGCACAATGCCCCCATTGAGATGGCGGGAATTCATTGGCCAGTTGTTGTAAAAAAGGATCCGCAACGCTGAGCTCCCCATTAAAATAACGGGCTGCATCAGCAAGACGTGTGCGGATCCGACCTTTTAATTCGCTGGTGGCCGCGTCGGTGAAAGTGACCACCAAAATTTGCGGGGGGAGTAATGGCGCCCGATCTGCTGCCTCAGTGGCCATCCGCCCAAGTACCAAACGCAGATACAAGGCTGCGATGGTATAAGTTTTCCCTGTCCCTGCGCTGGCTTCAATCAGCGCACTGCCTGCAAGGGGTAATTTTAATAAATCAAGCGTTTGCATCAATACACTCCCCCGCATTGGCATCATCAAGCATCGCTTGATAGAACTGTTGCGGCAACTGAGCTGCTAATGGCTGATGCCAAAAATCGGCAAAGTTACCAAAGGCCCGAAGCAGATAAGGGTCGTAACTCAGGGCCCCCTTGTGAAAACTATCGCCTTGGTAGCTATTTTGCATTTTTTGCAGTTTCTTCTCAGCATCAGTTGCAGCCTGTAACCAAATACTGGCGATGCCAATTTCTAACGGCAACGGCTGTTGCAGGCCTTGATTTAACAGTTCTTGCAATAGTGCTAAGCGTTGTTCTGCTTGCTGTTGATCCAGCGTCGGCAGTTTCAAAATACCATCGCTGGCTATAATCCAGGGATGGACTGGCGAGCCTGCAGCAGTGCTGATTTGCAGCATTAACCACGGTTTTATCAACGTTTTTAACTGCCATTGGTTGTCTTTTTTTAAGGCAGAAACACTCCATTGCAATTGCACTGCATTGCCCGCTGCGTCACTGCGTAAATCCGTAAACCAATCGCCAAACTGTTGGTATTGCAAAAAAACCAGCTCATCAACGGTTCGAGCCGAGGTTTGCGCCATCGCAGTTTGATATCGAACCAGTTGCGACATCAACTCATTGGCCATTTCTTGCTTTTGTAATTGCCCTGCAGCGCCATAGCCGAGCTTATCTTGCAAGCCAAAACGGTTGATGGCTTGGTGTAAAAAGGCAATCGCATCCCCATTGGTTTTCAAGGTGTGACTTAAGCCTTGGCTTAACTCTTGTTGCATCTGCCAATATTGCAAAGTGTCCTGACTAAAATCTTCTGAATCAGGAATTGGGATCTCTAGGCTTTGCAAGTTCACTTTCAAACGCTGGCGAAAGAAAAAACGCACGGGTTGGCGCATAAAATCTGTCAGCTGATTGAGATCCCAGGTTCTATGGGCGAATTCGACGGGAAGTTCAGGCAAGAACTCTCCATCTGCCTTAATTTCGGCCTTAATTTCGGCCTTGGTTTCGGCCTTGGTTTCGGCCTTGGTTTCGGGCTTGGTTTCGGCATCGGTTTGGACAGCATGCCGATGTAATGTTCGCCACTCATGCTGAAAGCTCACCACACCTTGGTTTTGCAAGTACCGTTTCGAAAACGCTTGCAGTGGATGGCTGACAGTGAGCGCTGCTAATAGATCTGTCTGCGTTGCATGCTGCCAGCCTTGTTGGAGGTGGTCGCGTAACTGTGCCACGAGTACCGAAGGTTCGCGTTCACTATTGTCATGGATCGAATGGCCCACCCAACTGATGCGTAATCTGCTGCGGGCAGATAACAAAGCCTCCAAAAATAAATAACGATCATCATCACGCCGCGCGCGATCCCCTGGTCGATAACTGCTGGCCATCAAATCGAAATCTTGCCGTTGGCTCTGTCTTGGAAAATCGCCATCATTCATGCCGAGCAAATGAATTTGAGCAAATGGGATGGCCCGCATTGGCATTAAGGTGGCAAAATTCACCGCTCCCGCCAAAAACTTTTGCTGCAGGCTTTGCTGGCTAAAGCCTTCCAACCAAGCTGTCGCAACGATTGATAAATCGATGGGTTCCAGAAAGCCACCGTCCTGACAACAGTGCACCCACTCAGCAAGAGCGATCTGCAAGCGCATTAAGACACTTTGCTCATGCTCATTTTGAGCGACAAACCAAGCATCCAACCACGTCAATAGTTGTTGTTGCCATTGCTCGGGAGTTTTCAGCTCACTACTTTGCTGCCAACAATCGTCTAACTGCTGGCATAACAGTGCAAATTGCCCAGCAATTTCTGCTGATAAACCGGACACATCAGTCAATGGCACCACGTCCCCCCAAGGGTCGTTCCCGCCTAGTGCATACCCCGCCAACATTTGGCGCAATCCTGACAGTAGACTGAAATTATCAAAATTGAGCGTCACACCTAGACTTTGGCGTTGCCTGCCATGCAACCCCCACCGCACATTCGCTTGCAGAAGCCAATTATTCAGCGTTTCCAGCGCTTGTTCATCAAATTTAAAACGAGCTGCAATCGCAGGAATTTGCAATAAGTCGATAATTTCACTGATCCCAAACCGCTGCTGACGGAGTTGCATTAAATACTGCAGCCCTTGTAATAATGGATCTTGCTGTAACTCCGCTTGGTCAGCGATGGTGTAAGGAATGTAGCGGCTATCTTCTCGTGTTAAACGACCAAATACTGCATGGATGGCGGCAGCATATTGATTAATATCCGGCACCATCACCATGAAGTCGCTGAATTGCAACGAAGGATCTTGCTGCAATTGCGTCAAAATATCATCGTGCAAGATCTCGACCTCACGCAGCACACTATGGGCTTTAACAAACACCAAACTGTGATCGTTTTCAGCGACTGCTGGCCAGCGTCCAAGTTGATTCGGGGTTAAATCAAAAATGTCATGTTGCACCTGGCCAAGCAGGTGCTCTGTGGTTGGTGCCGTGAATAAATCAATCCGCTCGCCATGAAATAAAGTCCGGTGCTCGCGGGTTTGATCAAATTGGTCAAGTAAGCGAATGTAATCCCGCCCTTGTTTGCCCCATGCTGCGAGGAGCGGTTGGCTGTGTTCATTGGCGAAAGTGCCAAGTGCCAATTTATGTGGTTGTCGATGGTGTTGTGCCTTAAAGAGATCTTTATCAGCGATGATATCTGCCCAATAGTGCTGACAGGGGTTATGCACAGCGAGCAATATTTGGGTATAGGGTGCGATAGCTGCCAAGGCCTCAAGCGTCTGTTGCGGTAAACTTGAAATGCCAAACAAAATCACTCGGCGTGGCAATTGTGCTGGCCGATTATGCAAGTTGTAGCTTACTGCTCGCGCTAAAAAATCTTGATGTAATTGCGCTCGGCTAAATTGGTCCTCACCTTGGGGTAAATCTGCTAACACCGCTTGCCATAACAAAGCTTGCCAGCGTTGATCATTGGGCAAAGGCTGGATAAAACCCTGGGCATCGCGTAATTGGAATTTACCTTGCGCCCAGTCCTGCAACCAATCTGCGCGATAAACTTGATATTGATCGAATAAATCAGCCAGTTTTAACGCTAACTGATTCGTCTTTTGGGCTGCAGTATCATGCTTGATGTAGCTCGCTAACGCAGAAAATTCATTTTGCGTGGCTAACTTGGGCAATAAACGGAATAACCGCCAGCGCAATCTGTCTTTATCAAAAATCGAAGTCGTCGGGATTTCAGCATCCGCCATCAGCCAACGGTAGAGTTGCCAAATAAATCGTCCTGGCATTTGTAAACTTAAACCGCTCGCTATCCCTAAACCGCCGGATAATAAACTACCCTCATCCTGATCTGCGGCCAATGCCAATTTCAGCCACTGAGCAATCCCGTTACTTTGCACCAAGATGGTCTCGGTCTCAAATATGTCTAGGGGATAAGCCTTCAGCCATTGCACAATTAATGCGCGTAACTGTTCCGGCTGATTGGCATGCACAACTAAAAACCCAGGAGTTAATTGAGCGGGAAGTTCTTGAGAAATCAATGACAATCCTTGTTTTACTAGATCAAGATCACGCGATCGCGACCTGATGATTTGGCTTGATACAGTGCCGAGTCTGCTCGACTGATCACTTCTTTGATTTCTTCGTGCCGCCCTGCTTGAGTCGCACCAATACTAATCGTGATCTTTAATTCTGGGTAAGCATCGAATACTAATTCGGCGATTGCCAATCGGATCCGCTCGGCAATATCAAAAGCACTCTGCGCACCTGTTTGCGGCAGAATGACTAAAAACTCTTCCCCACCACTGCGCCCAAGTTTGTCGATATGGCGTAAAGAAGCTTGCATCGCCTGCGCAACAGCAACCAATACTTTATCCCCAGCATTATGACCATAAGTGTCATTGCAAACCTTAAAGTGATCGATATCAATCAGCAACAAGCTCCAAGGCGTTTGTTCGGTTTTCGCCTGACTACTCACTTGCTCAGCATATAATAAAATGCTCCGGCGATTGGCGACTTGCGTGAGTTCATCCGTCATCGCCAAAATTTGCAGTTGCCGGTTTCGGTTAATCTGTGAAATCGCATAGAGCAATGCAATAAATGCTAAAAGTACGAATAGACCAATCGCAATATATTGCCATCGCTGTGCAGACTCCAGGGTTTCCACCTGCTGCTCCGAAAGTTGATTTTCAGCCAGCAACTGTTGATTGGTTTTAGATTGTAACTCGGAGTCAAATTGATAACGCAGCAAGGCTTCACGCTGTTGTTTTAATTGTGAATTTAACTCATTTTGGATAATTTCAGCAGCCATTAAATGACGATATGCAGCTTCATAATCTCCTGCTTTTGCCTGTGCTTTCGCCCATGCTTTCTTTAATCGCAGCAGGTAACGAGAGTTTCCTTGTTCTTGTAAGAGCTGCTCAGCTTTAGCAAATAATGGTTTTGCCAATTCGAGTTGACCCGTTTCAGCTAATGCCTCCGCTTTCAGCATCAAAAATAAATCTTCGTTGTAAAGAATAAAATCGGAGTTTTGCTGTTGCAGCTGCGCCAGTTTTGCCTCGATTTGGCCGGCAAGTTCTAAGGATTCTGCGAATTTTTGCTCTAAATTAATTACCCACATTCTATCGACTAGCACGCCAATCGCATACAAGGGCTCGTTTAAATCCGAGTAAATTTGATGGACTTCGATTAACAGTTGCCGAGCTGCTGCAGTGTCCCCTAACTCTGCAAAAACGAATGCTTTTTGCTGAAGAATGAATGCTGTGCGACCTTTATCTTTTGGTTGGGCATAATCACGCTCACTCTTAGATAAATACTCCAACGCTTTTTCAAACTCGCCCATGCGACGATAGGCTGTTGCGATTGATTCAAGTGCTAAGCTTACACCTGAGTGATGATTCAATTGCTGAAACAATTGATAGGACTTGAATAACAACACAAGCGCATCAGCATGTTGGCCTCGTGTCGAGTGGACTTCTGCCATTTGCAATAAAGCTTGCGCTTGCGATTTTCGATCCTCGCTTTTATTGGCTAAGGCGATAGCTTGTTGCAGATCTGCAGTTTGCGCCGCTAAATTGCCCTGATAAGACCAATGGAGCGCTCGACACTGCAAGAACTGGCTTAGATAAGCAAAGTGCTGCTGTAGGCGTTCATCCTGAATGTAAGTGCTGGCAAGTTTGATCCCTTCATTGGGTTTATCAGAAAACAACCAAAGGCATCGTTCGATATCAATGCGACTTTGCCGCAAATAATCCTGTTTGGGTAAGTTCTGCTGCAGCTGCTTAATGACTGGTTCGGCTGACAAACGGTCAAATAATACAATCTGACCGTTGTCGATTTGTGAGATCAGTGCGTCAAAGCGTTTGGCATCGGCGTAGGCAGCATGGCAACACATGCTGAGCATCAAATAAATCAGAGTTTTATAAAGACGCTCAAACGCTTTTTTCATTCAGCTCTCTTCTTATGAATGACGATATCCTTGCGGATTTTGTCGTTGCCAACGCCAAGTATCTCTGACCATATCAGCTAAATCATATTCCGTCTGCCAATTTAGCAACTGTTGGGCTTTGTTTGCATCCGCGTAACAAATCGCGACATCGCCGGGACGACGTGCAACCAATTCATAAGGCACTTCGACTTGATTCACTTCACTAAATGCTTGAACCATTTGCAGAACACTATAGCCTTGCCCAGTGCCTAAATTAATCGCTTCGATACCCGCGTGATTGGCCAAATAATATAAGGCCTGCAAATGCCCCTTCGCCAAATCCATCACATGAATATAATCGCGCACCCCAGTGCCATCGACTGTT
>CAZIPG010000036.1:14073-18785 GCA_964540955.1 uncultured Rheinheimera sp.
CCGACTGCAACTTGGCTGATAAATGGCATCAAATTATTCGGGATCCCTTGAGGATCTTCGCCAATTAAGCCACTTTCGTGTGCACCTACAGGATTAAAATATCGCAATAATGCAACCCGCCAACTAGGGTCAGCTGCGACTAAATCCTGCAGGATGTATTCAATCATCAACTTACTTTGACCATAAGGATTGGTCGCAGAGCGAGGTGAAGTTTCAATAATTGGCACTTGTGCTGCAGCGCCATAAACAGTCGCCGAAGAGCTGAACACGAGCTGCTTAACACCGAATTCTGCCATCACTTGGCATAAAGAAAGAGTACCCGCTACGTTGCAGTCATAATACATCAGCGGTTTGGCGGTGGATTCTCCCACGGCTTTTAAGCCAGCGAAGTGCACCACTGCAGTGATCGGGTGATTACTAAAAATTTGCCTTAATAGCGCAGCATCACGGATATCCCCTTCAATAAAACGTACGGGTTTTCCAGTGATCTGTTCAACTCGTTTTAATGATTCTGCTGATGAATTGACAAGATTATCCAGCGCAATCACGTCGAATCCTGCTTGTAATAACAACACTGCGGTATGGCTTGCGATATAACCCGCGCCGCCTGTGAGTAAAATAGTTGCCATAACTTATCCTTGTGGCAAAACTTTCTTGAAGGGTTTAACGGTACTTCTTGCATAAACCCCATGAATTATAAATGGATCTTCTGCAGCCCAGGCTTGCGCCTGTGCTAACGATTCAAACTTGGCAACGACCAGAGAACCGGTAAACCCTGCCTCACCCGGATTCTCGGAATCAATTGCAGGGAGTGGGCCAGCAATCAGTAAACGATCTTGTTGGGCTAGTAATTCAAGACGAGCCAAATGCGCTGGCCGATTTGCTAAACGCAATGCCAAACTATCAACCACATCTTCGGAGTAAATCATGTAATACATCATTGAGCTATCTCGTAAAGTTTTTCAAAAGATACCAGATGGGCTATTTATTGCCAATGTTGAAACAAGGATATTCAACAGATTACAGGATGAAAATGATTGGGTTTTAGGCGAAAAGTGAAACAGCAGAAGAAACAACAGGAACATCAGCAGTTCCTGTTATTTCATTAACGGCAACAATATTCTCAGTAAACATCGACAGAATTAAGCGGCAACCACATAGCTGTCTTTTCTTTGATTGTAAAAATCAACCATGCCCTGCATTTGCTCTTCATTATAAGGCACCAGATTTGACAAAATCATTCGCTTCTCGCCGCGTCCAATCACCATCCCCGCATCATGAAATTCAAAACGTAAGGTGACATTCCCCCGCTTGCCATCAACAACAAGCTCAGAATTCGCGAGGTGAAGCGTTGGACAATGCTCTGGAAACTTTTGAAATTCAAGAGCCATACTTTGATAAATGACTAATGGCCGTCCAGGATTAATCATCACTTGGTGCGCTTTCATCAATGGTTGTAAAATGTGTGGAAAATTCATTCCTGAAAATCTGACATAATCTTTGACTAGTTGCTCGATGAATTGACAACTTTCGTGGCGAGCACCCTGCTGGTTTAAACTGAAATAGGTCTTGCCGTTTTGATCTCGGATCGCCAAAGTATTCAGATCATGCTCGAAATGCAGCGCGACATCAGCACTCACCATCCCCTCAAATCGACACTCCATTTTTGCTGAAAGGCCGAATTTCGCGAGAGAATAAGCAAACAGCAAATCCCCTGGCACACAAAATCTTTTACTATCCGCATCGTGAATAGGATTGAAGTCCATGGCAATTTGTTTGGCAAAACGACAAGCTTGTCCTGCGCTAAAACTAAACTCTTCCCCAGACTGCTGGACAAATTGACTTAAAAACATTGCAACAAACCCTACTCTGCTATTAGCTAAAACCGCTGCATTCTATCGTAAATCATCGCAAACAATGGTTATACCAGTGAATTCACCCGAGTTAAATTGTGCTAAAGCATTCAGTTCAAAGAAATTAGTAGCTGAGATCTCACGCCTTTCTGACCATATTGACAAAAGCACTGTATAAATAATCAGTTTTCGCTTGCTATTTAGCCAAACCTTGTTTACTGTATAAGCATACACTGTACAAACAAACAGTAGAACGTATCAGAGGCAATTATGCAACGTAACATCACTCCAGCGAAGCACAACACTTTACAGCAACTGTCGAACGAGTCCGGTTTAGTCTTAGGATTAAAATCTCAGTCACAAACACACTCATATTTTCAACAGAAGCAAGATCAGAGTTTGGCTGCTGTGGTGGGTACAATAGAGCATCTGACAACAGATTGCAGATATGCCTCAGGTTGGATTTTGGTATTGGCCCCAGTTCACCAATTGACCAAACAACTGTTGGAGCAATGCCAAATTTCTACTCAACGTATTTTGCTGATTTCTCAAAGGCAGATTGGCAATTTCGATAATTTGATGCGCGATGCCTTAACTTGTAGTACATGCAGTGCCGTGGTGAGTTTTATCGCAAGTGATTCGGAATTACTGGCTGATTATGAGTATCTAGCGACCAAATACCAGACACCACTGATCAATCATGGCTTGATTACACCCAACAATTTGGAACTGGAAAGCTCGTTAGCAACGCTGGCTACTCATTGAGTCAGGCAAAACTCATTCAATCTAAACTCATGAAGGCAAACGCAGCTTGTATTCACGATATTATTTACTTTCACAGTTGATTCGGGTCTACTTTGCGCAATAAATCTGATCTGTGAGTCTTAGTTATGTTGTGTGTGTGCGGCAGTCGCTTAGCCTATTTATCCTGTTGCAGTCCTTTTCATCAGGGCATAGCCTTTGCTCCTTCACCAGTGCAACTGATGCGTTCACGCTTTAGTGCTTATTGTTTGCATCTTTATGATTATATTCTGCACACTTACCATCCAGCCCAACAGCAAATGAATACCTTGGACGAAATCAAAGCTTTTGCAAATGCAGTACACTTTACTGGTTTAACAGTACTTAACGGTAGCGGTGAGACTGTGTTACCGCCCCCTCTGTTAGCGCAACAATTGTTACCGAACAATTCTTCAGAACAATTGCAATTAGTGCAACAAGCAGAGCTCGCAACAGCTCAACTTCATGATGCGCCTAGCCAGCATGATTCGGTGCAACTTGAAGTTGCAAAAGAGAGGAATGGCGATCTTCAGGCATCTGCCGAAAATCCGCTTGTGCAAAATTCTGCGAACCCTTTGCAGACGTACAACTTCGCTTGGGCGGGATTTGTCGAGTTTGAGGTTCAATATATTCAAGGCAACAAACTGGAAGTTTTTCGGGAGAAATCTCGATTTTTACCCGTGCAAACGGCGTCTTTACATCACCAACTCAATTCACCAACATCGGCAACAGGGTTGAACAAGAATCTTGATTCTGCGATTCAGACGCCCTGGCAATGGCGTTACTACGATGGTGAATTACAGGTTAAACCCAGTCAAACCATAGGTCGTAATGATCTATGCCCTTGCGGCAGTCAGAAAAAATTTAAACAGTGTCGTGAGCATCGCCTCGCGGGTCAATAAAGCTGCATCCTAATTTGCCTGCAGTTGATTCAGCATTTCGTACAGTTGCGTCGGATCTGTCGTCATCTTGGGTTTGTTTTGCTGTTGCAAACGACGTTGAGCATGCACTGATAAATTGTCTAACACCTCTGCACTGAGTTTTTTCCGATCGTGGCAAACGACCGTCGGCGGTGGGTTTAATAGTGAGGCTAAACGCCAACTGGCTAATCCCCCTTCAATAAAGGCATCATGTTGTTGTTGCAACACACCGATGTCTTGCTCTGTCGTGGCGAATTCAAGGCGAGTATGAACTGCAAATTGTTTGCGAAGATCGGGCGCGGGCTTGGGTTCGGGCTCATCCGCCAAACAAAACTCAGCCATTTCCTCTACTGCAGGCGATAATAGCGCAAGCCATAAACCAAAATCAGCACGACGATGCTGATTAATCGCTTGATTCAATTGTCCTTGCAGCTGCCATTCGTTAACAATTACAGTCATTTTATTGCCGAATTTTGTTCAATTGCTGTCTTTATCGGCAATCAGACAGATAACTTGAGTTTATTACTTTACAACATCAATAATTTTGATAATATTCCCGCCACGTGGAGGGGTTCCCGAGTGGCCAAAGGGATCAGACTGTAAATCTGCCGGCACTGCCTTCGAAGGTTCGAATCCTTCCCCCTCCACCATCTTCAACTTACCTAAAGTTAGTTTGCCCACCACTTCTGTAAATTTCTAATAAAACCACACTTTATATTTGAACGTTTGGCTTTGTTTTCAACAATTATTTTTACCTTGCTTGAACAAAACAAACCTTCTTCTGCTTGTTTTCTACTCTAGATCCGCAATTTAAATGCTCACATCAATCGAATTGACCGCTGTTCCCTGCGAGATTACGCAAGCACTTTACTGGCGAGAGCTATATCGGTGCTCAATCAGCATAATATCAAGGTCAGCAATGCTGGCACAAAACGTTGATTGGATAAGTCGATGCTTGGATAAATCGAGGATTGGATAAATAGTGAAGAGGAAGCGAGCATCGGCGAACTTCCGATGCTCGAACAGAACACAACGGACGAATCACTCAGCCAACAGTTGCTGCAGTTCAACTAAGAGTGCACTAGCACCAATCCGCATGCCCTCTGCACTGGCCAAGCGTCCAGTAATGTCTTCATAAAGTTGTACCAGTTCCAAAGCT
>CAZIPG010000037.1:0-18781 GCA_964540955.1 uncultured Rheinheimera sp.
ATTTGTCGCTGCAGGGGCGCCAGATGAAATCATGTATGTGAGTAAACCGCATATCGGCACTTTCAAATTAGTGACCATGGTTGAGCAAATGCGCGCCAAAATTATCGAATTAGGTGGGGAAATCCGTTTTAGTACCCGAGTGGATGATGTGCTGATTGAAAATGACCAGATCCAAGGTCTGATGCTGTCAAACGGCGAGCATTTGGCGAGTCGGTTTGTGGTGTTGGCAGTGGGTCACAGTGCGCGCGATACCTTTGAGATGTTATACCGCCGCGGTGTTTATATTGAAGCAAAACCTTTTTCGGTCGGGTTTCGCATCGAACATCGGCAATCGATGATTGATGAATGTCGGTTTGGTCCTAATGCCGGCCATCCGTTATTAGGCGCAGCAGATTACAAGTTAGTGCACCATTGCAGTAACGGTCGCACCGTATATAGCTTCTGTATGTGCCCAGGCGGCACAGTGGTGGCGGCAACTTCAGAAGAAGGTCGAGTTGTTACCAATGGCATGAGCCAGTATTCACGCAACGAGCGCAATGCCAATAGCGCAATTGTGGTTGGTATTGATCCTGAGCGCGATTATCCAGGCCATCCATTGGCGGGTATTGAATTACAGCGCAAACTTGAATCACAAGCCTTTGAATTAGGCGGGCGTACCTATGATGCGCCTGCACAAACCATTGGTGACTTTTTAGCGGGCACGCCATCTGCCGAACTTGGTGATGTCCAGCCTTCATATACACCAGGCATCAAATTGACTGATTTGTCGCAAGTGCTGCCAGATTTTGCGATTGCCGCTATTCGGGAGGCGATCCCAGCTTTTGATAAAGAAATCAAAGGCTTTGCCCGACCTGATGGCTTACTGACGGGGGTGGAAACTCGCACGTCCTCGCCAATCAGTATCAAACGCAATGCGCAATATCAGAGTATTAATGTGAAAGGTTTATTCCCTGCGGGGGAAGGTGCTGGCTATGCCGGTGGTATTTTGTCTGCCGGGATTGATGGTATCAAAGTGGCAGAAGCCGTGGCTTTAGCCATGCTCGATTCCTAGCGTTAATAAAAGGCTATGGGCTTGTATCCAGTTCGTAGCCTGTTTAAGATGGATACGATTATTTTAACACCAGATTATGGTCCCGCTCAGTGTCAATGCTGTCGGAATTACCATAGCAAACTGACACAGGAGTGAAGTCATGAAGAAGACCCTTATTGCCGTTGCGGTGATTGCTGCAGGTGCTGCAGGATATTATTTTAAGTTTGGGCCAGGTGCTGGTGGTCAAGCTGATGCCGTTTTGGAATACGTGCCTGCGGATACTGCGATTTTATCAGCGCAATTAAAGCCAATTAACATGGCCGATTATTTAGCGTCACTCGGTATGTTCCCGCAATACTATGGTGCTGAATCGCAAAAATCTATCCAAGAATTAATGGCAACAACCACAGAGCCAGGCTTTAAATTTGTCCTGTCACTGGCGTTAAGCTACATGCAAGCCTTCGAAAAACCACAAGAGCTGGAAAAGCTGACGGGGTTAAAACTCGCCATGCGTCAAGTGATGTATATGGTTGGTATTTCACCGGTAGTGAAACTGGAAGTGGCTGATGAAGCTGCCATGTGGGCTATGTTTGATAAAGCGGAAAAAGAAGCCGGTTATCAACACACTGCAGGCAATGTCGGTGCGGTGAAATACCGTAAATACACGTTTACCATGCCAGAAGCCGAATTAGATTTAGTCGTGTCAGTGAATAATGGCTGGGCGACTATCGTGATGACTTCCAGTAAATTAGATGCCAACAATCTGTCGATTGCCTTAGGCGCTACCAAACCAGCGCAAAGCGTGGTGAATTCAGGCAAATTAGCGGCGCTTAGCACTAAATATCAATTAAATAATGAATCATTTGGTTATGTCAGTTCACAAGAATTAGTCAAAGCACTGAATAGCAAAGATGGCAACCAGTTGGCCAAAGACGTAGAAACCTTATTTGGTCAACAAGCGGGTGTTGCCCTAGCAAGCTGGCGTGAACCTGCTTGTCAAACTGACACCAACGCCATCGCAGCAAGCTGGCCAGGTATGTTTATTGACAGCAAATTCACGATGGCAGCGGGTGGGATGAGTGGCGAAAGTCGGATCCAAATCCCAACTGAGAACAAAGTGACTATCGAAGGGTTAAGCTTATTAAAAGGCTTTATTCCAAAGCAACAATTGCAACTGATTGGCGACAATCAAATGATGCAGTTTGCGATGGGCTTAGATGTGGCGCAATTAGCAGTCGGCATGGGTAAATTATGGGAAGTAGCAACCACTGCAACTTACACTTGCCCTGCCCTTGTTGAAATGCAAAACGAGTTGAAAGCCAACAACCCAATGGGTGCTTTAGCGATGGCTGGTATGGCGGGTGGCGTGCAAGGCGTTTCGGTATCTCTGAACTCGTTCAAGTTAGATTCAGCCACGCAAATGCCCTCTGAAGCTGATGCTGCCGTTGTGATTTCTGTCGCTAACGCCCGTACCTTCTTTGAAGGCATCAAAGCGATGGCACCACCATTAGCCGCGATTACTCTGCCTGCCGATGGTGCTGAGTTAGATTTAGCCGCTGCAGTGCCAGAATTAGCAATGACTGGTTTAAAACCGACACTGATCGCCTCGGATTCTCATGTCGCCGTCTTTGTGGGTGAAGGCGGTAAAGCCCAAGCAAAAGCGGTTGTCGCAGAGCCTTTAGCTAAAAATGGCTTAATGGCCATGGGCTTAGATTATGCAAGCTTCTTTGCAATGGTAAAAACATCCATTGAATCAACGGGTGAAGCCGTTCCACCAGAGTTAGCAGGCATGATGGGCATCAACATGAAGAACAGCACTGTCGTTGATGTTAACAGCAATGGTCTGGTCATTACTTCTTCAGTGAAGTTAGCAGCACCAGCAACCAAATAATTGGTTGATGTGTTGCCTATTGAGCACTCTGAATGCAGGGTGCTCAGTCAAGGCAAACTGGTGATGAATAATGGACACTGATTTAGCACGAAGTGGTCATGCCCTCAGTGCTAGTGCACAGAAAAAAGCCGAACCAAGGGTTCGGCTTTTTTATTGCTTGCGGTTTTTCTAATGGGTGCGATGCGATTGCAGCTTTTTCATCAAATGACAGCAGACAACACTAGCCTAAATCCCAATAACGCCATCACAGCGCCGGCGATTCTGTCGATGAGTGTTTTGTATTTCAAATAGGCATTTCTAGGCGCCTCAGCCGAGAGGATATAAGCCACTAATACATACCAGCTCCCATCAATCATCAACGCACAGAGCGGCAGTACTGCATAAAACCACAATGGAATTTGGGCTGGTAATAGCGCGGAAAAAATACTCGCAAAGACAATGGCTGTTTTTGGGTTGCTGAGTTGTGTCCACAATCCTTGGCGAAAGGCTTGCCATTTACTGATGCTAGGCGTCGCTGCTGATCCAGTATTTTGCATCTGTAGTGGGCTGGCCGCATGACGAATAATCAGTGAGGCGAGATAAAGAAGGTATAACCCACCCAGCACTTTTAACGCTAAAAAAGCGAGGGGAAACGCCGTGAATATGGCATGCAAGCCCAAAAGTGCAAGGAGCGCAAAAGTGCCTGCGCCTAAACCCATACCGCAGGCAGTGGCTAAACCATGTGGCCGAGATAAACTCATGGCATTGCGAGCGACGACAATAAAGCTTGGGCCGGGGCTAATTGCTCCGACCGCGATAGCCGCAGAAATTGCGACCACTGACCAAATAGCATCCAAGAGGGTTCTCTCCAAACCGAGACCAAATGTATGGTCGTGTTAACAAAGCCAACAAATTAATCGCTTCGGTTTGATTCTGCAAGTGAAGCACTATGGCTTTTCACTGGCGCTGGAAGTTTCAAGGGGTTTGTCCCTTTTCCTTCTGTTCTGCTTGCTGATGCTCTTCATGTGCCATCAGTAAAATGGTCAAATAGATTTTCGTGGGTAAGGACAGAATGACACCCAGCGCACAACAGCCCGCAATAATCATAATGCCTTGAATGCCCATACTCAGGTGAATTTGCGCGCCGACCCAAAGATAGTGGCCGAAGATGATCAGCGCGATTCCGCTAAACATGGCAATTTTCAGTAATCGAATGGTCAGTTGATCGTTCATGCTCAGATACCTTTGCGGCTATTTTGATCAGTGTAGTGTTATATTCGATTTCTCTAATTGATATACATCATGTCTCGCAGCGACATCGGTAAACTTTTTGCTGATGAAGTAGCAGACGAGTTAATTAGGCTGTGCTAGTGTTTGATGGTTTATTGTCCAAAAGGTGAGCCATGACCAAGACAAGACCGATGCTGAGGCTGTTAAAATGCTGGAGGTTGCGACTGATGTTGCTGATCTTAGGCCTTTGTTCTTGGCAATCGGCGGCGAGGGTCACCCTTGAGGTGAATGCGGTTGATTGGCCCCCTTTTTTTATGGATCAGAAGCAAACCGGCCAAGTGGGGTTCGCCAGAGAAATACTCCAGGCCTGTATCCAGCCCACAAGCTTCGACATTCGTTACATGCATTTGCCAATCAAACGCACTCATCAGTATATGCAGTCGGGCGAGTTAGACTTAGCGATTTATTCCTATAAACCCGAACGCGATGATTTTGTTTGGTACAGTGCTAAACCGATGTTTGAAAGTGCAATTGGCGTCGCTGCCCGCAAAGATTTTATCCAGCCACTGCTGCAAGAAGCAGATTTAGAACCTTGGCGAATTGGTTATCTCGCTGGCCTCGGCCTGACTCCAACGTTGGCAATTTTGCTAGCGGGTAAAAAGAACAAAGCACAAGCAGTAGAAGATTACTCGATGCAAAGTTTATTTGATCAATTGGTTGCTTCGCCTGCCCGGATCGATTTAGTCATCAACTCAAAAGAAGCATTGTTGTGGTTTTCACAAAAAGACCCCTATCAAGGCAAAGTGAAAGTATTAGATTTTGCCTTGGCGCCGAAGGCCTATTTTTTGACAGTGTCAAAATACAGTAAAAGAATCAAAAATCCGCAGCAGTTTTTGCAGCAATTTGATACTTGCTTAGAGCAAATAAAGCAGAATGGTCAATACAGTAACTTATTGAAAAGTTATCGATTATTAGCCCCTTAATGGATTTAAAATGAACCATACATTGGCTTGAACTTGGGCCTTTATTGCAGGGTTATGGTATGGGCAAAAAAAAGGGCAGAATCATCAAATTTCTGCCCCCGTTTTAAGCGTTGATAAGCACCTTTGCCTTTTTTCGCTTTCACTATTCTGGTTTTGAACAGTGGACTTGTCACCAATGCATGCAAAGCGTTGTCTCTAATTTCGCCACGCCCATGCTGCACAGTGCTCTTTGCATGACTGTGTTTGCTCATGATTTCTCCTTTAAAAAGCCGCATGATCTTAGCAGAATGCAGCCAAAATCTCATCTGTGACATCAACACGCTGGGTTTGCGATAAAAATTTGTTTAAATCGTTAAATCCTCAGGAAAATTGGCATTTAGTCGGCTATGTTTGCCAAGAGGTTTTGTTGAATCTCCCAATCAAATCTGTTGTAGGTTGTTGTTGAGGAACATTTCAGAATGTGGATGAGACAATTTAAAATTAGTTCGCGGCTGATTGCCGCATTTGCAGCTTTGGCTTTATTGCTGACCTTTCAGGGGATTATGTCACTGAGTGCAATGTCGAAAATGCGAGACACTTCGAAAGAATTAGAGACCAACATCATTCCGAGCATTTCAACCTTGGCAGAGCTTAATTTGAATGTGATGCGAGCGCGAGTATTTACATTCCGTATCTTATTGGAGGATACGGAAGCGCATCGCACAGAAAATGCGCAAATACTGCGGAAGGTTCGTCAAGATATCGAAGCGGCACAGAAGCAATATGAGCCTTTAATTAGCATGGCACAAGAGCGCACTGTGTATAACGAATTTAGTGACAGTCTGCAGGAATACCTACGCGATCAAGACGATATGTTACTGAAATTACAAACCAATGATAAGGCTGCAGCATTAAATATTGTCAATCAAAACATGGCTGAGCATGCCGATAAAATGACGAAACAATTAATTCAGCTGTCGGCACTGAATAGCGAATTTGCTGCTGAACAGCAAAAGGCTGATGAAGTGGCCTATCAAAATAATAAAGTGTTTACCATTGTGATTATCGCTATCTCCTTAATTGCGGCCATCTTGATTGCGATGTCGATGACTCGCAGTATTGTGAGTCCACTGGAGCAGGCTGTGAAATTGTCTGATCAGGTTTCAGCGGGCGATTTAACGCAGCGCATTGAAAGCCAAGGCCAAGACGAAGTGGCGTTAATGATGCAAGCACTTTCGCGAATGCAGCAAAATTTACGCGAAACCCTGTCTCATATTGCCAATTCATCGAACCAGTTAGCTTCGGCATCTGAAGAACTTAATTCGGTTACAGAAGATGCTTCTCGGGGCATTGCACAACAAAATGATGAAATTCAACAAGCGGCAACCGCGATTACAGAGATGAGTTCAGCGATTGATGAGGTTGCAAATACAGCGGTGCAAACCTCTGAAGCGTCGGCAGAATCGGCGCAAAGTGCTGCACAAGGCAAGCAACAAGTTGAACAAACAGTGCGAGCTATTTTGGAGATGAATGAAGATATCGCGCAAAGTGCGCAAGTCATTCAAACTCTCGCATCGCAAGCCCAAGATATCGGCAAAGTGTTGGATGTGATCCGCGCGATTGCTGAACAAACCAACTTATTGGCATTAAATGCGGCCATTGAAGCCGCCCGCGCGGGTGATGCGGGGCGTGGTTTTGCCGTCGTTGCTGACGAGGTTCGAGCGCTTGCTCATCGGACGCAGTTATCCACCCGTGAAATTGAGGAAATGATCCATAAAATCCAACAAGGCACGGGTTCAGCGGTTGAATCGATGCAGCATAGTGGCCAAAAAGCAGATCAGGCTTTAAGTGTTGCTCGATTGGCGGGTGATGCGTTAAATACCATTTATCAGCAAATTAATGTGATGAACGACAGCAATTTGGTGATTGCGAGCGCCGCTGAAGAGCAAGCGAAAGTCGCGCGCGAAGTCGACCGGAATATCATCAACATTAGCGATCTTGCGCAACAAACTGCTGCAGGGGCGCATCAAACGAGCGCATCTGCGCACGAATTGTCGCGTTTGGCGGTGGATCTCAACAACTTACTGACGAAGTTTAAAGTTTAGTTGTTCGTGGATTGGGCAAGCTGCTGTGATCTGTAATTTAGACAGCAGCGAGCCAAATACACAGGGAATGAATATATGCAATTATTCAGACTGATTGTCTGATTGCTTTTGATGTGTTTTAGCATGGATTTGTTTTTTAAATTGCACAATAGAGAATATACAAAAGCCGAAACTTAGCAAAAAACCCAAATAAATAAATCCGATGAGATCATCCGAGAGTACTTTCCCGCTTAGTTGGCCAAATAATTTTACCAAAGCGGTCAGCATGGTGGCGAACATAATGGCCAACATCGTAGGCTGAATTACAAATTTCACTAAATAACTCAAGCCCAAACTTAATATTGCCCACTGCAGATGCAAAGTATCTTGATACCAGGTTTTATCAATAGTCCAGACGTAAAGCACACAAAGAAAATAACTGAGCACAAAGGTGTAGGCTAAGTAACGGGTGGCGTTTTGCATGTTTAGCTCGCATGGCATACAGAGAGGCGCAAAGTATGCCTGAACTCGGACCAAGCGCCAAGTCAGTCCGCTTTTGTTCGTTTTTAAAATGTGTGCATCAATCTAATGGCATAGCGTCCAACACCAGTTGGACGCCAATGGAACCAGTTTGCAAACTGGATTAGAAGGTTAAGTGCGCACCAATTGCGGTCCGCTCTTCGTCATCATACTTGCCAAATTCAAACGACAAGGCGATGTCACCAAAGAAATCATAATGAAATCCCACTGTTTGTACGCTGATCGTTTCATTTTCATCGGCATACCAACGTTCATTCCCGATACTAGTATAGAACTCTAAATCTTCAGAAAATTCATGACGTAAGCGGACTTGGTAAGCTGCAACAGTGCTATAGCTATGATTTTTAACCAGATAAGAGCCATTGGTGTTGGTGATTTCATCATCATAGGTCACGTAATTGTGCAACTTAACTTTGGCTCTCCCGAGGCCACCGCTGAAATCTAAGGTTGTGTTCGGCGATAAATTAAAGATGTAGCCAGCGCCGAATGACCATTGCCGTGTTGACATGCGAGTTTGTTCGCTTTCAAACACAATCTGCACTGGTGCTGGCGTATAAATTTGGGTGTTTTCGGTAAATACTGCGCGGTCGTTGCGATAATGGCTATACCAGTAAGTGTTGTCCGAGATCTGCTCGCTATATTTGAACTCCCAGCCAGTAATATCCGTGTTGTACATTTGGCTATCAGTTCGCACGCCCGAGCTAGGATCAATGGTAGTCACACTGGTGCTATAGGTCGGGCCCATATTAATTTCAGTTGAGCGAATTGTTAAGGAATCGAAGTCTGGAGTAGCCAATGCTGGTAAAGCAGTAAATAAAGCCGTAGCCAGTAAAGTGAGTGTCAGTTTTGTCATCGCCAATATCCTTTTCAGTAAGAAGTCCATTCAAAATAGAGCTGATTTTGTTAACCGAAAATGAACAATTCTGAACAAAACTTCCCGCAAAGCCCTAGCGAAAAAATTCTGAGATGCCAATCTGCTTATAAATGAGAATTCTTATTATTTCCAAATGGGAATGATTCGTGTTAATATCGCTGCATTAATGAATGATTGTCAATTTTTCAGAAAGTTTGGGAGTTGTTATGACGAAGCTGCAAATCACCCCGTTAGCCTGCGCTGTCCGTTTGGCCATGCCAGTGATGATGATGTCTTTCAGTGCTTGGGTCAGCGCTGATGAGCTCGCATGGGATGATTCTAAAGTGGAACACATTGAGGTTGTTGGTCAGCAAGGCCAAAAATACAAAGTAGATACCACGTCAACGGCAACTAAAACTGACACTTTATTGCGCAACATTCCGCAAGCAATTACGGTAGTGACGGAAGATTTGATTGCTGACCAATCCATGCAAAACATGGGCGATGTGGTCCGTTATGTGCCTGGTGTGCAAATGGCACAAGGTGAAGGTCACCGCGATGCGCCAGTGCTTCGCGGCAATACCTCAACTGCTGATTTCTTTATCAACGGCGTGCGTGATGACGTGCAATATTTCCGTGATTTGTACAACGTGAAACGGGTTGAAGTGTTGAAAGGACCAAGTGGGATGATTTTTGGCCGTGGTGGTGCTGGCGGTTTGATCAACCGTGTGACCAAGCAAGCCGATTTCTCAGCGGGCCGTGAATTTTCATTAACACTTGGTTCTTATGATCATCAGCGGATGACGGGCGATATCAATCATGTTATTGACGATCAGAAATTAGCCGTCCGTTTGACCGCGCTGTACGAGGATTCTGGCAGCTATCGGGATCATGTTGAACTTAAGCGCAAAGCCATTAATCCGACAGTGACCCTAAAACCAGCGGCGAATACCAGTATTGCGTTCAGTTTTGAGCATTTTGAAGATGAACGGACAACGGATCGGGGTGTTCCTTCTTTCAATGGTCGGCCGTTAGCGGGTCAACAACACACGTTTTTTGGTAACTTAAAAGATAGTTTCGCGACTGCTGAGGTAGATGCATTCAGTACCAGCATTAGCCATGAGTTTGATAATGGGTTCACCTTAGTGAACCAAACACGTTATGCAAATTACAGTAAGTTTTATGCCAACGTGTTTCCTGGTGCCTATAACGATAGCACGCAGCGGGTGAGCATTTCCGGTTATGACAACTTGACCGATCGGAAAAACCTGATGAATCAAACGGATTTAACCAAAGACTTTGAAATCGCAGGGATGAATCATACGTTGTTAGCTGGCGTTGAGTTGAATCGCCAAGAAACGGACAACCTTCGGATGACGGCCTATTTCACCGATTTGGGACCGAATGTGACCTCAACTTTTGTCACGCTGACCGAGCCACTTTACACTGGCGCTGTCCAATTTAGACAATCGGCCAGCGATGCACAAAATCAGAGTATCGCCAAAACGGTTGGTGTGTATCTGCAAGATCAAATTGAAGTGAACAGCAACTGGCAGTTTGTGTTGGGTGCACGTTATGATCATTTCAGTGCTGATCTGTTCAATTTACGCAATAACACAACGCTTGAAAGTTCGGATTCCTTGGTTTCTCCGCGAGCTGGCGTGATCTATAAACCGCGTGATGAAATGTCATTCTACGCAAGCTACTCAGTGGCTTATGTACCCAGAGCAGGTGAGCAGTTGGCTTCACTGACCGCAACCAATGCGGCGTTAGATCCGGAAAAATTTAACAACCAAGAGATTGGTTTTAAGTGGGATTTCAGTAACGATTTTTCAGCAGGCGTTGCAGTCTATCAACTTGACCGCACCAATGTTGCCGTGACCGATCCAAACAATGCCGCGGCAACGATTTTGGTTGATGGTCAGCAAGTCCAAGGCCTAGAGCTGGAGCTGAATGGCAATATCAATGCCCAGTGGCAGGTGATGGCCGGTTATGCCTATCAACACTCGGAAGTGCAAACGCCGGGAGCCACCAACGGCAACCAACTCAGCCAAGTGCCTGAAAACACCTTCTCAGTGTGGAATCGTTATGAATTTTCCGATGCATGGAGTGCGGGTGTCGGCGTGATCAGTCAAAGCAAATCTTATGTGTTGATTGATAACGCGGTTGTTTTACCAGGATTTACTCGCGTGGACGCCGGCGTGTTTTATAATCCGCTGACCGATTTGCGCGTACAGCTGAACATCGAAAACTTGCTGGATAAAACATACTATGCCTCTGCGCATAACAATAACAATATCACTCCCGCTTCTCCTCGGGCCGTGCGTGTTGGGTTGAGTTATAAGTTTTAACTTGGATAGGTAGGCCGACTCGGTCAACCGCACCATGAGTTCATTTAAAAAAGCGCTTCGGCGCTTTTTTTCTATGGTGAGATGGATTGGCGAAATGGGAAATTGCTGGCAAGCTGGCAGTTCTTAGAGTTTTCTTCACATCCTCTTTTCATGGCAAGAGTTGAACGCATTAGGATTTCTATGGAACATCACATCTATCCGATAGGCACTTTAGGCCAACCTTGGGGCGAAGCGGAAAAAGCGCAATGGCTCGGCATACAACAAAAGCGACGAGATTACCGGCAGCTTGTTGTTGAGCCATTACAGCAACTGGTTGAGAATTTGTCTGCAGTCGCTGAGTTGCTGCAGTATGGTGAATTAGATTATCGCCAACAGGGTTTTGCGCAATACCCGCTGTATGCTGTCAAAAGCCGAAATTGGCAAGCGGATAAGCCGATGGTGTTGGTGACGGGTGGCGTGCATGGTTATGAAAGTAGCGGTGTGTTTGGCGCTTTGCAGTTTATTCGCCAGCATTTCGCCCACTACAGTGAACAGGTGAACTTGCTGGTATTGCCTTGTATCAGTCCTTGGGGCTTTGAAACGATCAATCGCTGGAACCCGCAAGCGATTGACCCAAATCGTTCATTCAAACAACCCAGTGCTGCAGCTGAAGCTGAGGCGGTGTTAGGTCTGATGTCGAATTATCCTACGCCTTTGGTGCATGTTGATTTACATGAAACTACCGATTCCGATAATGCTGAATTTAGGCCGGCCAAGGCAGCCCGTGACGGAACAGTGAATTCCAATTGGAATATTCCTGACGGTTTTTATCTGGTGGGCGATGTGAGTAAGCCACAGCCAGATTTTCAACGGGCGATTATCGAGGCGGTGGCAAAGGTCACACCAATTGCGCCGGCAGATGAGCATGGCTGTTTAATTGGTGAACCGATCACCCAATTTGGCGTGATTAACTATCCAAAGAAATCCTTGTATCTGTGTGGCGGCATGACGGATGCTAATTATGTCACCACCACCGAAGTGTATCCGGATAGCCCAAATACTTCAGCCGAACTTTGTAATCAAGCACAAGTGGTCACTGTTTGTACCGCGATTGAGTTTGCTTTAGCACAGCCGCGCTAATTCTTTATGCGCCAAGTAGCCTCTAAGTTACTTGGCGTTTAACCAGCTATCTTCATAATTTTTCTAACAAAACCATTGGTTTTGTGTGGAATATCTGTACAATTTGCCCACTTTTATAGCATGGATGTGGTGATGAAAGCAGGGATTGGTTATAGCAATAGCCATTTGGCAGTTGAGTCTGGTCGACAAGCTGCGGCAGATGCGCTGAGAGAACTCGCGCTGAGTGGCAATGAACTCACTGCGCACGATGTGGTCTTCGCTTTTTGTAACAGCCAGTTGAATGCGCAGGAGTTTTATAACGGCGTTAGAAAAGCTGTGAGTGCAGAAGTGCCAATTTATGGTGGTTCGGCAATTGGGATCATTTGTAATCAAGCGCTCAGCTATTCGGGTTATCCGGCCGCAGTGGCAGTGCTGAAACTAAGCAGAGTGCAAACGTATTGCGCCGTCACGCAGGAAATTTTCAAAGATCAACATGCCGCCGGCGTCAAGCTTGCCTCGCAGCTGAAAACGCAAGCTGATTCGACTTTGCAGCTATTGTTTTACGATTCAGTGAAACATCCAGCGACAGCCAGTCAACCGCCTGTCCTCAATCCATCAGCCCCTTTATTGTTAGGGCTCGAAGGGGATGCCGTCGGCAAAGTCGCTACTGTTGGTGCCGGTTTGCTGGGCGATCATCAGTTTAGTGCCACTTGGCAGTTTGTTGGTCAGCAAGTGCTGCAGCAGTCGGCGATGGTGTTGCAATGGTTCGGGGCATTTACCCCTTATATTGCCACCATGCATGGTTGTGTACCTATGGATAAAACGCAGTACACCATCACAGATATGTTTGGTCAGTTTTTATATACCCTCGATGACGAACCCGTGGTGCCATTGCTTGATCGGATCTATGGTAGTCAGCAGTGGCGGGCTTCATCGCCAGTGAAACAGCTGTCGTTGGGTGTGTATTGCGGCGATGCCCAGCAACCGCAACGAGAAGAGTTATTCGTCAATCGTCTCATCAGTGGCGCTATGCCAGATGGTTCTGGCGTGATTTTGTTCGAACCAGACTTAGCGGTGGGTACTCAAGTTCAACTGATGCGACGAGATCCAGATACCATTTTGGCTTCAGCACAATTCAATACCAAAAAACTGCTAAATAAAATTAAAAAAGACGGTAAAACCGCCCGTTTTGCCATGTATTTTGATTGTGGCGGCCGAGCTGCCGCTTATGACAACAATCAGTATGAAGAAGCCGCGGAAGTGCAACAGCAGTGTAATGAGTTTGGTGTGCCGCTATTAGGCATTTATTGTGGCGTTGAAATTGCGCCATTCTTAGGCAAAAGCCGAGGCTTAGATTGGAGCGGCGTTTTGGTGGTCTTTGCCACCTAAACGCCCGGTTGGTTAATCATCTCGAGTTAATACTTCGAGCAGTTCAATCTCAAAAATCAAATCAGCATTGGCGGGGATCATCGTGCCAATTTGCCGCTCCCCATAGGCCAATGCTGCAGGCACTGACAATCTGCGTTTACCGCCTGTTTTCATGCCGATGAGCCCTAAAATCCAGCCTTGGATGACGCGGCCATTACTGAGTACGGTGCGAAATGCCTCGCCATGACGATAACTGGAGTCAAACTCGGTGCCATCTAGCAGAAATCCGCGATAGTGAGCGGTGATTAACGCACCGCGCACTGCTGCTTTGCCTGTCCCTTCGACAAGATCTTCAATCTGTAATTCGGTGAACATAAGGTCCAATCCACTCCCGCTAAAATTTCGGTTGCCAGTTGCTACCACGCTCAGTGGACCAGACGACAATCTCTAACTGTTGACTGATGCTGCCACCATCAAGCGTTGCAGTGTAACTGGTGTTTAAGCGCGTGACAAAATGACCATTTTCATAGGTCGTGGTAGCGCCATAGACTGGCACCAGGTTGCTGTACATCAGTAAGCCGCCACTTTCATCTTTTTTACCCTGCAGAAGATAAACTTGCTTGGCATTTTCTAACAACACTTCACCCGCCGGAGTCTTCGCTGTTGTCGGGATGGCATCAATGGTGAAGCTCAGGTCACAAATGTCACTTTTTTCGTCAAAATTACTACACCAAGCTGAGCGTGAATGGCTGACTTCGGTTGCCATTTGTTGCTCTTTACTTTGAATTTTCGCAGTTTTCACGCCAGTCACGGGCGCTTTAATCACTAATTCAATCCGAAGCCCATCGCCAATGTCTGAGGGTTCAGGCAGTTTAATTGAAAACTGGCCGGCAGTTGGCGTGGTCATCGCTGGCCAATCCCCTTGCATCTGATAAGTTTCTTGTGTCGAAATATCATCTGAACTGAAATTGACTTGTCCTTTGGCTGTGACGTTGCCTTGCACCCGTTCAACTTCGTTATCTAAGGCGTAACTGGCGTCTGGACCACTGCCAGTCCGCAGCACATCCGAGGTTAAGTGCAAGTTTGTGGTTAACGATTTTTCAGCACCGATGCTAGGGCTTAGAAACGAATCTTTATAGACTAAGCGCGCATGTAAAGTGATGGGGTCGCCAGCGACCATTTCTGATGCTTGGTCTTGGGGCATCTCGAGTGGGTTCTGTTCAGTTTGGCTTGATGCAGCTGGGCTGGATTCAGCTTGTGCTGACGACTGTGAAGGTTCTGGCGTGCAGCTGGCGAGACTGAGTGTCAGTCCCGCCATGAATAGAGTTCTGGCGCTTAATATCATTCGTTGCATGGTTTTTCCTGCTTAGTGGACCTTAGTTGCTAAGCAGTCTCGCTAAATTTAACTGAATTGTAAATTAACCATTGCGAACTCTGTGAGCAGAAAAACTCACAGCAGATTCGCTGCTAACCATGCGAGCAAGTAGGCCAATAAGCCATAGCCGACCACGATGCCTGCCGTTAGTCTGGTGCTGCCAGTTTCGGCGCGCAGCGTTGCTACAGTCGCGACACATTGCAAAGCAACGACGTAGAACAATAACAAGCCAAAACCAGCGCCAAAGGCTAGGCCATCTGCTTGAATATTGGCCGCAAGACCTGCGATATTTTCATCGGCACCCTCAATTCCAAATAAAGTGCCCAGTGCGCCGACAAAGACCTCGCGAGCCAAAAACGACATCAAAATAGCGACACCGTAACGCCAATCCAACCCTAAAGGACTAAAAATTGGTTCGATAAAGTGACCGATTTGGCCTAAATAGGATTGTTGCAATCCGCCCGCTTCCACTGGGAAATAGCCTAACAACCAAATCAATACTGTGACGGCAAAAATGACGGGGCCAGAACGATAAACAAAGCTTTTCGCGCTGGTCAAAACCCGCACAACTAGCGGTTTCCAATGCGGTAGTCGGTAGTTGGGTAATTCTAAAATAAATGGCATATCGGACTTTGCATCGGTCTGGATGACGAATTTATCCAACATGAAACTGACCATCAGTGCCACGATGATCCCGAGCAGATACAAACCGAAAAACGCCACCCCTTGCAAATTAACCAAGCCGCCCAGGTAACTTTGATCAGGAATTAACACGGCAATCAACAATGCATAAACCGGTAAGCGCGCCGAGCATGCCATTAACGGGATAGTCATCATGGTGATCAAGCGTTTCCGCGGCGACTCAATAGTCCGAGCGGCCATGATGGCCGGGATGGCACAGGCATGCCCTGATAAATAGGGAATAAAACTGCGGCCCGATAGGCCAAAATAACTCAGTGGCCGGTGACAAATTAATGCGGCACGTGCGAGATAACCGCTGTCTTCGAGCAGGCCAATAATGAGGGTTAACATCATAATTTGCGGGACAAACACTAAAAATGAGCCAATACCGCCGAAGATGGCATCGTTGAGGAAATCGCTGGTACGCCCCTCACCGATAAAACCGGTGACGGTTTGCGCCAGCGCTGCGATGCCCGCTTCAACCCCATCCATTAAAGGGGCTGCAAGGGTAAAAATACTTTGGAATAACAAAAACATCACGACTAAAAAAGCCAAACCGCCGGTGATGTTGTTGAGCATAAAGGCATCGATGCGATTTTGGTTTTTCAGCACCACGCTGGCATGGATACCAAAATCACGGGATAACTGTCGACTCAGGGTGCGAAGCGCACGCTCATCTCCGTGATCGATGCTGGGAATTGGCGGCTCAGGTTGAGCGGCTAAATCCAGTACCGCTTGGCGAAATTCAGCAATGCCTAACAAGGTTTTTGCTGAAATAGCGAATACCGGGCTGCCTAACGCTTGGCTTAATGCTTGCGTGTCCAATTCATGACCAAAGCGTTGTAACTCATCGGCCATATTCAGGGCAAAAACCACTGATTTTTGTTGTTTTTTCGCCAGCGCTTGCACTTGCAAACCAAACATCAAACTACTTTCTAAACGCGTGGCATCGAGGTTACAGATGACAAGCGCGGTGTCTGGCAATGCCATCGCATCATGTAACTTCTGCACAGCAATTTCTTCATCCCTTGACAGACTGCTCAAGGAATAAGCTCCTGGGTAATCCACTAACTCGAATTGTTCAAAACGGCCAGTTTTTAATTCAACCGTGACACCTGGATAGTTGGCGACTTTTTGACGCAAGCCAGTCAGTTGGTTGAATAACAGGCTTTTGCCAGAGTTTGGTTTGCCAACGAGCACAATTTTTTTCATCAGAAGCCTTTTCGTAAAACATGTCAGATCAAGTTGAAAGCCAAGGTGGCCAACGTTGGTTTTTTGCCAACGATTTAGTTTGCTGGGGCTATCAGGATCTGTTGAGCGATTTGCTGTTCTAGGGTGTACATGCAGTCTTGGATTTGCACCACCATCGGGCCGTTAAAAGGCCCTCTGCCAAAACAATGCAACATTTGGCCAGGTTCAACCCCCATCTCTTGCAAACGATTCACGACGGCAGGATGCAAACCGCTGACTAATGCAGTGACTTGGACTGTGGCGCGTTTCGGAGCATTCCAAAGAGTAAGAGCAGACATGAAGGCACCATTTTAATGTTAATGCAAATAATTGTCATTATTACCAAAACAATTGGCTATTTCAAACCTTTTCGCGGCGACAGCCGCCTCTTTGCAACTCTGTTTGTGCTGTATCAAGTTTTCTGGCGATCTTAAATTATCATCAGCGCTTGAAAGGTGGTTACTGGGGCGGCTGCCAGAGTTCAATTTTATTGCCCTCTGGATCAATCACCCAAGCAAATTGACCATATTCGGAGGTTTCGATTTTGTCGTCGACAACAACGCCTTCTGTTTTCAACACGGCCAATAATGCGACCAGGTTTTCCACGCGATAATTAATCATAAATGGGGCTGTGCTGGGCGAAAAATAGTCGGAGTCTTGCTGAAATGGGCACCAAGTCGTGGTATTGCTGTTGTCTTGCAATGACGGCGATTCGGTAAATACGACGCCGCCCCAAGCCTCAACATTGAGCCCTAAATGCCGTTGATACCAAGCCGCTAGACTTTGTGGATCTGCCGACTTAAAAAAAATGCCGCCAATACCTGTTACCCGTTTCATCATCTCTCCTTCAGTGCTTTGGTCTACGAATTATGGCAATAATAGTTGATGCCGAATCCACCAATGGCAAGTACAATAGCGCAGATATTGGATCAATAGGTGATGGGAATGGGTCAGTTTTTACTGAAGTTCCCAATAATAAACCAGTAAAACTGGTGTAAGAAAATAGCAGGAAAAATCATGGCAGCATTCGGTAGTGTATTTATGCCAGAAATGGCGATGGCGAGTTTTGATGGCTCAGCATGGAATAGTGCAAGTATTGTGTCGGCGCAAAGCATCAGTTTGCACCCAGGTGCGCATGTGTTGCATTACGCCAGTACTTGTTTTGAAGGATTAAAAGCATTTCGCCACGACGATGGCTCTATTGCTATTTTCCGCATGGACAAAAATATCGCGCGCATGCTGCAAAGTTCTGAACTGTTGTCATTGCCCACGTTTGAACCCGCATTACTTCAACAGATGATTATTGACATCGTCCGCCATTACGCCGCCGATGTGCCAACACCACCTGGTTCGATGTATATCCGCCCGACCCATATTGGTACTGAGCCAGCGCTTGGTAAAGCAGCAACGCCAACCTTAACCTCGATGTTATACGTGTTGTTATCGCCAGTCGGTGATTATTTTGCTGGCGGTCACCGCGCACTGCGTTTATTACTCGAAGATAATGCTCGCTGTGCTGCGCACATGGGGATGATCAAAAGTGGCGGCAACTACGCCAGTGCGCTGCGGCCCACCATGCAAGCCAAAGCCAAATTCCAAGCCGACCAAGTGTTATTCTGTCCAAATGGTGATGTGCAAGAAACGGGTGCGGCCAACTTCCTGTTAATCGATGGCAATGAAATTATCACCAAGGCACTGGATACCTCATTCCTCCATGGCGTCACTCGTGATTCTATCCTGACTATCGCGCGCGATTTAGGCATGACAGTCTCTGAACGTGATTTAACAGTCGACGAATTGTTAGAGCGGGCAGCCAAACCAGGCACAGAAGCGGCGCTATCAGGCACAGCCGCAGTATTGGCGCCAGTCGGCACCTTGATTTATGGCGGACAGGAAATCAAAGTCGGTTCAGGTGAACCGGGCGCGACCACCAACCGTTTACGCCAAGCCCTGAATGATATTCAGTGGGGCCGAGCAGAAGATAAGCACGGTTGGTTGACGAAGATCTAATTCGATTGCAAGCGAGATGGCTCTGTCATCGGCTTAGCAATCTCCCATTGCTGATAGTTCAGCAAAGGAGTTAGACGTTCTTGCAACGGCAGCCATCGC
>CAZIPG010000038.1:0-13260 GCA_964540955.1 uncultured Rheinheimera sp.
TCGTCCTTGGGACAAAGACCGTGATGGTTTTGTGCTCGGTGATGGTGCTGGCGTTGTCATGCTGGAAGAGTATGAACACGCAAAAGCGCGTGGCGCAAAAATTTATGCCGAACTGGTCGGTTTTGGTATGAGTGGTGATGCTTACCACATGACCTCACCGCCAGAAAATGGCCGCGGTGCAGCATCGGCGATGGCGAATGCGCTTCGTGATGCGGGTGTTACACCGGAGCAAGTGCGTTATATCAACGCGCATGGCACTTCAACCCCAGCCGGTGATATTGCCGAAACTCAAGCAATTAAGTCAGTATTTGGCCAAAATCCACAAGATTTAATGGTAAGTTCGAGCAAATCGATGATTGGTCACTTATTGGGTGCAGCAGGTTCGGTCGAGTCAATTATCACGGTGTTGTCTTTGGTGGACCAAGTAGTTACGCCAACCATTAACCTTGATAACCCGGATGAAGGTTGTGATTTGGACTATGTGCCGCACGAAGCCCGTCAAGTGCAAATGGAATACGCGCTCTGTAATTCATTTGGTTTTGGTGGCACCAACGGTTCGATTTTGTTTAGAAAAATCGACTAAAACCCAACCATTCTTTTGAGAAAAGGCTGCATTGCAGCCTTTTTACTTTTAAACTTCGAATTAATTCAGGCATACTCTTTTTTTTATGCAAAAGGCACCTGCAATTGAGCCAACCAACCGTTTTTGACCGCAACTTTCAGTTTGGTGATGGCGTCTTCACCACAATTAAAGTGCAAGAAGGAACTTTGCAATTGTGGGCGCTGCATTGGCAACGTCTAGTGCATTCCTGTCAGCGGTTAGGCATCAATTTACCCTCAGAAGACGAGGTTTTTTCTAAGGCCCAAGGTGCCATTTCTGCCCAAGAACAAGTGATGAAAATTGTGGTGTCCCGTGGGCATGGCGGCCGCGGATATAGTACGAAGGGGATTGTCGGGGCAGATGTTTATATGACAACCAGCCCAATGCCTGTATTCCCGTGGCTGACCCAAGGGATCTCGCTCGGGGTTGCGCAAATGAAATTGGGTATTCAGCCCCTGTTAGCTGGGATCAAACATTGCAGCCGTCTTGAAACGGTATTGTTGAAAACAGAAGTGGAGCAAAGCGACTTTGATGATTTAGTCGTGACCGACACAGACGGCTGTATTATCGAATGTGCAGCAGCCAATCTATTTTTTCTGCTGGATGATAAATGGCATACACCGAGCTTACATCGTGCTGGCGTCAATGGGGTCATGCGTCAACATATTTTGAGCCAGGTCGACGTGATTGAAGGTGATTTTTCGATCAATTCGTTAGCTAAAGCATCAGCAATTTTAACTTGTAATGCGCTCACTGGGGTTGTGCCTGTGCGAAGTTTCCAAGGAAAAAAACTCGATACTTCCGCCGTATTCGATTTAAAATCAGCCTTGTAGTTTTTTGATAAAGAACAATAACAATGAAAAAAATTCTTTTAGTTTTATTCAGTTTAGGCTTGGTGTCCGCATTTGGGATCCGTAATGCCGCGCAACAATTTTTGCAAATGCCGCTGGCAATCCAAGGCCCATATTTTGAAATAAAATCTGGCGACTCGCTGCGTGGTCTATGTGCGAAATGGCAAACCGAGCAGCTTCTCACTGAGGTTGATTGCCAACTTCTGAAAATCATGAGCGTGTTAAAGCCTGAACTTCGGCAAATCAAAGCGGGGGTCTATGCGGTGTCACCGCAACCTTTGCATCAACTACTGGCGCAATTTCGTAGTGGCAAGGTTGCTCAGTTCAGTTTGACTTTGCGTGAAGGGTTAACCCTAAAACAAAACCTTGAGAGCCTTCGTGAAGCGCCTTTTTTAAAAAATGATATTGTCGATGAAGCGCAACTGGCACAGCTTTGGCAATGGCCGTCGAATTGGGGTAGTGTACCGGTCAATAGCGAAGGCTTAGTGTTACCTGAAACTTATTTCTATACAGCTTACACCCCCTTGAGCGTTATTTTAAAACGAGCTCATCAATCGCTGCTCAAAGAAATTGATACGCTTTGGCAGCAACGTGATACGGATTTACCGCTTAAAACTCCCTATGATTTATTGATTTTGGCTTCTATCGTGGAAAAAGAAACTGGCCATTTGCCGGAAAAACCATTGATTAGTTCAGTGTTCGTCAACCGGTTACGCTTAGGAATGCGCTTGCAAACTGATCCGACGGTGATTTATGGCTTAGGTGATCGCTATCACGGCGATATTACCCGTGCGCATTTACGCGATCCGCACCTTTATAATACTTATGTGCATGCAGGATTACCGCCGGGGCCGATTGCATTGGTGACTCGTTCTTCGTTGCAGGCCGCAGCAAAACCGCAGCTGAGTGATAAATTATTTTTCGTAGCGAAAGGCGACGGAACTCATCAGTTTTCCGCGAATTATCAGCAGCATAATCAAGCGGTGCAACAATATATTTTTGGGAAAAAACCATGACTATCGGCCGTTTTATCGTGATTGAGGGTTTGGAAGGCGCTGGAAAATCCACTGCGATTGCTACTGTATTAACTTGGCTACAACAGCAAGGCAAAACTGTTGTGCAAACCCGAGAGCCTGGCGGCACCCCTTTAGCCGAGCAGATCCGAACCTTGGTCAAAGCCGTCCGCGACGAAGCGATTGCTCCAGAAACTGAGTTATTGCTGATGTATGCAGCGCGCAGTCAATTATTGGCGAACGTCATTCGTCCAGCCTTAGCGCAGGGCGACTGGGTGTTGGCGGACAGGCATGATTTATCTTCTCGAGCTTATCAAGGCGGTGGCCGCCAGATTGATTCGGCAGTTATCGACCAAATTCGTGCTGTCGTCGTGAAAGAAACCACGCCGGATCTCACGCTTTACTTAGATATTGATCCTGTCATTGGCCTTAAACGCGCGCAAGCACGTGGTGAGTTAGACAGAATTGAGCAAGAGCAACTGGCGTTTTTCCAACGAACTCGGGCACGCTATTTAGAGATCGCAAAGACAGATCCAACCATCGTAGTGATTGATGCCAGTCAGCCGCTCGATCAGGTGCAGCACGACCTGTGCAACACCTTAGCAACATGGTTTCAAGCATGATGCTGCCCCCATGGTTGGCGCCTATTTATCAGCAACTTGTGCAGCTCGCTTGGCAACAACAGCTGCATCATGCATTGTTATTTTGCGGTCCCCAAGGTGTGGGGAAGCAGTTATTGGCTGAACAAGTGGCTCATTTTTTAATGTGCCAGCAGCCAGTGGCCACCGAGGCATGCGGCATCTGTAAAAGTTGTTTGTTGTTCAAAGCAGGACATCACCCAGATTTGCATCGGGTGACAGTGGAGAACAGCATAGGCGTTGATCAAATTCGCGATATCAGTCAATTTATGCAAGGTGCGCCGCAACAGGGCGGGGCTCGGGTCGTGTTATTGCCCTCCGCAGATAAAATGACCGAAGCGGCAGCGAATGCGCTGTTAAAAACCTTGGAAGAACCAGGTCAGAATAGTTTTTTGTTATTACAAACGGCGCATGATGATTTGTTATTACCCACCATCATTAGTCGCTGCCAGCGCTGGTTTGTTTCTCCTCAGCTCAATGCGCAAACACAACAATGGCTGCAACAACAGTCGACCACAGCGGTTCCTGCGTACTTATTAGATTATTGCTCTGGCGCGCCGCTAAAAGCGCTCACGCTTCTGCAAACAGGGCAGGTTCAGACGATTGAGTCGCTATTAAGTGCTATGCAACAGTTTCTGGCCGATGGTAAAGATGTGTTGGCTTTAGTGAAAAAGCTTGAATCTGAACCTGAAATCACGCAACTATTAGGCTGGTTTATCCGGCAATATTGTTATCAGCATCAACATCCAAATGAAATGGCGCTGTTGCAACGTTATATGCAATGGTGTCGTGACGAACAGAGTATTTTGGGGCAAAATAAACACTTGGCGCTAACAAGCTTCATGTTAGACTTTTATAAATTGCTGCATTGAGCGGATCACGATGGAAGAAATCACACTCGATTTTTTAGATTCTAAAGAACTGTACTTAGCCTACATGCCTTTCTTCAAGCAAGGTGGTCTGTTTGTCAGAACCAGTCGGCAGTATAAAATGGGGCAATCTTTAGCTTTGCAAGTGACGTTGCCTGATGCCTTAGAGTCGATCTCCGTTTCTGGTAAAGTCGCATGGGTCACTCCTCCTGGCGCCCAAAATAGCGGTCCAACTGGCATTGGCATTGCCTTTATCGATGATAAGCAGCAGCTACGCGCCAAAATTGAGAAGTTATTGAGTGGTAGTCAAGATTCATTGGAAATGACGCACACTATCTAAGAAAAATCGGAGTTTTTTGTTGTTTATTGATTCCCATTGCCATCTCGATAGACTGGAGCTTGCCAAACTTGGCCTAGATCTGCCGCAGGTGCTCGACGCGGCTTCAGCTGCGCAAGTTCACCATATGTTATGTGTCGCGGTCAGTCTCGATGAATTTCAAGCCATGGCTGATTTGGTTGCCCCATATTCCCAAGTGTCAATTTCCTGTGGTGAACATCCACTGCACCAACAAGAATCATTTGATGAAGCCCGTTTATTACAGCTCGCAGCGGCACAAAATGTCGTGGCAGTCGGTGAAACAGGCCTCGATTATTTTTACAGTCCAGACAATAAAACCACACAGCAGCGTGCCTTTATTAGCCACATTGCGGTGGCTCGCCAACTCAATAAACCATTGATTGTGCATACGCGGGAAGCAAGAGCCGATACGATTAGCCTGCTGACGGGCGAAAAGGCTGATGAATGTGGCGGAGTTTTGCATTGTTTCACCGAAGATTGGGAAACTGCCAAAGCCGCGCTCGATTTAGGTTTTTATATTTCTTTCTCCGGCATTATGACCTTTCGAAATGCCGACTCTTTGCGTGACGTGGTCAAAAAAGTTCCGCTGGACCGTTTGTTAATTGAAACCGATTCACCTTATCTAGCGCCAGTTCCTTATCGCGGGAAGACCAACCAACCCGCGTATGTGGCGGCAGTTGCTGCTGCGGTTGCTGAATTAAAACAGCTATCCATCGAAGCATTGGCCACACAAACCAGTGATAACTTCCGTCGTTTATTTCCGCTAGCACGTTGCTAAGCCATTTTTTGCTCGCGAATATCCAAACGGCTTTGCAACCAGGCTGAATTTTAGAGTGCCACAAAAAAGTAGCCCAGAACCAATCTGCATTGTTCTGGGCTTAGGGGAATGGCTCAAAAATTGAGCCGTGCGCTACTTGCGTCACATCGGGGAGTTACCAAGGACATGAGTTCAGTGTAGCCAATTGCTTAAAATTTGCTCGCGATGCCCCAGCAATCTCTTCATTCTATCCCTGTAATTTTTTAGTAAACCTTGTAATATTTGTGCACAAGTTATCCCAAAGTTATCCCAAGCTTATTCGAGACCACAGCCCGCTGTTGCGATGAATAAAGGCTTTGCCAATGAATTTAACCAGTTTCGGAACTGGATTTGTTTATATTCTTTGGTTTTCACAAAAGTCTCTTTTAGAGATAAATAATCTAAAAATTTCTCGCTATCACCCTGAGATTTCTATTCTAAGCCTCATGGAATAATGCCATATCAACAGGAGCGAAGGTTTCTTCGGATTAAGCTAATTGTCGACAATGCAACTAAGGTCCTACTTGACCAAGCACAATAATAGGCTTAAATTGCATGTATTCTAAATTTATGTCGACAATCAGATGGCTGTTTTGCATTTAAAAGACCCAGTGACTGCAGCAGATCGTGTGCTTTTAGAGATCCAGCGAGCGATCGTCGAAGGCGACATTGCAGCGGGCAGCAAAATTTCTGAGCCTGAACTGGCCAAACGCTTTGATTTAAGTCGCGCGCCTTTACGTGAAGCCCTTGCTCGGCTTGAACGTTGCCATTTGATTGAGCGCATTCCGAATGCTGGGGCGCGGGTGGTGAAGTTATCGGTGCAAGGCCTGATTTCACTTTATCAACTGCGCGAAAACCTAGAGGGCATGGCTTGTCGTTTGGCGGCAACACAAATGACCGATCAAGAAATTGCCGAAGTTCAAGCCTTATTAGATAGCCATTTGTCGACACAACGCGTGCGCGAAGGCGAAAGTTATTACCAAGAAGCCGGCGATGTCGACTTTCATTATCGCGTCATCCAAGGCAGTAAAAATCCATACCTCATCAATATTCTATGTGATGAACTTTATTATTTAGTGCGCATGTATCGCGTGCAAATGGGCATGAATGGCCCGCGCGTCTCTCGGGCTTTTGACGAGCATAAAGCTATTATTAATGCCATTGCGAATCGTGATGGTGAATTGGCGGAATTATTGATGCGCCGACACATCAGCGCATCCCGGATCAACATTGAAAAAAATCTTTTAACGAAGGGGAATTAACATGGGTCACTCAGCAGGCGCCTTATTACGTCAGGCCATTGTCGAACATGCACCATTACAATTGGTCGGCACCATTAATGCGTATACGGCATTGATGGCAGAGCGGGTCGGGCACAAGGCTTTGTATTTATCAGGTGCTGGCGTAGCCAATGCCTCTTTTGGCTTACCCGATCTTGGCATGACGTCTTTAAATGATGTCTGTGAAGATATCCGTCGTATCACAGGAGCAACCTCGTTGCCTTTACTGGTTGATGCAGATACGGGTTGGGGTGGGGCTTTTAACATTGCTCGGACAGTGAAAGAAATGACGCGTGCGGGCGCTGCTGGTTTTCATATTGAAGATCAAGTGATGCAAAAGCGCTGCGGTCATCGCCCAAACAAAGAAATTGTCAGTTTGGAAGAAATGGTCGATCGCGTGAAGGCTTCTGTGGATGCCCGTACTGACGAAAACTTTTTTATCATGGCTCGCACTGATGCGTTACAACAACAGGGCTTACAAGCAGCTATCGAACGGGCGCAAGCTTGTGTTGAGGCGGGTGCTGATGCGATTTTTGCTGAGGCTGTGCATACCCTTGAACAATACCAAGCATTCACGTCCGTGATCAAAGTGCCAGTACTGGCCAATATCACTGAATTTGGTCAAACCCCACTGTACAACAAAGCGGAATTAGCTGCCGTGGGTGTCAAAATGGTGTTGTATCCATTATCAGCATTTCGTGCAATGAACAAAGCCGCATTGAATGTCTACCAATCTATTTTAAGCAATGGCGATCAGAAAGACGTGGTTGACAGCATGCAAACGCGCGCTGAATTGTATGATTTCTTGAATTATCACAGTTATGAGCAAAAGTTAGATTCACTGTTTGCCCAAAATAAAAACAAATAATCATTCGTCAGCCGTCATTAGAACGGCCTAGTTAACAATTACCTCTTACTCGGAGTTTATTATGGCAAATGCAAAAGAATTAACCGGCGCAGGTTTACGCGGTCAAATCGCTGGTAAAACTGCACTTTCAACAGTCGGAAAAACTGGATCAGGCTTAACTTACCGTGGTTATGATGTGAAAGATCTGGCGGCACACTGTGAATTCGAAGAAGTTGCGTATCTTATTTTAAAAGGCGAATTGCCAACCAGCAGCCAATTAGCTGATTACAAAGAAAAATTAACTTCGATGCGGGCATTACCTGCGGCCTTAAAAGAAGTGCTAGAGCGTATTCCGGCTTCAGCGCATCCGATGGATGTAATGCGCACAGGCTGTTCAATGCTGGGGAATTTGGAAACGGAACAATCTTTTGCTGAGCAACAAGATGCAACCGACCGTTTATTGGCTATTTTCCCTGGTTTAATCAACTATTGGTATAACTTTAGCCACAAAGGCATTCGCATCGACGTAGAAACGCCTGCGCAATCGATAGCTGAGCAGTTTTTATGGACACTGCACGGTGAAAAACCGGCTGCCTTGCACGTGCAAGTGATGCAAGCGTCATTAATTTTGTATGCCGAGCATGAATTCAATGCGTCTACCTTCACCGCACGGGTTTGTGCTTCAACCCTGAGCGATATGCATTCTTGCATCACCGGCGCAATTGGTTCATTACGCGGTCCGTTGCATGGCGGTGCCAATGAAGCTGCGATGGAATTGATTGAGAAAATGCACAACCCAGATCATGCCGAAACTGTGCTGTTAGCCATGTTGGCGCGCAAAGACAAGATCATGGGTTTTGGCCATGCGATTTATGCCGAATCCGATCCACGCAATGCCGTCATTAAAGCCTGGTCAGAAAAATTAGCGCAAGCCAATGGCGATACCATGCTGTATGACATTTCTGTGCGTTGCGAAGCGGTGATGTGGCGCGAGAAGAAGCTGTTCTGTAATGCCGACTTCTTCCATGCTTCGGCTTACAACTACATGGGGATCCCAACCAAATTGTTTACGCCAATTTTCGTTTGCAGCCGTTTAACGGGCTGGGCTGCGCATGTGATGGAACAACGGGCTGACAATCGGATCATTCGTCCAAGTGCCGAATATACTGGCGTGGAACCGCGTGAAGTACAACCGATTGCACAGCGTTCTTAAGCGCAACTGATAGCAGCTTAAATTTGTGACCTAGACTGGCTGAATGGCCAGTCTTTCTGATCAACATGTGGACATATCGCTATGAATAGCCAATTTCGTAAACCTTTAGCAGGAACTGCCCTGGATTATTTTGATGCCGAGGCCGCAGTGAATGCCTTAGTGCCTGGCGCTTGGCAGACCTTGCCCTATACCAGCCGCGTGCATGCGGAGAACTTGGTGCGTCGGGCAGATCCAGCGCAATTGAACAATTATTTATTACAACTGATTGAACGCAAACAAGAACTAGATTTCCCATGGTTCCCGGCGCGCGTCGTTTGCCACGATATTTTGGGCCAAACCGCATTAGTCGATTTAGCAGGCTTGCGCGATGCGATTGCGGCCAAAGGTGGCGATCCGGCTAAAGTGAACCCCGTGGTGCCGACACAATTAATCGTTGACCACTCGTTGGCGGTTGAACATGGCGGTTTTGACAAGGACGCCTTTGCGAAAAACCGTGCCATTGAAGATCGCCGCAACGATGACCGTTTCCACTTCATCAATTGGACGAAAAAAGCCTTCAAAAATGTGGATGTCATCCCACCTGGCAATGGCATCATGCACCAAATCAACTTAGAGCGCATGTCACCTGTCATTCATGCCAAAGATGGCGTGGCTTTCCCTGACACCTTAGTCGGCACTGATAGTCATACACCCCATGTGGATGCACTGGGCGTCATTGCGATTGGGGTTGGTGGTTTAGAAGCTGAAAACGTGATGTTAGGACGTGCTTCTTGGATGCGTCTGCCGGATATTATTGGCGTTGAACTGAAAGGCAAAGCGCAGCCCGGTATTCAAGCGACCGATATTGTATTGGCTCTGACTGAGTTTTTACGTAAGCAAAAAGTGGTATCGAGCTATTTAGAATTTTTCGGCGAAGGTGCGGAAAGTTTAAGCTTAGGTGATCGCGCCACTATTTCGAACATGACCCCTGAATATGGTGCTACCGCAGCCATGTTCGCGATTGACCAACAAACCTTAGACTATTTAACACTGACGGGTCGTAGCGCTGAGCAAGTGAAATTGGTCGAAATTTATGCCAAGACTGCTGGGCTCTGGGCTGATAGCTTAAAAACAGCCGAATATCCGCGGGTGTTAGAGTTCGATTTATCCCAAGTGGTCAGAAATATTGCCGGTCCTTCTAACCCGCATGCGCGCGTGGCAACCACGGATTTAGCCGCCAAAGGCATCAGCAAAGCCATCACCACGGAAGCAGGGTTGATGCCAGATGGCGCGGTGATTATCGCGGCAATCACCAGCTGTACCAACACCAGCAACCCACGCAATGTCATCGCTGCAGGGTTATTAGCACGCAATGCCAATAAATTGGGTTTGACGCGTAAACCTTGGGTGAAAAGCTCATTAGCGCCCGGCTCTAAAGCGGTTGAGCTTTATTTGCAAGAAGCCAATTTGTTAACGGAACTGGAACAGCTTGGCTTTGGTATCGTTGGTTTTGCTTGCACCACCTGTAACGGTATGAGCGGTGCGTTAGATCCTGTCATCCAACAAGAAGTAATTTCACGCGATTTATACTCAACGGCAGTGTTGTCAGGCAACCGGAACTTTGATGGTCGCATTCACCCTTATGCCAAACAAGCATTTTTAGCATCGCCGGCGTTAGTGGTTGCATATGCTATCGCAGGCACCATTCGGTTTGATATTGAAAAAGATGCACTGGGTTATGTTGACGGTAAAGCGATTACCCTGAAAGATATTTGGCCAACGGATGCAGAAATTGATGCTGTAGTTGCCGCCAGTGTCAAACCTGAACAATACCGTAAAGTCTATGAGCCGATGTTTGATTTGTCCGTTGATTTCGGCGAAAGCATCAGCCCGCTGTATGATTGGCGGCCAATGAGTACTTACATTCGTCGTCCGCCTTATTGGGAAGGTGCTCTGGCTGCACCGCGCACACTCACTGGCATGTTGCCGCTGGCTGTGCTTGGCGACAACATCACGACGGACCATTTATCACCGTCGAACGCCATTATGCTCGATAGCGCCGCCGGTGAATATCTGGCCAAAATGGGCTTGCCTGAAGAAGACTTTAACTCGTACGCCACCCACCGCGGCGATCACTTAACCGCCCAGCGCGCAACTTTTGCGAACCCCAAACTCATCAATGAAATGGAGGACGTGGATGGTAAAGTGAAGCAAGGTTCACTCGCACGGATTGAGCCTGAGGGCAAAATCACGCGGATGTGGGAAGCGATTGAAACTTACATGGAACGTAAACAGCCGCTGATCATCATTGCTGGTGCGGATTATGGTCAAGGCTCAAGCCGTGACTGGGCCGCCAAAGGCGTTCGTTTAGCCGGCGTTGAGGCTATCGTTGCAGAAGGCTTTGAACGGATCCACCGCACCAACTTAGTGGGTATGGGCGTGATGCCACTGGAATTCAAAGCTGGCGTGAACCGCCTGACGTTAGGTTTAGACGGCACTGAAGTTTATGATGTGGTGGGTACGCCAACACCACGGGCGACTTTAACTTTGGTGGTTCATCGCAAAAACGGCGAGACCTTAGAAGTGCCAGTGACTTGTCGTTTAGATACCGCTGAAGAGGTTTCAATTTACGCCGCTGGCGGTGTATTGCAACGTTTTGCGCAAGACTTCTTAGAGTCAAACAACGCCTAAGCCACAAAGCGTAAACCGATTGGGTTTTAAAAGCGGGCTTCGGCCCGTTTTTTTCAGCAAAGAGATAAAGAGGAATTTACCATGGCATTTTTACCGCAAATTAAAGTTGCTGCGACCTACATGCGTGGCGGCACAAGTAAGGGCGTGTTTTTTTGCTTAGATGATTTACCAGAACCGGCAAAACAACCCGGTGCTGCCCGCGATGCCCTTTTATTAAGAGTCATTGGTAGCCCAGATCCGTATGCTAAACAAATCGATGGCATGGGCGGGGCCACCTCAAGCACCAGTAAAACCGTGATTTTGGCGAAAAGTCAGCGGGCAGATCATGATGTCGATTATTTGTTTGGCCAAGTGGCTATTGATAAAGCCTTCGTGGATTGGAGCGGCAACTGTGGCAATTTATCTGCGGCAGTGGGGGCTTTTGCCATTAGTAGTGGTTTGGTCGATGCCGATAAAATTGTGCCGAATGGCTTAACAACGGTCCGGATCTGGCAGGCGAATATTGGTAAAACCATTATTGCGCATGTGCCGATGCAGGATGGCGAAGTGTTAGAATCGGGTGATTTTGAGCTTGATGGCGTGACTTTTCCTGCCGCCGAAGTGCAATTGGAATTTTTAGATCCGGCCGCTGATGACGACGGCTCTGGCGGTTCGATGTTTCCAACAGGCAATGTGGTCGACACACTCGAAGTCCCTGGTGTCGGCAGTTTTGCCGCCACTCTGATTAACGCTGGGATCCCGACCATTTTTGTTAATGCCGAAGCAATTGGCTACACCGGCACTGAATTGCAGGATGCTATCAATAGTGATGCTAAAGCGTTGGCGATGTTTGAAACCATTCGCGCTTATGGCGCCGTTAAAATGGGCTTGATTAAGGATGTCAGCGAAGCAGCCGCTCGCCAACATACCCCTAAAATTGCCTTTGTCGCAAAACCTCAAAGTTATGTGGCTTCGAGCGGCAAAATGGTGAATGCAGAAGATATTGATTTGGTCGTCAGAGCCTTATCGATGGGCAAGCTCCATCATGCGATGATGGGCACTGCCGCCGTGGCGATTGGCACCGCAGCAGCGATTCCTGGCACCTTGGTGAGCCTGGCTGCTGGCGGTGTGGAACGGGATGCCGTCAAGTTTGGCCATCCTTCAGGCACTTTACGGGTAGGCGCCAAGGCTGAACAAATCGATGGGCAATGGGTCGTCACCAAAGCCATTATGAGCCGAAGTGCCCGAGTGATCATGGAAGGCTTTGTTCGTGTGCCCGCGGAAACTCTGCAAGATAAATAATGAGCCAACAACACTGTCCAGCCGCAACTTGGCAGTGTTGTCTCTTAGCAGATATTGGATTGAAATTTCCAGCGAATGAAACTCAGCGCATTTCGCGCTGATTTTAACGCGGCAGATTGCAAATTCAGGGAATACTGTTTAGATTGATACCAGAGTAGAAAACCAAATGGATGCACAAGAATGAAAAAATGGTGTTTAGCTGCGCTCTTAGCCGGCAGTTTGTTTCCAGTTCAAGCCGCAGATCAAGATTATAAACTTGTCACTGTTGCAGGTTATCTTAACTTCTATCTTTTAAATTTAAATGCCTGCGAGGATTTTCATCCAAGCGTTCGGCAACAAGCTTATGATGCGGAAAAGCTGCTTTATCCATGGTTGGATAAATTAGATGCTAAAACCAAAAGCAGCATGGACACTAGCGTCATCAGCAATATCGTGAAAAAACGTCGTGACGCCTTAAATCAACAGATTAATGATAACGATTTTACCGTCGAACATTGTCAAACAGTCATTAAGTTATTGACTGATGATGGGTTAGACAAAACGTTATTAAAAACTTTGGATTAATGAGGGTGCCTAGGTGCTGCCTAGGCCAAATTATCATGTTAGTTATTCGCCAAATGCAGTTAGTCGATTTGCCGGCTGTTGTGAAGCTGCAAGATCGTTGTTACAGCGATGACTTATTTGAGTCTGCTGAGTTAGTCAAAAGTCGGTTGTTATTGCACCCACAAAGCTGCTGGGTTGCAATGTATAACGATAAACTTTGGGGCTATTTGTTCAGTTATCCTGCCGTACTTGGCAAGATCAATGCGTTAGGCCAACCTTTCGCCACTTATACCGATGCCA
>CAZIPG010000038.1:13337-18754 GCA_964540955.1 uncultured Rheinheimera sp.
CGGCCGCGGACAAGGGGTCGGCACGGCTTTGATTGAAAAAGCCTTGGCGTATGCGCATGAGCTTGAATTTGACTTTGTTTCTTTAGTCGCGGTGCAAAAATCCATGCCATTTTGGCAAGAGCAGGGCTTTGCACAAGTTACTGAGTTGTCAGACGATGCAATTGCAGCACTCTCTAGTTATTTGAATCAACAAGCCTGTTATATGGTGAAGCAGTTGGTTCCATCTACCGTCGCTTAACCGTTCCTTCGCTGTCTATGGCGGCTTGATAGTCAGATTGAGTCGCAATTTCCCCGTTTTGACATAAGTTGTTACGGTTTATGTCGTCTTAAAAAAACTAATTTCGCTACACTAGCAAAATTATAACCATAAATATCTTGGGGTTTTCTATGGCATTTGCTTTAAAAGGGTTGTCGTTGTCGTTATTGCTTGCTTTGACCATGGCTGGTTGTTCAAAACCTGTGTTAGAACAAGAAGCAGAAATCAAAAAGTTAGATATCATTTCTGCGGATCTGATGACGATGCAATCGAGTGAATTAGCATTAGGGCCGATGATTTCAGGCTCTTTGCAACCGGTGACCAAAGCCGAAATCAATGCTGAAGTGTCAGGGATTGTCACCAAACTGTGGAAAGACAACGGGGATGTGGTGAAGTCCGGAGATTTGTTATTACAAATTGATCAAACGACGTACCGCGATAAATTGTTATCAGCGCAGGAATCTGCACGTTCTGCCGAAGTCAGTGCCGATCAAGCCCAAAAACAACTGCGTCGGATGCAGCAACTGCAGAAACAAAATTTAGTCACCGCCGAAGTGCTTGAAGCGGCAGAAATTAAAGCCAACCAAACATCCTCAGATCTCGCTTCCGCGAAAGCCCGTTTGGTGGAAGCCAAACAGCAATTAGAGCGAACAGAAGTTCGGGCGCCATTTGATGGCGTGGTTTCAGTGCGGAAAACTTCAGCCGGGGATACTGCCCAAGTTGGCAAGGCGCTGATGGTCGTAATCGATCCGCGCAGCATGCGTTTTGAAGGCTTTATTGCCGCCGACCAAGTGGGCAGCGTGAAGGTTGGGCAAACCGTCAATTTCAAAGTGAATGGATATCCAAATCAACGTTTTAGCGGCACTATTTCGCGCATTAACCCCCAAGCGAATGAATTAACCCGCCAGGTTCAAGTATTTATTTCCATTGAGGGCGAACATAGTTTAGTGGCGGGCCTGTATGCCGAAGGTCATATTGAAGTCGCTTCAGCCCAAGCATTAATGCTGGATGCTTCTGCCATTGTCAGAGAAGGCGACAACACCTTTGTTTGGCAAGTGGTTGCTGAGCAATTGCGTAAAACCCCTGTGCAACTGGGTCAACGCGATCCTCGCTTTGGTAGTTTTCAAGTGCTCTCAGGTTTGGCTCTGGGCGACGTGGTGCTGCGCCATCCTATCGGCGGAGTTAAAGATGGCATCGCAGTGACTGTTGTGGCTGAGCCTAAAGTTAACGCCGATGCTGCAGGGAACTAAGCCATGATTTTATCTGATTTTAGTATCAAACGCCCTTTGGTGGTGGTGGTGGTGACCATCACCCTGATGTTACTGGGCTATTTTGCCCTGACCAATCTAAAAACAAACCAATACCCTGATGTCCAGCCGCCAGTTTTGGTGGTTAACGTCCCTTATCCTGGCGCATCGCCAGAAACGGTCGAACGCGAAATTCTTAATCGCATCGAAGATTCCATGTCGACCATTCCGGGTATTCGCGATATTCGCTCATATGCCAGAGATTCCAGTGCCACAATCGTGGTTGTCTTTGAGTTTGATAAAGACTTAACTGCGGCGGCGCAAGAACTGAGAGACAGCATTTCGACGGTGCGCGACAAGTTACCAACCGAGATGAAAGAGCCTTTTATCAACCGCGCTGATCCAAATGCCGATCCGGTGATGTCGTTGGCGTTATCCAGTGACACCAAATCGCCGCTGGAGCTGTCGCGAATGGCTGAAGTTGACATTGCTAGGGTGCTACGTTCGGTGCCTGGTGTGTCGTTAGTGTCGCTGGAAGGCGAACTCGAACGCGAAATGACCATCTTTTTAAATACCAACGCCATGCGGGAAGCCAAAATATCCGCTGCTGAAGTGATTGCTGCGCTGCGCGCGCAAAACTTGGCGGCACCGGTTGGGCGCGTGGTTGACGGTTTCAAAGAGCAGAGTATCCGCATCCAAGGTCGGTTACGCGATGTCAGCGAATTTGAGCAAATGGTGGTTGCTGATATTGTCGATGGCGGAGCAGAGCAGCGTCGGTTATCGTTTTTTAACGGCAAAAAAGCGCTCGGTATCGATATTGTCAAAGCGCGGGATGCTTCGACCATTAGTGTTACTGACGAGTTGAAGTTACGGATTGAAGATCTCAAAGCCGTGTTACCGAAGGACGTGCAACTGACGATTGTTCGTGACCAAGGGGAAGATGTCGCGGCGAGTATGCGCAATGTCACTGAGGCGTTAGGTTTAGGGGCATTGTTGACGATTGTCGTGGTCTTTGTGTTCTTAAATTCTTGGCGTTCTACCTTAATCACCTCTTTAGCCTTACCGACTTCGGTATTGGCGTCATTTATTGCCGTTTGGGCCTGTGGTTTTACCCTGAACTTTATGACCCTGCTGGGCCTATCGCTGGCCATTGGCGTATTGATTGATGATGCCATCGTCGTGCGGGAAAACATTGTCCGCCATATGGAAATGGGCAAAGACAACATGACGGCCGCTCGCGATGGCACTCGCGAAATTGGGATGGCAGTTTTTGCGACAACCATGTCGATTGTCGCAGTGTTTATTCCAATTGCCTTTATGGATGGCATGTCAGGCCAATGGTTTAAGCCTTTTGGCCTGACTGTGGCATGTTCGGTGTTGGTGTCATTATTTATTTCTTTCACCGTTGACCCGATGCTTTCTGCCTATTGGCATGACCCAGATCATGACAAACACAAACCTCGGCGTGGGCTGGGTGCGGTATTTAAACGCTTCAACATTTGGTTTGATGGCTTGGCAGTCAGCTATTCGAAATTGATTCGCTGGGCATTACGTCATCCATGGAGTATGTGGCTGATTGCACTGACGGCATTTTTTGGCGCGCTTGTGCTACAGGGCACCAAAGGCGGTTTTGGCTTCATGCCAGATACCGATAGTGGCGCATTTGTGGTGCAAATTCGCGCGCCATCAGAAGCCAGTATTGAATATACCCGGCTTAAAGCTGCCCAAGTAGAAGCCATTGTGCGCCAAGTCCCTGAGCAGCGTTATACCCAAATTACCGTAGGAAATCAGGGCAATATTACCCGAGCTCGGGTGTTAGTGCGTTTGATCCCGGAAAAAGAACGGCATCGCAGTGCGCGGGAAATTGCCGAAGATGTGCGTGGCCAAATCAAAAGCCTGGTCGGGGCCGAATTTACAGTGACCTCGGAACTGAATGGCGGCGGCGGTGGCGGTGATGGCAAAAAACTGCAAATTCAATTCCGGGGCCCAGACTCCCGAGTGTTGGAAGGCATCGTGATGGACTTTGTGGAAAAATTAAAGCAAGTCCCTGGCGCGGTCGATGTCGGTTTGTCTGCACAAGATCCCAAACCTGAGTTACAAGTTGAGGTCGACCGAGGCTTAACAGCCAGCTTGGGTCTCTCGATGAGTGATGTTGCCAATGCCCTGCGTTTGGCGTTTGCTGGCGCGGAAATCGGTGATTGGGTTGACCCAACCGGCGAAACACGCAATGTGTTTGTGCGGATCCGGCCTGAAGAGCGCACCAATATTGAAAATTTGGAGCAGTTACCGCTGATTTCAACCAAAACTGGCGCTATGGTACCGCTTGAGCAAATTGCCACAGTGACCCTTGGTAAAGGCCCGGCGTTGATTGAACATTTGGACCGTGAAACCATGATGGCCGTCAGTGCCAACGTGCAAGGGCGCAGTTTGGGCGAAGTGAACGCCGCGGCGCAGAAACTGGTGAAAGCGATCGATTTCCCACCAGGCTACGACATGGTGGTTGGTGGTGAAGCGCGCGACATGAATGAATTGTTTGGTCAAATATTCCAAGCGTTAGGCTTTGCCGTTATTTTGATGTATCTCATTTTGGTGATGCAATTCCACAGCTTCTCGGCGCCAGTGGCCATCATGTTATCGCTGCCGTTGAGCTTAATTGGCGTGGTGTTGGCGTTATTAATCGCCGATTCGACGTTAAACCTGATGAGCTTAATTGGGATCGTCATGTTGATGGGGATTGTGGCGAAAAATGCGATCTTATTGATTGATTGTGCCCGCAAAAAAGAGCTGATTGACGGATTATCTTTAGAAGAGTCCTTAATCGCGGCTGGGCGCGAGCGCTTACGTCCTATCCTGATGACGACTTTTGCTCTAGTCGCAGGGATGTTGCCAGTTGCGATTGGCATTGGTGAAGGCTCAGGCTTCTACCGACCACTGGGTATTTCGGTGATTGGCGGGACCTTAACAGCAACCTTGCTGACGTTGCTGGTGGTGCCAACCTTCTATGAGTCGATAGAAAAAGGCAAACGCTGGCTCAAAAGCAAATTCAAAGCCAATCCGGCCGTTGTGGCCAGAACTCCTGAGATCTAAGCGGATTTGAATAAAAAAAGGGCTGAAAAGCCCTTTTTTATTTGGCAGATTGAGCGGAAAACCCAACAGGCCAGCCTTTCACCAGGCAGCGCGTAAGCCGGTTATTCCCAAGGCAGTTTTTCCACTTGGAAGCGTCCTGCTTGCAAATCCTCAGCAAGTTCAAACGAACGCTGCGTAACTTCGAACCAATATTGAATGCGCTGTGCATCGCTCAACTGGCTGAAGTCTTTGCGATCTGGAATTTTGCCATAGGGCAAACTCTTAACCCAATGCTCGCTCGGGCAAATCATCACCACATTGGCAAAATGCCCGCGGCGTGGTTTTCGCCATTTTAAGCCTTTATCAAACCAGCCTGGGCTGACTTGCGGATAAAAATGCGGATACAGCACCAAACCGCTGTGCTGAAATGGCCAGTCAAAGTGATAGTCGGTGATCCCGCCATCGATAAAAGGGCCATCGCCAGCGCCGGTAATATGCTGCACCGGATCTAACACTAACGGGATAGAGCCGGAGGCCAACAACGCTGGTTTTAAATTGACCCGCGTGAGCGCGATATGCTGGGTGGGCAAATCGCGGATCGCACTGAACGGCGAAGCTTGAAGTTGTTGCTGAAAAATACAGCGCTCATAAAAAGCGGCGAGGCTGCGCCGATGAATTAAATTTGCCCCGGCCGCCAAGGTGAGGCCTGCTAATTTGCCAGCTGTGGATTTCGCCTTGAGCCAGCGTTTTTCCCGCGCGACCACAAAGTTTAAATGCACATTTGGGTTATTGAGCACTTGCTCGACATGCGCTGGGGTAGGAAACACCGCATCAAGCACTGTGGCAGA
>CAZIPG010000039.1:0-18746 GCA_964540955.1 uncultured Rheinheimera sp.
GCCCGTCAGCTCATCATGTCGCACTTACGATTTGTTGTACACATTGCCCGCAGTTACTCTGGTTACGGTTTGCCTATCAGTGATTTAGTGCAGGAAGGCAATATCGGCTTAATGAAAGCAGTGAAACGATTTGACCCAGCCGTTGGCGTGCGGTTGGTGTCTTTTGCTGTGCACTGGATCAAAGCTGAAATTCATGAATTCGTGTTAAAAAACTGGCGTATTGTCAAAGTTGCAACCACCAAAGCACAGCGCAAGTTGTTCTTTAATTTGAGAAAATCGAAGAAAAATTTGGGCTGGTTTAGCCAAGAAGAAGTGAAAAACGTGGCGGAATCTTTAGGTGTGCCAGAATATGAAGTGCGTGAAATGGAAGCGCGGATGAGCAACCATGATATGCCTTTTGATGCGCCAGATGATGAAGAAGAAAATAACTTCACAGCACCAGTGTATTTCTTACAAGACAAATCGTCTGATCTGGCGAATAACTTCGAAGAAGACCAATCTGAAGAGGCTGCTGTCGAGCGTTTACAGGCTGCTGTCAGAACTTTAGATGAGCGGAGTCAAGATATCATTCGTGCGCGCTGGTTAGATAACAATAAACTGACTTTGCAGGAACTTGCGGATCGTTACCAAGTGTCTGCTGAGCGCGTTCGCCAGTTAGAAAAAAATGCGATGAAAAAATTACATGCGGCCATGATTGATGCAGCATAACTCGTAGGATCGCTTGATAAACAAAAGGCAGCTCAGGCTGCCTTTTCTGTTTTTGTTGCTATGTGAAATCATTAGGTTCACAGGACGACCAGCCTAAGGTTTAGGCAACGTCAAAACCGTTTGCTGTAAAGTAGGGAATTGCTGGCTCAGAAACTGTTGCACAGACTCAACTGTAACCACTTGGTATTCGCCATTTAACCGCTGTTTCAACGGATGTTCGGTAAAACTCACATTGGCGCGAAATGCACTGGCGCCTATCCGAGATAAAGGATCGACGCTTATTACCCCAGGTTGATAATTCTTTGCTTTCAGCCATTGTTGTAAAGCTTTGCGATCCAGACTTTGTTGCTCATGTAACACATGGGCAATCAGCTCTAAGCCCCATTGATTTGAATTTTGGTACTTGGTAGAAAATGGATAAGCCAACATATTGTAGTTAGCATCATGGATTTTCAACGCTTGATTGCTTTGGATAGCTTGCTGCAGTTTGGTTTGTAAAGTTGCAGGAGGAACTATGACTAGCACTTCAAAAGCGAAGACATCATCCAAGAAAAAATTGCCTAAGCCTTCTTTATATAGGCCTGAACGCGCTGAACCACACTCGTTCAGTTCATGAAGGACAGTGAAGTGGCCAGGTTTATCTTGATAAACCAATCCTAAGTGCGAATACCGTAAGCCATATTTTGCTAAATCTTGGCCCACCCGAGCAATAATCGCGGTCTGTGTCCCTTGGCTTACCAAATATTGGCGAGTTTGCTCCGCTAATTCTAAAGCGTTTGCCAGTTCCTGCGGTTCAATTTCACCTTCACCACAAGATTGTCCGGCGTAAGCAGAGCTCATGAAAGCCAACCATAAGGATAGGGCAAGTGGCCATTTACCAGATGATTGGCGCGATGATTGGCGTGACGGCCACGCCATTAATTACTGACCTTTTGATGGTCAATCAGCGCTTGGCCCACTTCATTGGGGATGAAAGCGACCGCTTTACCACTCAACACTAAGAAATAGCCTGTGGTAATTGCACTGAGTTCAACGGCTTGACCTGCGACAAAACCAACTTTCTTAATTGCTTTGCCAGATAATTTCAAGGTTGCACTGGCTGCCTTGCCACTCGCTTTTACGACAATTGTGACGGTTTCAGCACCAGTTTCTACGCTTTCAATCACTAATTGACCCGATGCAGCAACGGCAGAAATGGAACCACTCAGGACTAACCCCACGCCTTCAGACATCACTGCTGAAGCATTTGACGCATTGCAAGAGCCGCCACAATCGAGCGCTAAAGCTGACGTGACCGGTAAAACTGACATCATGGTGAGCATAATGCTGGTCGTTAATAATTTTTTCATCGATCCTTTCCTTCTGTTGATGTCGTGCATTCTCAAGATTACATCGTCAAACTAGTGCGCCGAAACTGAACGCGACCTTAAGCTTTTAGTAATTCAATACCCCGATTTTGGGGAGTGCAAGGTCGGGTTCTAAGGTATTTTCTAAAAATAGTTCAGCCATGCCATGTTGAGGTGGCAGGTTGTGCTGACTTGGCGCACTAAAACCAGCAGCATCAATCCGATAGGGCAAACGCCATGGCAGTAATTCAATCGGTTGAACTTCAGTTTCTGGCGTCAGTTGGGTAATGACTTGTGCCTTTTCTATCGTATTTTCTATCGTCTTTTGATTGGCCGAAGCGGTATTCGTTTCAGCGTAAGCTGATTGGGTTGATTTCGAAACTCGAGTTTCAGCAGGTTGCTTCGGTTGCTCTGGCACTTTGGCTGTCGATTCATGCGGTATTGGCACATTTTTATGTGACACCAGTGCTGGCGGGTTAGGCCTGTCGAGTAACTGGGAAGCTGGCACTAATTGAATGCCTGCCTTTTGCAGGCGAGCCAAGTTTTTCCGTAAATATTGATAGGTTTCAGGATAAGGGTGGCCTATTGCAATCGCGCTGCCATGTTGTTTGGCAACAGCAATCAACTGGTTGAATTGCTTGTCGATGGCTTTGTAAGATTTATCGTTATCGAGGAAGATATCCCGACTACGACTTTTCACTCCATGCAACTTGGTATATTTTTCCACCTGACTGCGGCCAGTGGTTTTACTATCAATAAAGTATAAACCGCGTTCAGCCATCACTTGCATCGTCCAATCCATTGGCTCAGCAAGCGACGTGTACAAACTTCCCATGTGATTATTTACGCCCACTGCTTGTGGGACTTGGGCTATTGCGATTTTTAATGCTTGTTGCACTTGCGATTTGCTCATGCCTTGCCGTAGTGCACCTTTCCCTAATAAGTGATTTTGGGCAACAGCCTCCATTGGCATATGCAGCATCACTTCTTTTCGGTATTGACTAGCCAGTTTTGCCATTTCAACCCCATTTGGGGTAAAAGGCATCACCGCAAAAGTTAAGGCATAAGGCAGTTTAATCAATAGCGGATCGGCTTTTTGAAAACCGATATCATCGATAATGATAGCAACTTGGGCTGGACGATTTGCAGCATGAGCGCAAAAACACAGCAGAGCAAAACAACAAATAACAAACCGAATCAACACAGTGCAATCTTCTAAAAATGGGGTGAATGTTTTAAGTGTTGCCAGCGCTAGCGAGCAACACTCGGATTACTTTACTGTTATGGCGCTCGCAGCCATGCCAGTGGATCGACCGCTGTTCCCTTTTGTCGGATCTCAAAATACAAGCCAGGGCGGCCTAATCCGCCACTTTGCCCGACGAGCGCTAAAGAATCGCCTGCTTTTACTTCATCGCCTGGCGCTTTTAATAAACTTTGGTTGTGGCCATACAAACTCATCAGGCCATTGCCATGGTCAACGACAATCACCCAACCATACCCTTTGAGCCAGTCGGCATAAATCACTTGGCCAGAATTGACTGCTCGGACAAATTGTCCAGCTTGAGCTTGGATAATGATGCCGCTCGCGCTGGTCTCTCCACCATGACTTGCGCCAAATTTTTGCACCACTTGGCCAGTGACCGGCCAAGGTAATTGCCCTTGACGTTTGCCACGATATTCTTGCCGCCGTTTGGCAGCTTGGGCTTTTAACTTGTCGATGGTTGCTTGCAGGCTTTTCTCATTGTTTTTCAAATAGGCCAGTTGTTGCTGCTGTTCGGCAAGAAGATTTTGTAAGTTTTTTGCCGCAATCTGTTGTGATGTTCGGGCTGCCGATAATTCATCTTTCTGCTGTTGTAACTGTTCAACTCGCAACTTTTGCTCAGCCACCGCACTTTCTTGATCCGCGGCTAACGTATCGAGTTCAGCAAAAGTCTGCTTTAAGGCCTGTAATTGTTGCATGCGCGCATTATTGAAATACTGATAGTAAGTTAATAAGCGCTCTAGTTTAAGCGCATTTTCTTGATTGAGTAACAACTGCGTATAATCATGACCACCTACCTGATAGGCAGCTTTCACTTGTTCAGCTAACAGTGTTTGTTGGGTTTGACGTTGTGCTTCAAGGACCGCGCGCTGCTTATCAATGCCTTTCAGTTGCTCTGCTAATTTTAACAGGGCAACTTGCTGTTCGTTCACTGCTCGGCTTGCCGCAGCTAACTTTTCATCAGAGGCTTTCAGCGTGGCCTCGACTTCGGCCAGTTGTTGTTGGTGGGCTTTTCTTTGCTGTTCGCTTTGTGCAATTTCTTCACGGACTCCGGCGAGTTCTTTGCGAGCTTTCGCCGTGTCCGATTGCTGTGCCCATACCGAATTGGCAAATAGGCACAGGAAGATGATGCAATTCCGTTGCTTAAGCATACTTATTGCAACTTAAACAATGGTTTACCAGTCATTTCGGCTGGGATAGGCATGCCTGCTAACGTCAATAGCGTCGGTGCAATGTCACTCAAAATGCCGCCATCGATGGCTGTTGCAGGTCGGCCAACATAAATCAATGGCACAGGATCTGAGGTATGCGCAGTATGGGCTTGGCCCGACTCATGATCGACCATTTGCTCTGCATTGCCATGATCTGCGGTGATAATACATTCACCACCGACAGCAGCGAGTGCTTCAACTACGCGACCAATGCAGTGGTCAACAGCCTCAACTGCTTGAATAGCCGCACTTAGAATGCCAGTGTGCCCTACCATATCGCCATTTGGATAGTTACAAATAATCATGTCGTATTTGCCACTATGGATGGCTTCAACCAGTTTGTCAGTGAGTAGCGTCGAGTTCATTTCTGGTTGTAAATCGTAAGTCGCGACATTAGGCGATGGCACCAAAATGCGATCTTCACCGGCAAATAGTTCCTCGCGACCGCCACTAAAAAAGAAAGTTACGTGCGCATATTTTTCCGTTTCAGAAATACGCAGCTGGGTTTTTTGATGTTTTGCTAACCACTCGCCTAAGACGTTGTCCAAGCTGGTGGGCGGATAAGCGACTGGGGCCGCAATGTCTGCCGCATACTCCGTCAGCATCACGAAAGCGCTGAGTTCCACTTGGCGTTGTCTGGTGAAACCAGCAAATTCAGCATCGGTGAAGGTGCGGCTAAACTGCCGAGCTCGGTCTGCCCGGAAGTTCATGAAAATTAACGCATCACCATCTTCCAAGCGAATAGGCTGACCCGCCGCATTTAAAATGGCGCTGGCTTTAACGAATTCATCATTTTCATCACGTGCATAGGCGGCATTGAGCGCAGCCACTGCATCTGAATACTGATATTGGGCTTGGCCATCGACAATTAAGTTGTAGGCCTGCTCGACACGATCCCAGCGTTTGTCGCGGTCCATGGCGTAGTAACGGCCGATGACCGAAGCAATCTGCCCTTTACCAAGGGCGACAAATTTGTCAGAAATGGCGCGTAACGAGGCTTCAGCACTGCGCGGTGGTGTATCACGGCCATCTAAAAATGCATGCAGATAAATGTGTTCTGCACCTTGCTGAGCGGCCAATTCAATCATGGCGAGTAAATGTTCTTCATGACTATGCACACCGCCTGGTGACAATAGGCCCATGATGTGAACAGCTTTCTGTTGCGCAACGGCTTTTTGAACTGCAGAAGTGAGCACAGGGTTTTGGAAAAAATCGCCATCGGCAATGGCTTTGGTGATCCGAGTGAAATCTTGATAAACGACACGACCTGAACCTAAGTTAACGTGCCCAACCTCTGAATTTCCCATTTGGCCATCAGGGAGTCCCACATCCATGCCTGAACCTGAGATCAGACTATGAGGATAATCGCGCCATAATCTGTCCATTACAGGAGTATTGGCTTGGGCGATTGCATTGTCTGTCGGGTCCTCACGATACCCCCAACCATCCAGAATTAACAAAACTAAAGGTTTAACCGAATGGGTCATGATAGCTCCGCTGCTTGTTGCTTGATCATCATTTTTGTTGAACTCATCTTACCGAAAATTCTGAATGACTCCAATCTCTGCTGTTCAGAAACTAGGCAAGTAATGCAGAAAAGCATCGATTGCACAGCGCACGGTGGGCGTTTAGGGCTGTTTTTAGCCTAGAAAGGGGGTATACTCCGATTTCTAGGGGTTTTAGGACGTCTCAAATTTATGCAACAGTATCTAGAATTTTTCAACAATCACCCAATTTTAAGCGTGACCTGGATCGCAATTTTTTTGGCGTTAGTCGTCAGCTGGATCCAATCCTTGTTATCTAAAGTGAAGTTTGTCACGCCAACCGAATTGACCATCAAGGTTAATCGTGAAGACGCGATCGTTTTAGATATTCGCGGCGTCGATGATTACCGCAAAGGTCATATTGCTGGGGCTCGTAACCAACCGTTGGCGCAATTGCCAGCAAATATTGCCACCCTTGAAAAATCGAAAGACACACCCATTATTGTGGTGTGTTTTGCGGGTGTTTCTGCGCAAGGTGCTGCCAAACAATTGTTAGCCGCAGGTTTTAACCAAGTCTTTGTGTTAACTGGCGGTATGCAGAAATGGACCGGCGACAATTTACCCGTCGTGAAAAAATAAGCGGAGTGATGCCATGAGCACAGTTACTATTTACACCAAAGTTTATTGTCCGTATTGTGTTCGCGCTAAGGCTTTATTGACGCAAAAAGGCGTTGAGTTCGAAGAATTCAAGATTGATGAGCAACCTGAATTGCGGCCTCAAATGATTGCCCTTGCCGGTGGCAGAACAACAGTGCCACAAATTTTTATCAATGGCCAACATGTGGGTGGCTGTGATGACTTACATGCGCTTGATGCCCAAGGTCAGCTAGATAAGTTACTACAACAATAACAAATACATTAGGTTAGGAATTAACATGACCGACGCATTAAATAACGTAAACGCTGAAGACCAAGTCCAATTTGCTATTCAGCGCATTTATACTAAAGATGTTTCTTTTGAAACGCCGAATTCACCAGCAATTTTCCGCAAAGAATGGCAGCCAGAAATCAAATTGGATTTAGATACTCGCAGTGAGCGTTTAGATGACAACATGTTTGAAATCGTCCTGTCATTAACAGTGCATGCGACTTTAGGTGACGAAACGGCATTCCTGTGTGAAGTGCAACAAGCAGGCATTTTCTCGGTACCGACTTTACCTGAAGCCCAAATGGCCCATATGTTAGCATCATTCTGTCCAAACATCCTGTTCCCATATGCGCGTGAAGCGGTAGCGAGTATGGTCAATCGTGGTACTTTCCCACAATTGAACTTAGCGCCAGTCAACTTCGACGCGTTATTTGCACAATACATGCAACAACGTCAAGCTGAAGCGCAAGCTCAGCTGGCTAACTAACGAGTTTTGTAATGACAGCGGCTATTACCGTTCTGGGTGCGGGGTCTTATGGCACCGCATTAGCAATTTGTTTGGCACGGAATGGTCATTCAACCTTGTTATGGGGACGCAATCGCGAGGACATCGCGGCCATGGCCAAGGTTCGGATGAATCAGCGTTATTTGCCTGGCATCCTGCTGCCAGAACCTTTAGCGCTGACTGATGATTTAGCCGCTGCCGTCAAAGCCAGTCAGAATGTTTTAGTGGTCGTCCCAAGCCACGCTTTTGCGGATACGCTTCGGCAAATTAAACCGCATTTGCTGCCGAATGCTCGTGTGGCATGGGCAACCAAAGGGTTAGAACCTGATACGGGTCGTTTATTACAAGATGTTGCCCGCGACATTCTTGGCGAAGATGTTTCGTTGGCAGTGTTATCGGGCCCAACCTTTGCCAAAGAACTTGCCAAAGGTTTACCCACAGCAATTTCCCTGTCATCGACCGATCCTGAATTCATCCAAGTATTATCCGATTTATTGCATTGCGGCAAAACCTTCCGTGTCTACACCAACCCAGATTTTATTGGGGTGCAATTGGGTGGCGCTGTAAAAAATGTTATCGCGATTGGCGCTGGAATGGCGGATGGGATTGGCTTCGGCGCTAATGCGCGGACTGCCTTAATTACCCGCGGACTAACCGAAATGTGTCGGTTGGGTTGCGCTATGGGAGCCAAAACCGAAACTTTCATGGGAATGGCCGGCTTAGGTGATTTAGTGCTGACCTGCACTGATAACCAGTCCCGTAACCGTCGTTTTGGCTTATTGCTTGGCGAAGGTAAAGGGGTTGAAGAAGCGATGGCTGAGATTGGTCAAGTCGTTGAAGGCTATCGCAACGCCAAAGAGGTTTACAACTTGGCGGCCAGAGTTGGCGTGGAAATGCCGATCACTGAACAAATCTATCAAGTTTTATATCAAGGCAAAGACGCCAGAGCTGCGGCTGTCGACCTACTGAGCCGTGAACGGCGTGACGAGTAACTAACGAGCGAGCATCTGTTGATCCGCTCGCTTTGCCTCTGCAATCAAAAAATTAGGAATCTCCTGTGCCGACAGTGCTGGAGTAAATGCCATGCCTGCTGCGTATGACACGCCTAAAATTTGCAAAATATGTGCCTGGATCTCAGTACCGATTTGATTTGCCGTCATTGGAATATTGCGATGGGCAAAGATGCGGATCATACTGCTACACAGATTTCGCTGTTGATCGTCCTCGTCAATCCCCTGAGTGAATTCTGCCGCGAGTTCGACTTCATGCCAAAGCGGCAGTTGTAGCAGGGGCAGCGCACTCATACCTTGCCCTACACCTATCAATACCAATCGGAAGCCAAGTGAACGTAATCTGTTCGTTTGACTCAAAAATTCCTGCGGCTTTGCTAACCAACCCTGTTCATCAAAACACAGCAGACAGTGGTGAATTAATTCTGGATAATCGTTGGTGAGTTGTATCAGAAATTCGGGTAATTCATCTTGTAATAAATGCGCGTGGTTCAGTGTGAGACGAAAGTGCGGCAACTTAAACTGTGCTCGCCATTGTCTCATTAATTCAGCGAAGGTTGTCAGCATCCACCGCTCTAGTGCCACTTGCAGCGAGGCATGGGTTAAACAGTCCTTGTAATCGGTATACTGCAACAATCCTTCTGTTGACTGCCAACGTGCTTCGACTTGAAAACTTTGTAAGCGCGAAGAACTTAATTGATAGACAGGCTGAAACCAAAGTTCAAACTGGTATTGTGCGATGGCCTCTTGTATTTGTTGTTGCGACTGTAACAGCCAAGGTTGTTCGGACAGCGGTTGGAATAAACCAACCTGGATCAGAGTTGGATTTTTTCTTGCCCGCCACAGCGCTTGGCTTGCTGCATGCAATAATCCATCTGCATGCTCGGCGGAATCAGGAAAAAGCGCAGCACCAACACAAGACTCCAGCAAAATATCGCAGCCTTCTTCTTGGTGGAATTGCCGACATAACAATTGGATTTGTTCAGCCAAATGATAGCATTCGAACCACGCAGTTCGACCCGCAGCTTGTAGCGGGTAGAGCAGCATGAGTTGATCGGCTTGGGGTTGCAAGATTTGAAAAGTGGCATTTAAATGTTTGCCAAGATGCTGGCCACTTTGGCGAATGAGTATGGCGAGCGAGGCATCGCCAAAGCTACTCACTAGTCGTGATTTTTCTGGCCAGTCTATCAGAAATACACCAAGTTGCTGTTGCAAGCGGTACGCTTGTTGTAAAGCCTGTTCCAGTTGATAAATTGATAATGCGCGATTGGGTAAGCCGGTGGCAGGGTTGAGCAATAAATGTTGACGCCATTGTTTTTGTTGCTGTAATTCAGCAGCCAAAGCATGGGCTTGCACGAGGAAAACTTGTCGGCCTAAATGGAGAACATCCACACGATAAAACTGTCGTTTGCTGGTGTGATCATGCAACCAGACGTTTCGATGACAAGCCTCTGTGATTGCCTCTTGAAGTAAATGTGTGCAGATATTTGTTTGGGTATTTTCTGTTTCGAATAATGCTAATTGCGAGGGCGCAACAGCAATATTGGCGCTGTGATTTTGTTCTAAAATGTTGCCATGCAGATCCAATAGCCAAGCTGGGATCGGGGAGTGCGAGTGTAGCTTTTTAAATTCATTGCGGGGGACAGGTGCATAAAAATGCCACGCAATGAAGGCAAATACGCCAACAATCACACAACTCAACAGCAACCATAACCAAACAGTCATCCTTGCAAACCCATGTCATTCATCCATTACTTGCAACTATAGTCAAGCCGCGAGGAAATACCAAAGTGGTCAAGCAATTCCTTAGATCTGTGGCAGAGTGCGGATAGCTCATGCCAAAGTGCTGCGGTATACTGACCGCAATTTGTTAGTTTTGTTGGATCCAATTATGTTTCATATTGCGTTGTTTGAACCCAAAATCGCTCCGAATTGTGGCAATATCATTCGATTAGCGGCAAACACAGGCTGTCATTTACATTTGATTGAGCCGTTAGGTTTTGATTTCGAAGAAAAAAAATTGCGTCGTGCCGGTCTTGATTACCATGATTTGGCCAATGTCACCCGTCATGCCAATTACGCAGCACTGCTGGATGCTTTAAAGCCCAAGCGCGTCATTGCACTCACGACCAAAGGCAGCAGACCTCATACGCAAGTGCAGTTTGCGGAGGGTGATTTATTATTATTTGGTTCTGAAACCAGTGGTTTACCGGATGAGATCCGCAATGCTATCCCGGCCGAGTTAAGGATCCGCATCCCGATGATGCCCGATGCCAGAAGCTTGAATTTAGCCAACTCAGTGGCGATTGTTTGTTATGAAGCGTGGCGACAAATGGATTTTCGTGGGGCAATACTTTAATCTGAGCTGACAGTGCTTTATTCCATTCAGGCATTAAAGGACGAAACGAATGACATCAAATGAATACATGGTTTGGGTAAGGCGCTCAGGTTATTTAACGATTGGCATGGCTTTGTTGATTGTGCTGATTAAGTTAGTGGCATCCATCCAAACCAATGCTGCCTCTATGTTGGCGTCTTTTATGGATGCTTTATTAGATGTGTTGGTTTCATTTTTGAACTTTATGGCCCTTCGCTATGCCACCAAACCTGCAGATGAAGAGCACCGGTTTGGTCACGGTAAAGCTGAAGCCGTCATGGCTCTGTTTCAAGCCGCATTTTTGGTGGGCGCTGCGGTTTTGTTATGTTACCAAGGGATCAGTCGTTTTTATTCGCCTCAGCCCATTGGTGCTATTTCAGTGGGAATTTATAGCACTATCCTCTGTAGCTTTTTGACTTTGGTTTTGGTGCTATTACAACGTTGGATCATTCAAAAAACTGGTTCATTGGCTGTGCGAGCAGACCAAGCGCATTATCGGGGCGATTTGCTGATGAATGCGTCAGTCCTTATCGCTTTGGTGCTGGTGAGTAATTCAGTGTTGTGGGCTGACGCACTCTTTGCCGTATTGATCGCTTTGTATTTATTTTGGAATGCATTCGGGCTCGCGCGCGAAAGTTTCAAAAATTTGTTGGATGAAGAGTTACCTGCAGCGCAGCGACAACAAATTTTGGCCAGTTTACAAAAATTGCCGCAGGCACTTGGCGTAGAACAGCTGCGGACTCGGCAAGCAGGCCCCCGCGTATTTATTCAATTAAGGTTAGTGATGGCAGATGAACTGTCGTTGCAACAAGCGCATGAAATTGTTGATCAAGCCGAGTTAGAAATTGCGCAATTATTTCAGGATGCCGAAGTCATCATTCATGCCGATCCGCGCAGTGCGGTGGCGCAAATGGAATATCCATTTCGTTAAAAGTGCACAACCATGAGCCTGCAGCTAGCTAGCAACAGGCTTCACTTTGCGAAGCTGAGCTTGTTTAAGAAGTCATTGATCGCCTGATAAACTTGTTGGCGCTGCCAATCTTCGGCACAAAGTAATTCGTGCTGTGCTTGGGGGATCACCACCTTATTGCTCGCTGGATGAGTTGCTTGGTTTGCAGCTAATTGCTTTCTAGCTCGCCACTTCGCCCAAATGTCATCTTGTGCCTGATTAGATACCACGCGTTCAGCTTCGGCCTGAAGCAAGAGCATGGGTAAATCTGGGGCCGGATTTGCTGCAATCGCTTGGCAAGTGCGAAATGCTGCGGCAATCCAATGCCAACTTGCACCGCCAATTTGATATTCAGGATGGCGTTGATAGAGTGCTCGAAACCAATGATAACGCGGTTCGCAGGTGGTTAAGTCGTTGTCAAAAAAAGGTTTTGCGGTATAAGGCCCTTGGCCAGGGCCATACCAACATTTCGAACTCACAGTCCGATTGAGTTGACTGATGGCTGTTGCGAGCAATCTTGCCAAAGCGGGAGGAAAAGGCGCTGTGGTCAGGCCCCACATCGGTGAGCAAAAGATCGCAGCTTGGGGCATAACCAACGGGGAATTTTGTAGATAGCCTGCCAAAATCGCCCCGCCCATTGAATGGCCCAAGGCGACCAGTGGCAGTGTGCTGATTTGACGGATCTCGGCAAACCACAATGCCAAATCGTGCTGATAATCCACAAAATCATCGACCATGCCGACTTGGGGATCGTCACACAAGCGCTCTGAAATGCCCTGACCCCTGTGATCAAGTACAAAAACTTGATAACCACTGCTCACTGCATCCAAGCAGACTTCCAGATATTTATGTGCCGCTTCAATGCGTCCTGGCACAAGAACTAAGGCTGCGGTGGCATTTTTGGGGAGCCAATAGCGAAAATGTAGGCGGCAGTGCCGTTGTCCTATAAACCAACCGCTTTGGCCTTGCAGCCAGCACTGTTCAAGTTGCTGCACTGCCGAAGCCTTTAGGAAATCAGCGCTTTGTAAATGGGCTGAAATTGCCCCAAACAGACCAGATGCAACGGACATACAGTGCTCAATTTGAAGGATGTTGCGGCCATTCTAGCAGAACCAATAAGCCACCGTCGCTAGGTAAACTGGCGCTAATATGACCTTGATGCTGCTTTAAAGCTTGGGCTGCAATCGCAAGCCCTAAGCCAGTTCCCCCTGTTTGACTGTTGCGACTATCTGACACGCGATAAAAAGGAGCAAACATGGCTTCCAAAGCATCTTGCGGCACGCCAGGCCCATGGTCACGGATCTGTAGGTGAATGTGATCTGCATGGACTGCCAAAGTCAAATCGATTTCTGAGCCAGCAGGGCTATATTTCAACGCATTGCGCACCACATTTTCTATCGCCCGAGCAATTAATCGGCTATCGCAATAAGTGTGTGCTTGCTGAGGGCCTTGGTACACCAAACGCTGTTGTTTGTTGTCTGCTTCCAGTTGATTGACTTCGATAATTTCTTCTATTAATTCAACAATATCCAGCTCAACGGCTTGTAGTTGATATTGGCCAGCATCTAGCCGACTAAAGGTCAGTAACTCATCCAGCATTTGATCTAACCGTTCGAGTTCTTGTTGTAATCTCGGCAGTTGTTGGCCAGTGCCTTGACGTTGTTCCAAGGCAATAGCCAATTGTGCTCGGGTTAGTGGTGAGCGCAATTCATGGGAAATATCCCTCAGTAGCCGTTGTTGATTTTGCACCAAATCACTGATTTGATTCGCCATGAGGTTAAATCCTCTGGCGAGTTCGCCAATTTCGTCACTGCGACGCTCTGGGCCTTCGATTCGGGTTGTTAAATCTCCAGCAGCGAATTGCAAATTCTTCTGATGCAGAATTCGTAAGGGTTTAGTGATAGTAAATGCCAAGCCGATACTGGCAATTGCTGAAAACAGCAACAGCATCGTCGGCAGCGTAAATTCTGGCAGCATCTCGAGTGCTAGCCCTTGTCGGTTCGGGCGTTCACGCAGTTGGAATAAAGCCAATTGTTGACCATGAAAGTCGATGAGGAAGGGGCCTGCTAACACGCTGCGTTTGTGCAATAACAAGCGTGGTCGATTGAGCTGAGATAACTCGGTGAGCCATTGTTGATCAAAAGCTTTGGGCAAAATTTGATCATTCAACACTCGGTTGGTTTCAGCATCGACGACCAGCCAGCGGTTTCTATCCCGCCGATTCACTTTTTTGCTTAACTCTTCAATTGAGTCAAACCGCTGTATTGACTGCATCACAGGCCGAATTTCTTCAAAAACGCCGGGGGGCAAACGTCTAATTTCCGTATCGTCAGCAAAAGTTTGGGCGAGCAAAGCTGCGACAGCTAACGTCAGTAACAACACCAACCAAAACCAGCTGAACAACCGAAATGCAAGGAAACGCCATGGATTGAGTTGTTTTAACTTCATGTGCTTGCCATATATAAGTAGCCAGAACCGCGCAGGGTTTGAATTTTATCTTTTGGATCAAATTGGCCCAGTTTTTTTCGAATGTTGCTGACATGCATATCAAGGCTGCGGTCATATTGCTGCAAAGTTCTGCCCAACACATTTTTACTGAGTTCTTCTTTAGTCACCACAATTCCGACGTGACTCATCAAGTAATCCAGCAGTTGAAATTCGGTGGCTGTCAGCACCACAGGGTGCCCATCACAATTCACTTGACGATTGTGTCGATTCAGTTGGACGCCGTTGATATCTAGTAAGGCTTGTTGTTGGTTTTGTGGCTGTTGTGCTAATTCCACACGCCGTAAAATGGCGCGCACCCGAGCACTTAACTCGCGCGGATTAAAGGGTTTGGCTAGATAATCATCAGCGCCAAGTTCTAAGCCGATGATGCGGTCTATATCATCTCCGCGCGCAGTCAGCATTAACACTGGGCAAAAACTGGTTTGACGCAGCTGGCGTAATAACGAAAGTCCATCTAGCCCAGGCAACATGACATCGAGTAGAAGTAACTGATAGGCGCCCGTTTGCGCTTTGGCAAGGCCTGATGTGCCATCTGCAGCATGATCGACTTGAAAGCCATCCAAAGTTAAATAATCAATGACCAGCTGACTTAATTCGGCGTCATCATCGATCAGCAGTAGTTGACCGTTTTGCATCATGGAACTCCTTGGTTGAAAGCATAGTGTAAGGGGCTGACACGGCTCGACAAGTCTCTTTACATAACCTTTACTGCCGACTTGCGTTGCTTTGCATTGAGCGCGTTATGCTGTATTCAACGCTGAAGCAAGGGCTACACAGCGAAGTTTAAATGCAGTATAAGCCAAACTTGGAGATGTCTTTATGAAAAAATTCAATGTATTAACCGCATTTTTTGCCGCAAGCATGACATTATTGTTGTCGCAATCTGTGATGGCAGGTCCACATGAACATGGGCGACATGGTGGCGGTCAGCATGGTCAGGTCGGCCTGGAACGAATGCTTAAAGGGCTGGATTTAACGGATGCTCAGCGCCAGCAAATTGCGCAATTAACGGACGAGTTCAAAGCAAAGCGTACGGAACAGCCACAACGCCAGCAAACTGCAGAAAAATTTGTTGCCATTATTAAGGCCGATGTTTTTGATGAAGTCGCAGCTCGTCAGTTAATCGAACAGCAACAGACCCAAATGATTGAGCAAGGAGTAGCGCGCTTGAAACTGCAGCATGCGATTCGTGCAGTGTTGACGGCAGAACAAAAGGCGCAACTGGATGCAAAAATGTTACGGATGAAACAAAAGCGGCAAGATGCTGCAAAAACAACGGAAGCATCTGCGGAATAACTGTGAGAAAAGCGGTTCGCAGCAAGCTCGTTCAATCGAGGCTGGCTGCGAACAAATCGCCAGAGTATCTCATTACTCCATATCTAACTCTTTGAGTTTACGCGTCAGGGTATTTCGCCCCCAGCCCAAACGCTTCGCGGCATCTTGTTTATGGCCATGGGTATATTGCAAGGCTTGTTTCAACACGATCCGCTCAAACTCAGGGCCTGCTTCCGCCAAAATATCTTCAGCGCCACTATTGAGTTTGTGCATCACCCACTGGGCAAGCAGCTCCTGCCAACTGTGTTGGCCCGCTTGCTGTGGTGAAGCAACCTTGGGCGTGCTAGTTAATTCAGCTGGGAGATCAGATAGTAAAATTTGTTTGCCCGATGCCATCACGGTAAGCCAACGGCAGGTATTTTCCAGCTGTCTGACGTTACCTGGCCAGTCGAGTTGCGCCAGAAATTTTTCAGTTTCCGCTGCTAAATCCTTCACTTCAACATTCATTTCTTTCGCCGCCAACTGCAAAAAGTGACGGGTAAGTTTTGGAATGTCTTGTTTGCGGTCTTTCAGCGCTGGGATTTGGATCCGGATGACATTTAAACGATGAAATAAGTCTTCGCGAAATTTGCCATCTGCAACCAGTTGTTCCAAGTTCTGGTGAGTAGCGGCAATAATTCGGACATCCACATTCACCTCTTGATGACCTCCCACTCGATAAAATTGGCCATCAGCTAACACCCGCAACAAGCGCGTTTGCACATCGAGCGGCATATCGCCAATTTCATCTAAAAACAGCGTACCGCCATCCGCTTGTTCGAAGCGGCCTTTTCTTAGGGTTGCTGCACCAGTGAATGCGCCTTTTTCATGGCCGAATAACTCGGATTCGATTAAGTCTTTGGGGATAGCCGCCATATTTAGCGCAATAAACGGTTGTTCCGCACGCGGGCTATGTTTGTGCAGCGCATGGGCCACGAGTTCCTTGCCTGTGCCACTTTGGCCGTTAATTAACACACTAATACTTGAGCGAGATAAGCGACCGATAGCACGGAAGACTTCTTGCATTGCAGGGGCTTCGCCAATAATCTCAGGAACATGCGAAACGGCTTGGCTACTTGCTTTCGGCTTTTTCGCATTGGCATGTTCCAGCGCTCGGCTAATGAGGCTGACAGCTTCATTGACATCAAAAGGTTTGGGTAAGTACTCGAAGGCGCCACGTTTGAAGGCATTCACCGCGCTATCCAAATCCGAATGAGCGGTCATGATGATCACAGGCAGCTCCGGTGCCAAATCTTTCAAACGGCTCAGGAGAGTCATGCCGTCAGTGCCCGGCATGCGAATATCTGAAACGACGACTGCGGGCTGATCAAATTCAAGGCGCTGTAGCATCAGATCGGCTGACGCATAACTTTCGCAGACAATCCCAGCACGTGTTAAGGCTTTTTCTAGCACCCAGCGGATCGAGTTGTCATCATCAATTATCCAGACATTTTGTTGCATTGGGTTACTCTCCTTTTGTACTGACCGGCAAATACAATGTGAATTCGGTGCGACCAGGCCAACTTTCACAATCAATCCAGCCACCATGTTGATGGATGAGTGTTTGTGAAATGGATAAACCAAGGCCCGTGCCCCCCGGTTTGCCGCTGACCATCGGATAAAACAACGTGTCTTTAATTTCTGCTGGGATCCCAGGACCGTTGTCGATGACTTTAATGGTGGCAACCAAGCGATGGCGTCGACCATGAATGGTATGTTGGTGCAAAATGCGACTTTGCAGCACAATGTCGCCACCGCTGGCTAACACTTGTTGCGCATTCCGTACAATGTTTAATAGCGCTTGTTCGATTAATTCTGGATCTAATAAAAAATCAGGAATGCTGGGATCGTAATCTCGACTGAAAACGACTTCGTTTGGGTTATCAATCTGCGCTAGCTGGCTAACGCGCTCGATAATTTGATGTAGATTGCAAAGGACCCGTTGAGGTGGTTTGTAAGGGCCTAATAAGCGATCGACTAAATTTCTCAAACGGTCTGCCTGCGCGATAATTAACGAGGTATATTCCCGTTGTTCTTCATTCAGGGATTCTTCCAGCAACTGAGCAGCACCTCTTAACCCCCCCAATGGATTTTTGATTTCATGGGCAAGGCCACGGATCAATTCCCGAGCAGCCAGGTGTTGATGTTGCTGCAGACTCTCCATACTGATTTTGCGCTGTTGATCCACTTGGCGCAGTTCAATCAATAAGCTTGGTTCTTCGGTTTCGAGCCAAGTGGCTGTGATGTCAACAACGACATGCCGGCCATCGGGCAACACACAATGAACATCACTGACGCCAAATCCTTGCTTGGTCTTCAGGGTGCTTAAGAGATGGCTGACATTCAAATCGCTGAATTGAAACAATGCTGGAAAATATTGATGGGCCAAGCGCTTTTCGCCGATACTCAGCAGGGCACAACTCGCGGTATTAAAATAACGGACATGCAACTGAGCATCCAAAACCAAAATGGCTGTGGTCAGTTGTTCGGCAAAATCAATGCCAAGTAAATTTAATGACGTCTGGTTTTGTGTCACGGCTTCAATCCTCATGCACCATTCTAGTGCACAAAAAGATTTCAAGCGCGTAAATTTAGCGGAAGAAAAAAATTAAGTGCACTATTTTGGTGATATTACCGATGCTCTATGCATATAGAACGTGGTTGGAGGACTTGATGCAATAACCTTGCCTGAATGGTTTAATAATTCTAAATAGAGTTGATGTTCACCCCGTTCGATATCGTGCAGAATGAAATTTGCATTGCCTGTAGGGCCAGCAACTTGTTTACCATCGAGGTAAAGCACAACGCGAAGACCTTGTGAAAACAATGGACTGACTGAACCTGAAACATATACAGTGCCATTGTTGTCGCGAATAGTACTTTGTTGCTCAGGCTTGGCAATGGCCACTTCGAATTTAGGTTCTTTAGTCGGAGTCGGTTCATTGATAATATTCACTGTGACAGGCGCCATTGCTGTGCCTGTTTCTTTGATACTGACTTGAGAAGCGCCTGGGCTTGGGCTGTCAGAAAAAACCAAATTATTGTTCTTGTCGACAGTGACAAAAACCTTTTTTTCTTCAGCGGATCCGACCGCAGCAAACAACATCAGAAACAACCAGCCTGTATATTTCATAACCTGCCTTCG
>CAZIPG010000040.1:0-15088 GCA_964540955.1 uncultured Rheinheimera sp.
ATTAGCCAAAAAGATTGAATTTACCGCTTTACTAGCATACAACGATTTGATGGCGGTCGGCGCTATTCACGCTTTATTTGCAGCGGGGATCCGGGTACCTGAAGACGTTTCGGTCATCGGCTTTGATGATTTAATTGTGGCCCGAGCTTGTCGGCCACAACTCACTACGATGCATTATCCGGTCGAGGAAATGGCAAGTTATGCCACCAAACTTGCCATTGAACTCAGTACACAACCCGAAGATAAAGGTTATAAAACCCATTTATTTTTGCCTGAACTGATTTTGCGAGATTCTGTCGCATCGCGTTAATACAAATTCACCACTGGCAAAAACGAACATTCGAAAACTGGCTGGGCTAATTTTTTAGTGATTTTCCAAATGACTTTGCAATAGGACGATAGTAAGCCGTATTTGAACTTGCCTTGGTCTCCTTAGCCCTAGATGGCGACTGCAATCAATTGTGATTCGGCAATACAAACGCGGTTTCGCCCTTTGCTTTTTGCTTGATAGAGCGCTAAATCGGCTCTGTGCAGCATGGCTTGCCAGTCTTGATCAATTTGACTGATATTCGCGATGCCGATGCTGATGCTCACATGGAATTGCTGGGCCTCATTCTTAAAAGTCCAAGCATTGACTGCTGCACGGATCCTTTCAGCGACCCGTTCGACAAGGTCGGGCTCGACGGTACTTAACAAAGCCACAAATTCTTCCCCACCAAGGCGAAACAAATGGTCATACCCACGCAATTCAGTCGCAGTGATTTGGGTGATTTGTTGTAAAACCTTATCGCCTTCAGAATGCCCGAATCGATCATTGATACTTTTAAAATGATCAATATCAAACAACAACATCGCTAAAGGCTGCTGCTGCCGTTTGGCACGCAAAAACTCCTTGGGAGCCACATCCTCTAATGCTCGGCGGTTATAACTTTGGGTCAGCGGATCCAATAGGGATGCTTGTCTTAATTGCTGTTCTTGCTGACACATGAACACAAAAACACAGCCGACCGTCGTCAATAATAAAAACACCAAAACAGCCAGCGTCCCTGAGGCCATCACCCATTCAGCCATCACGTTCACCGCAAAAGGCTGGTCACCCAACTTCATCATCACAAAACGGATCATCAGTTGTAATAAAAACAGACCTTGAGCCAGCAACAGCGGCCAATACATTTTCTTGTAATTGGCTTTTGGAAGTGTCAGTAACTGCCAAATTGCGACCGCATTAATGCCCATCAAGATTGGATAAAACACCATGATACGGTTGGCGACGCTCTCTTGTACAAATTCAGTACTATGGAGGAGCAAAATTAACAAAGCGAGAATGAGAATGTAATCCCAATGAGCGGAACGTTGCGATTGCCGACGAACTCCAGCAAGCACTGCGGCATGGCCACAAAGATAAGTCAGATTCACCAACACTGGGGCTATACCAGCTGGGAGCATGTCGTTAAAAGCGAACAGCGTGAAGAAATTAGACAGGAAAAATAATACCCCAGCAGAGGCCCAATCCAACAAGTATCTTTGGCTTTGATTCGTTATCCACAAAATAGAAACGCACAATGCCATCACAAGGCTGATGCAACTGGTTGCTAAGCTTAAAGTGAATCCATCCATGAATTTTGATGAGCCTTAATGGGCAAGGTCCGACCTGAGATTTACCCAATATTAGTACTAATCATAAAAAATGCCAACTGAAAATCTACACTGCATAACAGCAGCGATTTCGAGACTTCAATAGCAATAGCATCAAGGGAAGAGCAAACAGAATTTGCCCCTCCCATTACCTCAGTTAAAGCGGTAAATGTTGTTTTAAGAAAGATTCCATTTCGTTAAACAATAACTTGCGATCTTCAGCTTCATCGAAGTAGTGAGTCCCGTTTTCAAGCTCAACATAGCGAACCGGTAAATTTTTATCGCGCATTTGTTCGTACAGTTTGGTCGATTGACTGTAATGTACCTGCGTATCTTTCAAGCCGTGGATTAATAACACTGGCTTGGTGATTTTGCCGATTTGTTGGAGCGGGGACACGGCGTTTAACATTTGGGCATCTTTCTCAAAATCGCCCACTTTGGCCTCATACAATATGCGGCGCGGAGCAAAACCATCCACATCTTGCCGGAGCATACTGACTAAATCCGTCACACCCGAAACGCTAACGAAGCATTGAAATTGGCTTGGGTCTCTAAAAGCGGCAACCAAAGCCACATAACCGCCATAACTTGCGCCCACGACACAAGACTTTTTCGCATCAACGCGCGGAATAGTGGCGGCATAAGCGACACCATCCATCACATCATCTTGCATCAAACGGCCCCATTGCCGATAGCCGGCAACCTCATGACGAGTGCCTAAACCATCCGAACCGCGGAAGTTGACCTGTAATACGGCATAGCCCATTTGACTAAAAAATTGTACATTCGTGTCAAACTCCTGATAGTCCCGCGCAGTCGGACCGCCATGGGGATACACAATCAATGGCGCTTTTGCATCGCCCAAAGGCAGGGTTAAATAACCTGACAATTGATAACCATCCCGCGCTTTAAATTGGATGGGTTGAGGAATTGGCATCGCAACTTTTTCTAAGTGCGGATATTGGCTGAACCAAAACCCTGCTTTATTGGCAGAAAAATCAAAGGTGTAATAGCGTGCAGGCGCATTGGCTGTGGTGCTATAAATCAATACTTTCGATAAATCCTGGCTCAGGCTGACCAAATAGTTTTCCCGACCTTTTAATGCCGCATCAATTTTATCTGAGCGCAATTTCTGCTGCTCAGCCACATAGACATGCTTGGAAAAATCGCGATTGGAAACGTAACCCACTAATTGTTCGTTGCTATCCAAAATGACATTGGCAATGTCATAACCTGGTTCTTGCAACACAGGCGGGCTAAGTTCACCGGATTTGGTATCGAAGCGACTGACATAACTATGGTCTGAGTTCAAATTGGTAATGACATATAAATTTTCGCCATCAATGGCCACGGGTTTAAACAGCACATCGCCAGCAAGTTTGAGTTGTTTGATAGCCACCCACTCCGCCGTCCCCGGTTTTTTAAAATGGATGGTGCGAAAATCGTCATTCTTCCCTTGCGTGATCGAGAAAACCGCTTGTCCCGCCCGGTTAGTGACAAAGCCGTAACGATTATTGGCACCACTTTCGACCTTCTCAAATGCGCTGCTATAAATATTCACCTTAAATAACGCATAGTTATTGTCACGCTCATCATAAGCTTCAACGATAATATGCTCATCATCATCTGCCAAAGTGTTGACAATGCTGACGCCGGTATATTGTTTAATCCATGGTGATTCATCTTGTTTATAGGGTGAAGTATTCTCAATGGTCACGTTTTTTGAACCATCGATATTGACCGCATAAATGACTTCTTGCCGAAATGCTGAACCGTTAGCGACCTTTGGAATACTGGCAGTGACCAATAAACGCTCATTGTTAGCCCAATAAACCGATTCAATCCGATCGGCAGGATTCCTTAAGCTGACCACAGCGGTAGTTTGTTTGCTCGCAAATGGGCTGGTCATCACCACCACTTTGCCATCAAGATGAAAGACCCCGACCATATGTCGACCATCAGGTGACACTGAAGCCTGTTTAACAATCGGTAGTTGACTGAAGCGATCCGCAATTTCTCCGGCGAACACCGGCTGAGTGATGACTGTCACCACTAAAAAACAAAAGAAGTAGAAAATTTTCAACGATTATTCCCTTAACTAGTAGTAAAAGAGGAACATTATTACATTGAAAATTACAAAAAATAAATATCATTAACACTCAATTATTGATAGTCATAAAAAAACCCAGAGCGATGCTCTGGGTTTCTGGTTTTACTGCGACAGGTTGACTTAGAAGCGGTAATTCACTTTGCCATAGATATAACGTCCGCGCGGGTTGTACATGCTCGGGATATAACCATACAAGTCACCATCGCCATCACCGATAGCAAATGGAGGTTCTTCATCAAACAAGTTGCTAATACCAAACGTTAATTTGGTTTTGTCGTTCAGGTTGTAATACAGCTGCGTATCAACGGTGTATTGTGATTCAACCATCCGTGACTTGTTGGTGGTGAAATCCATGGAACCGTCGAAATCAATGTCGGGTGTATCTTCAAATTCACCAATGTAAGACAATGATACGGCTGCACCCCAGTTATCCATGGACCAGTCTGCGTTGGTGACCCAACGGAATTGCGGATAACGGTATTCACCCGTGTATTCCAAGCCATCTTTTTCGAAGTTGCTTAAGTAAGTCCATTCCAGATTTAACTTCAACAGACCTAAATCTTGCAGGTCCATTTTGTAGTTTGCTGAAATATCTAAACCTTGTGCTTCTTGCGAACTGACGTTGAAGAAGGTGTTATTGATGCGATCTAACTCACCCAAGGTTTGACCTGGCAATGGGGCGCGACGCACACAAATGGTGCTGCTTTGATTACCACATTCCGCTTGGTAAACATCACCAAATGGCACTTCATCAATCTTGTTATCTTGCGTGATACTCCACAGGTCTGCACCGATATCAAAATCATCTGTCACTTGTAAAATCGCACCGATATTCCAAGTTTCTGATTCTTCAGCTTCCAGATTTGGGTTACCGGCAAACACGATAGTGTAATCGGTTGACGCACATGCTGGATTGCTAGGGTTAGCGGTTGGGCAGCGGAAAGTATCCACAAAGAATTGCGATTCTTGTGATGGGCCTAAGCCGATTTGCGCTAAAGATGGCGCACGGAAACCTTGGCTCCAAGAACCGCGCAAGCTGAAGGTATCTGTCGGCGTATAATGGAAACCTACTTTTGGATTGGCGGTGCCGCCGAAGTCGCTGTAGTGGTCATAACGTTGAGCCACTTGCATTTCTAAATCCGCCAAGACTGGGATCGCAAATTCGACATAAGCCGCTTTTTGTGAACGAGCCGCCGCTGCTGACACTGATTCAGTACCAAAAATCAAACCACGGACGAATTGGTCATCCGGTTGGTCACGAGCGTCTTCTTTGCGATATTCTGCACCAAATGCAACACCGACGGCGCCATGTTCTAATTCGAACAGCTCGCCTGACACTTTGGCATCCAATGACGTCATATGCGATACGCCGCGACGCACTAAGCTCGTCGTGATGGCATCAATCACTGATTGCGGGTTTCTCACGCCACCAAATGGGTTGTAACGGCCGGCATTGATTTCTTGCTGCAGTAAGTCGGTACGAACCCAACCTTGATCACGGTCACCGGTTTGGTTTGATGCACTGCGGCCTTTTTGAGCAGCGGCTTCCCATTCCCAGTCATTGGTTTTACCACGGATCCCTGCCAACACACGCATGGTATCTGAAGAGATTGACCAGCGACGGTTGCCCGCATCCACAGTCCGGTAACGGCTGATTTCAACCCGTTTGCCCCATGGGTTATTTGGATGATTTGCAGGGACATATAATCCTGCACCTTCATCTAATGGCGTCGCTGCACCACCGGCTTCAGAGGAGTTATGCTGAATACCAATCTCGGAAAACAGTTGGATATCATCACTTAGTTCACGGCTCATGTTTAAGATAGCGCCAATCCGCTCTGCCCCTGGCACAGCAATTGAATGCGGACCATAGTCATACAAACATGTTTGACCCGCAATGCTACCCGCAGGGCAATTTGGATCGCGTGTCACTTGACCATCCACGATGAAACGACCAGGGTAACCACGTGAAGAACGGAAATCTTCACCACCATAAGGGGTTTGATTGGCAGTGCCAAAACGACCCAGTTCTGAGTTATCGATTTGGCCGTTATTGAAATAATCAAAAATCAACGTCGCATTTGATTTGTCATCGCCAACACCCCAAACAGTGCTGAACGTGGTTTCATCATAGCCAGGACCGGTTGCTTGACCATAGCCTAAAGAAATATCAGTACCGACGTAATCTTTACGCAGGATAACGTTCACAACACCTGCAACCGCATCAGAACCATAAATTGCTGATGCGCCATCTTTTAAAATATCAATGCGTTCAATCGCTGCAACAGGGATGCTGTTGATGTCGACGAATGAAGTGACAATGCCTTCTGCAAATGGGCTTGAAGCAACACGACGGCCGTTGATTAACACCAACGTCGCATCAGCACCGAAGCCACGCAAACTGATGCCCGCTGCACCGTTCGCTGTTGAATCTTGGCTGTTGCCGCGCGTGGTAAATGTGCCTGAACCCGTGGTTGGCATCCGCTCTAACAGCTGAGCTAGGTTATCAAACCCTGATTTATCGATAAGATCACGAGAAATGACTGTGACAGGTGACGGTCCTTCTAAATCGGTTCTTTTGATATTCGAACCGGTGATTTGGATCCGTTCCACTTCTTTTTTGTCGGTTTCTTGACTTTGCGCCAGCGCTGATGACGCACACATCAGGCTCCCGATCGCCAAGGCACATTGGCTTAACTTAAACATTGTGGTTTTCATTTGCTTCCTTACGAACTGGATTGGGTCTTGTTATTGTAATGACCGCTTTGTTGCGGCTTGGGGATGCAAAGACACTTCGTACCATGACGGACTACAACAAAATGTTCAGCAACAATTAGTTATATCCGATTTAGTTACTTAAGTAGAACTAGTTATTACGATTTTTTTTTGTATTAATTAGTAAAGAGATAGCTACAAAAGGGGCTCAAGAACGACGACACCCCACAAAGATGGCATAACAACAAAGCGCACAATCGCCAAAGGACAAGGCACTTTTGGTATGGCGATAAGATTACGGTTTGTCAACGTAGAAACAGCAAGAGCGATTTAACGCTGGTGCATCTGTAGAAATTGACCTAGTACGCGATGAACGTGGCTTTCAATATCTTCAGGCCGTCGCTTGGCTGGTTGATGAAATAAATTTCGGATCATATCCATCCCAACCAACATGCCAAACAAACATTCGGCACTGAAGGCTGGATCTGGGCAGTCAATGATCTGAGCTTGATGGGCCTGCGCTAAGAAACGTTCGACTTGCTGACAAGTTGCAACTGGACCCAATTCAAACATTCGGTCTCTTAAGTCGACCGGCATGCATTCATGGCCATGCAGTGTCTTCAGTAAACAAAGATGATCATCACTAAATAAATAGGCTAAAAGACGCTGACTAAAGCCCTGCATCGCGACCAACCATTGCTCCAGAGTCACCACTTGCAGGTTGAGTGTTTCCACAAAAAAATCTGATTGTGCGCGCAATACCGCCTCAATCAGTTCATTGCGATTGCCAAAACGAGAATACAAAGTAGCTTTAGAGACACTGGCTTTGCTTGCGACCGCTTCCATGGTGAGAGCACCAGGGCCATCTTTAAGCAAAATTTCTCGTGCTGCCAATAAGATAGCGATATCTTTGCTTCGATCAATTGGCCGACCACTACTTAAAATCATAATTCTCTCTTGCTTATTGAACGATACCGTTCAATAATGGATTACTGAACGCTTTCGTTTAATATTAACAGATTCTGCCAGAGGTGGCTATGTTTGGTCTTTTTCCTCGAATTTTTTCGCCACAATTCAGCCGTCCAGCGCAACTCCTGTTGCTCTGTTTTTTCAGTGGCGCCACTCTCATCGGTTGCTCAAAAGCTGACTCCGCTGCCGAGGTCGCCAAACCGACTTTGGTGATGACGCAAGCCATTATGCAACAACAACAGTCCAAGCTTGAACTGACGGGTGTTGTCAAAGCGCGAGTCGAAATTCCTGTTGCATTCCAAGTCGGTGGCCGTATCGCCAAACGCTTGGTCGAAGCAGGCCAATTGGTGAAAAAAGGGCAAGTTTTATATCGCTTAGATCCGAAAGATTTAACAGAGGCCCTGAAAGTCGCTGAAGCCGGACAAGCGGCGGCGCAAGCAAGCTTAGATACGGCCAGTGCCGAGCTCAAACGGGCGCAAGAATTGCTGAAAAAAGGCTTTATCAGCGCCCAAGGCAGTGAACAAGCGCAACTCAAGTTCAATGAAGCCAAGGCTAATCTAGCCAAAGCCAAGGCCCAGCAGCAGCAAGCAAAACATGCGCTGAGTTATGCGGTTTTGAAAGCCAGCGTTGACGGCGTGATCACTGAAATTTATGCCGAACCCGGCCAAGTCGTTAGTCAAGGTCAACGTTTGGCTGCGCTTGCCACAGTGCAAGAGCTTGAGGTTGAAATTCAATTACCAGAACAACTGCCCCCACCCGCGCGGGCCAGTATTACCTTGCCCACTGGCGACCTTGCCTTATCTTTGCGCTCTGCGGCCGGAAGCGCCGATGCGACTAGTCTCACTCGGCAAAGTCGCTATCAAATTGCCGCGCCAGCCACAGCAAAACAATTGCTGCGCTTGGGCCAAGTGCTGCCAGTCAAACTGGAATTAACAAGCCAAATCGGTGAAATACAAATCCCTATCGCAGCGCTCGATGAGCGGGGACAACAACCCCAAATTTGGCAGATCGTCCAAGGGAAAGCCCAGCCAGTGGCCGTCGAAGTGGTGTCACTGAATAGCGAAACCGCGGTGATTCGGACTTCGCTGGCCCATGGCACGCCGATTATTGTGCTGGGTACTCATTTATTATCAGCGGGTATGGCAGTGCAGGAGCTCAAACCATGAGCTTTAACTTATCGACCCTCGCGGTGCGCGAACGAGCCATCACGCTGTTTTTTATCTTGTTGTCCTTTATTGGCGGGGTCTACGCGTTTTTATCTTTAGGCCGCGCTGAAGATCCCTCTTTTACCATTCGCGCCATGGTGGTGTCAGTGTATTGGCCAGGTGCTAGCGCCGAGGAAATGCAATCTCAGTTGGCTGATCGCCTAGAAAAACGCATTCAAGAAGTGCATAACATCCATAAAATCGATAGCCAAATCCGCCCTGGTGCCGCCAATTTAACGATTGAATTCAAAGACTACACCCCTTCTCAGATAGTGCCGGATTTATTCTATCAAGTGCGAAAACGCATGCAGGAAGAGGCAACGTCTCTTCCTGCGGGTGTCATTGGCCCGATCGTCAATGATACCTTTTCTGATGTTTATTTCAGTTTAGTGTCGCTCACGGCTCCAGGCCTGCCGTTTCGCGATTTAAGCCGACAAGCAGAAGTGCTGCGCGATGAGTTAACGCGAGTGCCGGGCGTGCATAAAGCCGTGTTAATCGCCGACCGTCCAGAGCGGATTTTCATTAACTTCGATGCGCATAAACTGACCAGCCTGCGTTTGAGCGCCAACGACATTCAACAACAAATTAATGCCAATACCCGGTTGTTACCTGCGGGCCAGTTAGAAACTGCAGGCCCATCTGTTGCCCTGCGTCTTGATGCTCGCATTGATGATTTGGCCGCTCTGCAGCAAATGCCTATTCGGGTCGGTTCAACTTTGGTGAAACTCTCCGATCTGGCCAGCATTGAACGGGGTTACGAAGACCCTGCCCGCTTGCTGGCGAGAACCGCTGGCCAAGATGCCATCTTAGTCGGCGTGGTGATGCAACCGGGTGAAAACGGTCTGACTTTAGGCAAGGCACTGGCCGAAAAATTCAGCGACATTCAAGCACAACTGCCACTCGGTATGGAACTGCATCAGCTGACCAATCAAGCGGATGCCATTTCCAAAGCGGTGGATTTATTCGAGATTAAATTTTTAGTGGCGGTGCTGGTCGTGATGGCGGTCAGTATCCTGGCTATCGGCCTCAAAGCTGGATTAGTCGTGGGAATTGCCATTCCACTGACCCTCGGCATTACCTTTTTGCTGATGAAAATGGCAGGCATTAACCTCGACCGCATCACTTTGGGAGCCTTGATCATTTCTCTTGGCTTGTTGGTCGATGATGCGATCATTGCGATTGAAATGATGATGGTCAAAATGGAACAAGGCTTAGATCGGATTAAAGCAGCAAGTTATGCATGGTCAGCCACCGCTGCCCCTATGCTATTTGGCACTTTGGTAACAGTCGCTGGTTTTGTGCCTATTGGTTTTGCCAAATCTGGCGTGGGCGAATATACCGGCAATATCTTTTGGGTGGTTGGATTTGCGTTACTGGTTTCTTGGGTTGTTGCGGTGACATTTACTCCCTACTTGGGCGTAAAATTGTTACCCGCAGTCAAACAGCATCATCGCGACCCCTACCAAACCGCCAACTACCGTAAACTGCGGCAGCTGGTCCTATGGTGTATCCATCATAAAAAAATGGTGATTGGCATTACGGTGTTTGCCTTTGTGTTGTCGGTGGTCGGCATGGGTAAATTTGTGCAGAAACAATTTTTCCCAAGCTCAGACAGACCCGAAGTGTTAGTCAGCATTTATATGCCGCATGGCACGGCCATTCAAAATACCAATGAGACCGCGTTGCATGTCGAAAAATTGCTCGCCAAGCATGCCGATGTGAAATCACTGTCGAGTTTTGTTGGCGCTGGTGCCCCCCGCTTTTTTATCTCAGCCAACCCAGAACAACCGGATCCTTCTTTTGCCAAAATCTTGATTGTGGCGCACGATGCCAGTGGGCGCGATCGCATCATGCACTTGCTGGAAGAGCATATCGCTGCTGGGGAATTTAGTGCAGCGCGCGTCCGAGTCAGCCGCTTGTTGTTCGGCCCGCCAGTGCCATGGCCAGTCAGTTTCCGCGTCATTGGCAAAGATCCACTGGTGCTGCGAGAAATCGCCCAACAAGTGCAGCAAGTGATGGCGGCCGATCCAAACACTGTGGGAGCCCATTTAGAGTGGGAAGAACGTGTGCCCGTGCTGCAACTGCGCTTGAATACCGAACAGTTAATGGCTTATGGCCTGACGGCTGCAGAGGTGGCTCAGCAATTACAATTCCAATTGACTGGCAGTACGGTCAGTCAATTACGGGAAGATATTCGCACCGTTGATCTGGTCGCTCGCCTGGCGAAAGCACAAGTCGTGCAGCCGCAGTCCATCGAAATCAAAACGAATCAAGGGAAAGCCGTTGCTTTGCAACAACTGGGCGAATTAAAGATTGCCTACGAAGAGCCGTTGTTGAAACGCTATAACCGGCAGCCGTACTTGGCCGTGGTTGCTGATATCCAAGGCGCACAAGCGAACGATGTATCGAATCGCATTTGGGCTCAACTGGCAGATCTACAGGCCAAGTTGCCAACAGGCTATCGTCTGCAACAAGCAGGTTCTGTGGAAGAATCCGGCAAAGCCAACGCGTCAATTCAAAAGCTAATGCCACTGATGGTGTCTTTGATGTTGATTTTTATCATGTTGCAGATGCGCTCCTTCACTGGCATGTGGATGGTGTTAGCCACCGCGCCGTTGGGTTTAATTGGCGCGACCTTGGGGTTATTGTTGTTCAATCAACCGTTTGGCTTTGTGGCCCTGTTAGGATTGATTGGCCTTGCAGGCATTCTGATGCGTAACACCCTGATATTGACTCAGCAAGTAAGTGATAACCTGAAAGAAGGCTACAAAACCAAAGATGCGGTGGTCGAAGCCACCGTGCATCGAGCTCGGCCGGTTTTGTTGACGGCGTTAGCCGCGATGTTGGCGTTTGTGCCACTCACCCTCGATACTTTTTGGGGCCCATTAGCCTTTGTGTTAATTGGCGGCGTCGGCGTTGGCACTGTGCTCACCCTGCTCTTTGTACCGGCACTTTACATGGTGTTTTTCAAAAACCATGTCCGCAATGAATTGCCTGCAGCCAATTAACTAAATCTGAGCAGTCACCACCCAATGACTAAGCCAGTTGGGTGGTGACTTCTTCACGAAATCCCGTTTATTTGCTTCCCTGATATTTTTTTTACGCGCAAACTTCAGTACTATCGGCAGCTGTAATCACAAGGACACGGATTGCAATCAATGCATCAGGTTATGTCGCTGAGGTAAGCAGTTTTGAAGTCATTGTGCACAATCATATTGATGGCAGCTGGGTTCGTGATGCCTGTTGCGGCGCAAGCCCCCACTGATATTTTTACTGTCTGTAGTTATTCCAGCCAAGAATGCCTCGATCATATCGATGCTGAAGTCGCCAAAGCAGAACCTAAAAGCGCACTTTGGTATGAACTCACTTTACTCAAGCTCGATTCATTGTTTGCCTTGCAATATAGCGACCCGCTGTGGGAAGCCACCTCACAATTAGTACTTGATCAAACGGCACCAGTGCCTTTTCGTGCCCGACTTTATATTTATCATGCCAAAATGCTGGTAACGAAAGAGAGTAAATTACAAGCCGAACATTATCTCGATAAAGCGGTAAACCTGCTTGAAAGCATGAATCGCTCTACGCCAAATCCAATGACGACCATCCTGTTAGTCAATGTACAAACTTATGTGCGTGGCGAGCCGCTCAAGGGCTATGAAACTTTGTTAGGCCTAGAAGTGAAGTTTAGCCGCAGCCACGATGAACTGATGAAATACGAGTTATACAATAACTTAGCGCATGGCGCGCATTTCCTAAAACGTTTTGAAGAATCCCAGCAACATCGCGAAAAAGCTTTGATGGCGATTCAAAAAACCAATAACACCGCAAAGTTAGCAGAAGGCCATTACAATCTGGCCCGCGTACTCGCCTATCGCGAACAATGGGCTGCAGTAGAACCCCATTTAATCCATGCCGAAAACTATTATCGGCAAATTGGTGACCAATTATTAACGGCATTAGCCCGAATGCATCTCGCGGAATCCTTATATCGACAAGGAAAAACCAACGAAGCCAAAGCGATGTTCGCCACGGTGGATTTAGCCAAAGTGCCAAGCTATGCCAATAATCATCTTGAACGCATCCAAGCGCTGTTTAATCAGCAAGCTCCCGCTGTCCACAAGCAACCGCATTAAGCTTCATCGGGGTAACACATCCCTTAAAAAGTTCACCGAGTGCATTCGCTGCTTGCCAAGCCCTGCCGGTGAACCCTGCTCAGCTCTCCAGGAAATGAGTGTTCAGGGGGACTGGTGATTTTGCAAAGTTTGGAGCTAAAAAGGCCAACGGGTGTGTAAGTGTCTGTTGACCCAGTTGGCGTTTACCTATCTAGTCTTGGCTGGATTCTTTATCTGTTTGGGCTTCTTTATCTGTTTTAATTCTTAAGGAAAGCAAAACATATAACGGGAAAAGTGCCAACGCAAATTGATAGGTCAGCACAAACCAATATCCAAACGGCTTTTCTTGCAAAGGATAAAGTTTTCCCCTAGCCGATGCGACATTATTATTGAATGCTTCAACGGCATCCCATAAAAAGTAAAAAAGCAAAAGAGTGAATAAAATTCGCAATATAACCAAAGGAACTAGGCTCAAGTAAATTTTATTGACTCTGGGTTTATGAAACATATTTTTTTATTCTTCAAAACAATCAACGACTAAACAATAAAGGACAGCCACTTCTCAAACTTGAATTTAACATTTTTCATAACGATGGCAAGCAACTTTTTAAATTGTGGCTCTCCTCATTTAGTTGCTCACTCGAGCAAACTAAACCCCAACTGATGGCGTATTACCATCAGGTGTGCCCCCAATGCAGTGGGATCCTTATCGAGCAGCCGACATCCCGAGCAAAACTTAGGAAATGCCATGCAAAATTTAATCGATGCCAAATTGTTGATGAAAGTTTTTAGTAAAATTGAACAGCAAGGGGGAGCGGCTTTAACTCCTGTCGGAGCGGGGTATGAATTAGCAGGCATGCAAATCGCTGCAGGTTTTGATGGCTACAATTTATTCTTTTTTGCAGATGGCGTTTGTTTAACGTTGGGCTTTCATCAGAAATATCACCTTGATGCCCAAGCAGAGTCGCAAGTCGAAGCTTTTATCGAACGCTTGAAACGGATAGAACGGTTGCCCTGACGGCTAAAAGCCGCATTCAAAGCATAAGGCCGCTGGAGCGGCCTTATTCTTAATAATTAATCCCATGTTGCAGTTCATTCTGCAATCGATGGCTTAGCTTTTGCGGTAAGTGATTTTTTTGCTCCCACCCTCGCAACTACCAATCACTTTTTCGTCCTTGATGGCACTGGCATCAACAACTGCGAGCACGTAGTTGCTGACCCCTTTGGCTTGCAATTTCGCCTCAATTTCCGCTTTTAACGCATCGCAACTTTTAATTTCTGCACTCACTGACGTTGCGAACACACAAGCGACAGCGACCACTAACTTCATCGACATCTTCATTCCCATGGTAAAACTCCTTTTTTTGATTGAGGCACAAACCAATTGAGCTTAATGGGGAAAAAAGCCAACCACAAGATGTTCCCTAATTTCACGCCAATTCCACACTAAGACGAAGCCAAAGCGAACCCTTCGGGTTGTTAAAGCCATTGGTCAAGCACACTGACAAGCCGCAGCTTCCAGTAAAAATGGGCTTGCTGATTGTTGTAAGTCGGTGAAGTCTTGTTTTGACTGTAAGCCTAGCCAACCAATTTCAATCAAACTTTGCGCCACTGCGCCACCTAAGTTTTGGCCTGGCCCTAACAAAATGACGCAGTCTGGCGCAAATTCACGCACAGCGACCTGCACGGCTTTTTTAAAGTCGTAGCAGGCACTGACTTGAGTGCCAAAGGTGTAGTGATGCAGTGCTGATTTTTGTACTGGCGCTGCTGGCCAAATACGGCCTTCACCATCAATCATTGGCAGTCTTGGATCTGCAAAAACGCTCGTTTGCCAACGCGCTAAAGCTTGGGCTGATGCCTCTTGCATCAAAGGGCTATGAAACGCGGCATGCCCTTGCAGCAACAGCGGAAAACGCTGATCTAACGGTGGCAGTGCCGCCATGGCCGTTTGCACTGCGGCATTGCTACCTGCCAGCACCGCATAGCCGCCATATTGAATGGAATTATATAACTCTGGCATTTCCAGCTGCTTAGCCACTGCCGCGACTTTGGCTGGATCTAACCGCCAGTGTTCATCCAGCAATGGGTAAATAAACTGCTGGCCCGCGGCTGTCGCTGTTAAGCTCGCCATGCCGGAAACAATATCAGTGCCGATGTCCGCATCCCAAACCCCAGCACAGCTCAGCGTGGTATACCACCCCATCGAATTGCCACTGACTGCCACAATGTCGTATTCGTCGCGGTCGATGCCCTGAAATTGCAATAAACCGGCGGCATAAATCAGCGCTGCATTGTTACTGGGTAATTGATGTAAAGCATGCAGATAACGTTCGGCTTGGTCG
>CAZIPG010000040.1:15098-18528 GCA_964540955.1 uncultured Rheinheimera sp.
ACAGTGGCCAGCCCAAGTGATTGGCGCACGCCATCAATTTGTGAGAGCAACGGGCTTTGGTAATAGGCCGCTAACGAGCCCAATTCGGTTTTTTGATAAGTGCCACGGCCTGGGCACAGCACAACTGCCGTTTTTTTCATGGCGCGACTCCTTGATGTTGCTCGGTTTCATGCGGCTTAGGTTGCAGCAACGCAGACACTTTATCCAAAATCTGTTTCACTGACGGCAAAACGGTATAAGCCGCCGCGCCCAGTGGAATAAAACTATCTTCAGCGCACAAGCGGCGAATTTGGTAATAATCAGGGGTTAATTCGTGCAACCGAGTGAACAACTCTTCACTTAACGAACCGCGCTGACGGCATTCATCGACAATCAGCACCTTGCGACAATCGCCAATCGCCTCTGCAATGGCATCAACATGCAGTGGCACTAAATAGCGTAAATCCAATACTTTGGCGGCGATGCCCTGCTCCGCAAGTTGCTGCTGCGCTTGGCAACTTAAGAAAAAGCCGTTGGCGTAGCTGATGATGACCAGATCAGGATTTGCTTTCACCAAACTCGATTCCCGCACCGCTGGCGCCCCAAGTCGCGGCAGCGGCGTTTCAGCCGACGGTAAGTCATAACACCACAAACCATCACCTGGTGCGTGTAAATCCCGCACCATATAAAGTGCGATCGGTTCTAGGAAAATCACCAAGCGCTGTTCGCGATAGGCCAGTTCTACCGCTTGCGCAACAGCAAACTGGCGTCATGGCCGTTTGATGGACAGAACAGCAGTACGCCAGGAATGTCACGAAACACGGCAAAGGAGTTGTCATTATGGAAATGGCCGCCAAAACCGCGCTGATAACCTAAACCGGCAATCCTGATCACCATCGGGTTGGTGTATTGGCCGTTAGAGAAAAATGGCAAGGTCGCCGCTTCACCGCGAATTTGGTCTTCAGCGTTATGCACATACGCCAAGAATTGAATTTCAGGAATGGGCAAAAAGCCTTGTTGCGCCAGGCCAATGCCAAGACCCAAAATGCTTTGTTCGTCGAGCAAGGTGTTTAACACCCGATTATTGCCAAACTGATGCACCAGTTGTTGGGTCACGTTGTACACGCCGCCTTTTTTACCGACATCTTCGCCAAGCACCACGGTATTTGGGTGCTGCGCCATGATTTCGTGCAGGGTCCAGTTGATGATTTTCGCCAGGTGTTGCGGCTTGCCTAAATTGTGTTTATCAAAGGCCAGCACGTCTGCCCGCACTGCTCGTGGTAACTCTGGTTTTTCCAAGCGTGGCGGCACAATACTTTTCATCACGGCAGCAGCGCTGGTCAGTTTTGGACGACCGACCGCAACTGCGGCAACCCGCGCCGTTTGCGCATCTAACGCCTGCACCCGCGTGGCGAGTTGCTCGGCATCGACGATGCCACGCTCCAACATTAAAGCCGTCGCAAACAGCAGCGGATCTTGTTCGAGTTCAGACTCAATCAGTTGCTTACGCCGATAAGCTACTTCTGCATCAGCGCCTGCATGGCCAAATAACCGATAGGTTTTTAATTGCAATAAAGCTGGGCGACGTTGTGTTCTAACAAACTCAACTGCAGCGCGGGCTTGTGCTGCCACATTGGCCAAATCTCGGCTATCTGCGACATAGGTTTGCATATGTGGGCTTAGAGTATGATGGATCCAGCCAGTTGGCGTTGGGGTTGAAATGCCTAAGCCATTGTCTTCACATAAAAACAGCACTGGCACTGGCAAATGTTGATAATCAGTCCAACAAGCCGCATTAATCGCGCCTTGCGCCGTGGAATGATTCGCCGAAGCATCACCGAAACTGCACAGTGAAATAGCATCGGCAGGCCATTTGCCTTCAAGGCCCAAACGCTGGGTTAAATCAATCGCGAAAGCAGTGCCGACCGCTTTGGGTAATTGCGAAGCAATGGTGCTAGTTTGTGGTGGGATCGACAGCGCTAAACTGCCGAGCACCTTGTGCCGTCCGCCCGAAATAGGGTCGTCGCTCGAGGCGGTAAACGACAGCAGCAAATCATAAATCGGGGTAGAACCTGGCAGTTGTTTGCTACGTTCGATAAAAAACGCGCCACTGCGGTAATGTAAAAAAGCCGGATCAGTCACGCGCAGTGCTGAAGCAACCACACAGTTGGCTTCATGGCCACTACTGCCAATGGTATAAAAACTTTGCCCTTTGGCTTGCAACAGCCGTGAACGTAAATCTAACAAACGGCTGGTCAGCATCGAATTGTAGAAACGGGCGATTTCGACATCGGTTAGCAATTCTGCGCGACTCAACAGCGTGGGCAGCGCATTGCTCCGAATTTTATCCAGATAACCTTGGGTCCAAGCATGTTGCTCGAATGTGCTCATAAGTGGTTCTCGATCTGAGTTAGCCTTTGACTTGCGAGCACAGACTCACCTTCTGCCTGCAAGAGTTAGGCTTTATTAATTTTAGGGTCGACTGGTTTTTGGGTATTGCAAGCAACAGCGGCGCAGACACACATAGTCCCTGGCCGCTTCGCTGAACTGTTAACTAAAGGCCTGTAAGCCAGTGATGGCTCGGCCTAAAATCAACGCGTGCACATCATGGGTCCCTTCATAAGTGTTGACGGCTTCTAAATTCATCACGTGACGAATGACGTGATATTCATCCGCAATACCGTTACCACCATGCATATCACGCGCTACGCGAGCGATGTCTAAGGCTTTGCCACAAGAATTGCGTTTAATCAGCGAAATTGTTTCCACCGGTAACGCGTTGGCATCCATCAACCGACCCGCTTGTAAGCAGCCCAATAAACCTAAGTTGATATCGGTTTGCATATCCGCCAGCTTTTTCTGGATCAGCTGGGTTTGCGCCAATGGCCGGCCAAATTGTTGACGATCTAAAGTGTATTGGCGCGCCGCATTAAAGCAGAACTCCGCCGCACCAAGTGCCCCCCAAGCAATGCCATAACGGGCTTTGTTTAAACAGCCAAAGGGGCCTGATAAGCCCTTGGTGTTTGGCAGCAATTGCGCTTCACTCACTTCCACCTCATCCATGACAATTTCGCCAGTGATAGATGCGCGCAGAGAGAACTTGCCTTCGATTTTTGGCGCCGACAGGCCTTTCATGCCTTTTTCTAAAATAAAGCCGCGAATTTCGCCGTCGAGTTTTGCCCACACCACGAAGACATCAGCGATGGGCGAATTGGTGATCCACATTTTATTGCCAGTGATTTTATAACCACCATCAATGCGTGTGGCATAAGTGCTCATACTGGCTGGATCTGAGCCCGAATTTGGCTCAGTCAAACCAAAACACCCTACCCATTCGCCGGTCGCAAGTTTGGGCAAATACTTGATGCGCTGAGCTTCCGAGCCATAGGTATAAATTGGATGCATCACCAACGACGATTGCACACTCATGGCGCTGCGATAACCGCTGTCG
>CAZIPG010000041.1:0-7883 GCA_964540955.1 uncultured Rheinheimera sp.
GCAAATACCAACGATCAAACACAGTAAAAGCCACACCCATAAGTTATCAATCAGCGCATGGCCAAGGGCTGAGGCGGTGACAACGCCGGCGCTGGCAACAAAGGCGCGGATATGGCCGACGCGGCTGATCAGGCGGTGGCCGATTTTGGAACCAAAGACCAGACCTAAATAGTAGGCCGACATCATGCCGCCAATCCAAACTTGCGCAACTTCGAGCGCACTCAACCGCAAACCTAAATAGGTCGTTAATAAACCTGCCGCTAACACCATCAAGAGGGTCGCGCTGTATAGGGATGAAAAAGAGCGGATCGTTGCAGCCATGCCCACTTCCTCTAATAATAATTCCGTTGACCGAGCATCAAAATAAAACCGCAGCCTAGGCTGCGGTTCATTTTGTTATTTCACTCGCATCCCAGGCGTTGCACCGTCGTCCGGGCTCAGCAGGAAAATTTCACTGCCACCAGGTCCTGCCGCCATCACCATGCCTTCGGACATGCCAAACTTCATTTTGCGCGGCGCCAAATTGGCTACCATCACCGTTAAGCGACCGACCAATTGCTCTGGTTGGTAGGCTGATTTAATACCCGCAAAAACTTGGCGGGTTTCATTGCCTAAATCGAGCTGCAAACGCAATAACTTATCGGCACCTTCAACATGCTGTGCATCGACAATTTTGGCGATACGCAAGTCTAGTTTAGCAAAATCATCAATAGTGATGGTTTCGGCAATTGGGTCGATGCTGCTATCGCCGCTTGAAGCTTTTTCAGCGGTCTTTTCAGCTGTTTTATTATCCACAGCAGCCGCAGTAGGTTGTAAGTTTTCCATCGAAGCATTCACCATCGCGGCAACTTTGACTGGATCAACGCGCTGCATCAACGCTTTGAATGGGTTGATGGCAGTGCCTAATAACGGCTGTTGATAGTTATCCCAAGCCAATTTAACCTGCAAAAAGGCTTCGACTTCGGCCGCCATTGCTGGCAATACAGGTTTTAAATAGTGCATCAAGACGCGGAAAAGGTTGATGCCCATTGAGCACACATCATGCGTTTCTTGTTGCTTGCTGTCGTCTTTTGCTAAGACCCAAGGCGCTTTGGCATCAATATATTGGTTGGCTTTATCCGCCAGTGCCATAATTTCACGAATGGCTTTGGCATATTCGCGATCTTCAAACGATTGCGCAATAGCTTCGCCTTGATTGATGAATTCTGCGTACAGTTCAGGCTCTGCCAAAGTGGTAGATAATCTGCCGTCAAATTTTTTGCTGATGAAACTTGCGCAGCGGCTGGCGATATTGACCACTTTTCCCACTAAATCGGCATTCACTTTTTGCGCGAAATCTTCTAGATTTAAGTCTAAATCGACGATACCGGCAGTCAGTTTTGAGGCGAAGTAGTAGCGTAAATATTCAGGGTTTAAATGCTCTAAATAAGTACGCGCCTTGATGAAAGTACCGCGCGATTTCGACATTTTGGCACCATTGACGGTGACGAAACCATGCGCAAACACGCTGGTCGGTTTGCGATAGCCCGCACCATGCAACATGGCTGGCCAGAACAAGCTGTGGAAGTAAATAATATCTTTGCCGATGAAATGATAAACCTCAGCCGTTGAATCTTGTTGCCAGAACGCTGAGAAATCCACACCTGTTTTATCACAGTAATTTTTAAAGCTGGCTAAATAGCCGATTGGCGCATCCAACCAGACATAAAAATATTTGCCAGGGGCGCCCGGGATCTCAAAGCCAAAATAAGGCGCATCACGGCTGATGTCCCACTGCTGCAGACCATCTTTAAACCACTCTTGCAGTTTATTGGCCATTTCGCTTTGTAGGGCACCACCACGGGTCCATTCTTGCAACATGGCTTCAAAAGCCGGCAGGTCAAAGAAATAATGCTCTGAATCTTTCAATACAGGCGTTGCGCCAGAAACCACTGATTTTGGATTTTTAAGTTCGGTCGGGCTGTAAGTTGCCCCGCAAACATCGCAGCTGTCGCCGTTTTGATCTAACGCGCCACATTTAGGGCAATCGCCTTTGACAAAACGATCGGGTAAGAACATTTGTTTTTCAGGGTCGAACAACTGGCTGATGCTGCGGCGTTTGATGTAACCGCCCGCATCCAGCTTTTGATAAATTTCACTGGCGAATTGGCGGTTTTCATCGCTATGTGTACTGTGGTAGTTGTCAAAGCCTATCAGGAATTCTTTGAAATCAGCTTGGTGCTCAATCGCCGTTTGCGCGATCATTTGCTCTGGGGTTAAACCCAGTTGCTGTGCTTTGAGCATAATTGGCGTGCCATGCGCGTCATCAGCACAGACATAAAAACATTCATGACCACGGGCTTTTTGAAAGCGAGACCAAATATCCGTTTGGATATATTCGAGTAAATGACCTAAATGAATGGGGCCGTTGGCATAAGGCAAGGCACTGGTAATGAGGATCTTACGTGTCGTCATGGGCAAGCTCTAGTCTTAAATCACTGAAAAATATCTCAACATGATACAATAAGCCGAGCTCAAGCGCACGGCCTGAAAGGGCTGATGTGAATTTTTTCCGGTAAAAGTACTTGAAGTTGTCTGCATAAGCTGCCATTTCAAGGCTTACTTGCGCCACAATGCCTGTCAGTGCGTGAAATTGTTTTAAAAGGAAACCCTATGTTTGGCTGGTGGAAATCCTCACAGAAAAAATCCGAAGTCTCAGAGCAGGTTCTGCAAGCATTGCAGGATTTTCGCCACGAAGAATTACCGCTGCCATTATCTGAACTGATGCTGGCAGTGCAGTATGAGCAAAATGTGCTGACGGTCACTCTGCCTTTTGTCGCTGAAGGCTTCGTCGGGGATTTGTCGGCAGCATTAAAAGCTGCCGGCTTTACCGGAACGCTCGCACTGAAAGTACAAACCAACGCCAACTTTAGTTTTAAAGCAATCCGGCAAATTATTTTAGTGGCTTCAGGCAAGGGCGGTGTCGGTAAATCAACGACTTCCGTCAATTTAGCCATTGCACTGGCGCAACAAGGCGCCAAGGTTGGGCTGCTAGATGCGGATATTTACGGCCCATCTATCCCAACCATGCTGGGGGAGCTGAATGCCAAGGCGCAATCGCCAGATAATCAGCATATGGTACCGCTGCATAAATATGGCATATTTATGCAGTCGATCGGTTTTTTGGTAGACCCAGAACAGGCGACAGTTTGGCGTGGCCCGATGGCAAGCCAAGCACTCTTACAACTTCTGAACGAAACTTTGTGGCCAGAGCTTGATTATCTGATTGTGGATATGCCCCCTGGCACTGGTGATATTCAGCTGACCTTGTCACAAAAACTGCCTGTGGCGGGGGCAGTGGTTGTGACGACTCCGCAAGATGTCGCGCTGGCGGATGCGCAAAAGGCGATCTCGATGTTTCGTAAGGTCAATATTCCTTTACTTGGATTGATTGAAAACATGGCGTTTTATCAGTGCCCGAGCTGCGGCCATCAGGATGATATTTTTGGGACTGATGGCGGAGTACAGCTTGCTGAGCGATATCAGGTCAGTGTACTAGGGCAGTTGCCTCTACAAACACAAATTCGTGAGTGCGCAGATTCTGGTAAGCCGATTGCGCTTGCAGAGAATAATCAAACAGCTGAATTATTTAGAAAAATGGCCAGACAACTGATTTTCACTTTATACTGGCAAACTCAAATGGTGCAGAGCCAACAACCGGAAATTTTGCTGACGGACGATTAATTATGAGACTGTGTGACCGCGACATCGAACGTTACCTTGAAGAAGGTCGGATCCAAATTGAACCTAAGCCTGCCGCTGACATGATCAGCGGTGTCAGTGTTGATATTCGCTTAGGCCATAAATTTCGCAGCTTCACAGCGTATGCCGCGCCATTTATTGATTTGAGCGGGCCGCGAGAAGAAGTGCAACGCGCTTTAGACTCGGTCATGAGTGAAGAAATCATCTTAAAAGATGACGAAGCTTTTTATCTGCATCCTGGTGAATTAGCGCTCGCCATTACATTAGAGTCTGTGACGTTACCTGCAGATATTGTGGGTTGGTTAGACGGCCGTTCAAGTTTAGCGCGTTTAGGCTTGATGGTGCATGTGACGGCTCATCGCATCGATCCGGGCTGGTCTGGCAATATCGTGCTGGAATTCTACAACAGTGGGCGTTTACCGCTGGCACTGAGACCGAATATGAAAATTGGTGCTCTGAATTTTGAATTGATGACCGGGGAGGCTGCAAGGCCTTATAACAAGCGGACAGATGCGAAATATCAGCAACAATCAGGCGCTGTAGCCAGTCGAATTAATCAGGACGACAGTAGCCCGAAAAAATAATGGCCGCTTAGAAATTAAAAAGCCCATACAAATGTATGGGCCGAAGCAATAAAGCAAAAATGAAGCGTGGTAATTATGCAATATTTTTGCGAAGTCATGCAAGTCCCCGTACTGGCAAAAATAGCATTTTTGCTAAAATTCTGCGTTTTAGTCGACGGCCTCTGACTGTTGTCAAATTATCATGCCAATTTATCTATTTTGTTAAATTCAGAAATCGTTCAGACTACAACTTCTATAACCATAGCTATAGCCCATTTAGGTTGTTGGGGCGTACAATCAACGTAGGTTGCCATTCAGGCTAGGAGTTTATAATGAAAGTCAGTACCGCGGTGTTATCTCTGATAACGATTGCTTTATCAACGCAGTTTCCTGTGATTGCTGCACCGCAACAAGGAAGCCAAACTCAATCAACGGTCAGCCAACAAGAGATCTTATTCAGTCAAGCTGAGCTTGATCAGATGTTAGCTCCGATTGCTTTATATCCTGATACTGTGCTTTCTCATGTGCTGATTGCGGCGACATATCCTTTAGAAATTGTGAAGGCAACCCGCTGGCTTTCAACCCAGCCAGGCATGACTTCTGAGCAAGCTTTAAAAGCTGCCGAAAATGAACCTTGGGATCCAAGTGTGCGTGCTTTGGTGGCGTTTCCTCCTTTATTAACCAAACTGAATAATGAACTGGAATGGACCCAGAAATTAGGGGATGCCTTTTTATCGCAAGAAGCCGATGTCATGGCGACTGTGCAACGTCTGCGTGAAAAAGCCTATGCCGCTGGCAATTTGCAAAACCAAGAGCACATCGTGGTTGAGCGCAAAGAGAAAGTGATTATCATCGAACCGCGTGAACGCGAAGTCGTCTACGTGCCTGTGTATGACACCCGTGTGGTTTATGGCGATTGGTGGTGGGACCGTTATCCTCCTGTGCACTGGCCGTATCCAACTGGCCACGGCACTTACGTCTACTGGGGAGTTGGTGCCCGAGTCTCTCCTGGATTTTATTTCTCGACTTTCTACTGGCCAGAGCGTCAGTTAGTGGTGATCCACGACTATCGGCCAACCCGCTATTATCGTGCTCATGAAATCTATCGTCACGAACAACGTCGTCATTGGTCACACAATCCATACCATCGTCATGGCGTTGTGTATCCTCGCAGTTACCAACCCGTGGTTGAAACTAGAGGTCCAGATCATCGTTATGGTGGTCGCGAAGAACGTCGGTATGACAATGAGCAAGACCGTCGTCGTTGGTCGGCAGAGAAACGTTTAGAAAACCAAGTTGGCACTTCGGTTGATCGTGAAATTGTGCGGGAAACTCGTGGAACTGAGCAAAGTTTGGATGCGCGGAGGCAGCAGCGGCTGGAAAATCGCGAGGAAAATCCAACCCGTGAAATTCGTGGTTCTGAACACCGTAAAGTGGACCGGGATTTAGCGGGTTTACGCGATGCGAGCGGTCAAGACCGTCGTAATGACAGAGCCGAGGAACGCCTGCCAACTTATACACAACCGGTGTCGACGACGCCAAGAAACGATTTACCAGCAGAACTTGAACCATTGCGCCAGCCTGCGATTGACCGCTCTTCTGGACGCGTCAATACCGAGGTTGTCCGCGATATTCGCGAGGAACGTGGTAATGCCATAGGTCGTGGTGATCGCATCCAAGTCGATCGTCAACGGGATACTCGCATTGATACTTTACCAACCCAAACTATTGAACAACCACGGATGGAAGATAGACGTCCGCAACGGCTCGAACCAAGGGTTGAACGTCAAGAGCCGCGTATCGAGATGCAGCAGCCACGCATTGAACGTCAAGAGCCTCGGATCGAGATGCAGCAGCCGCGCATTGAACGACAAGAGCCGGTGTTTACTCGTCCAGAGCCAGTGATGCAACGTCAAGAGCCGCGCATTGAACGACAAGAGCCGGTGTTTAATCGTCCAGAGCCAGTGATGCAACGCCAAGAGCCGCGCATTGAGATGCCACAGCCGAGAATTGAAAGGCAAGAACCAAGGTTTGAGCGTCCAGAACCTCGGTTTGAACGCCCTGAACCGGTCTTTAATCGTCCAGAGCCAATGCAAACAATGCCAGTGATTGAATCTCGCGGGCGGATAGAATAAATTCAAGGGCGGTTATCCGCCCTTTTTTAATAGGTCTTGTATGAAGTTATATGGTTCTACCTCATCTCCTTTTGTGCGTCGCTTACGTGTATTTCTTGCTGATAAACCTTATGAATTTGTAACATTGAACATCTTCGAAGCGACAGACCGTGAAATTCTGACGCGCTTAAATCCCACTCACAAAATTCCAATGCTGCAAGATGGTGAGCAAGTGGTGTTCGATTCAGGCGTCATTTATCGCTATCTCGCAGAAAAATTCTCGATAGCACCACTGACTTGGCTGCAAGAAAATACACTCACCACCATTAACGCTGCCAATGATTCTTTTGTTGAATTACTGCTCTGCAAACGTTCTGGTTTTAATGTTGAGGAAGATAAACTGTTCTTTAAATTACAACGCGATCGTGTTGCGGCAACCCTGAAAGTGCTCAATCAAAAAGTGTTGGCAGGGGAGTTCAAAGAATGGAATTACTTAAGTATCAGTTTGTTCTGCTTGGTCGATTGGGTGATGTTCCGCGAACTGTTCGATTTATCCAAACTGACCGCTTTAGTTGAATTTCGTGCCGAGCATTTGGCAAAACCCGCTGTTGCCGAAACCGATCCTCGCTTGGGATAAGTTGGCTCTAAAAACAAAAAGCGACTTTAACTGTTTGCTAAAGTCGCTTATCGCCTAACAGGCTAGAAGTTATTTGGGCAAAATGTTATTCATCAACGAAGTTACTCAACGCCAATAAAGCCACCCGTTTGATGAGCCCATAACTGTGCATAAATGCCCCCTAAAGCTAAGAGCTCTTGATGGGTACCTTGTTCGACAATAATGCCTTGGTCTAGCACAATCAATCGGTCCATAGCTGCGATGGTTGATAAGCGATGGGCAATCGCGATCACTGTTTTATTGTTCATCAAGCGATTCAAGCCTTGTTGAATGGCTGCTTCAACTTCAGAATCTAAGGCGGAGGTTGCTTCGTCCAGAATCAAAATAGGCGCATTTTTTAGCAGCACCCTGGCAATCGCGATGCGCTGACGTTGCCCACCTGATAACTTCACACCGCGTTCGCCCACTTGGGCATCTAAGCCTTGGTTGCCTTTGGGATCGGTCAGTTCATCGATAAATAAGTCGGCTTCTGCGGCTTTGATGGCATCAAGTAACTCAGTGACTGTCGCATCAGGCTTGCCATACAAAATGTTTTCACGAACTGAGCGATGTAACAACGAGGTATCCTGCGTAACCATGGCAATTTGCGCCCGCAACGTTTCTTGCTGCACTTGGCGAATATCTTGACCATCAATCGTCACTTGTCCGTGAGGGATATCGTAAAATCGTAGCAATAGATTAACTAAGGTTGATTTACCTGCGCCAGAACGACCGACCAAGCCAATTTTTTCGCCAGGTTTGATCTGCAGATTGAGCTTGTTTAACACCAAGCGTTCAGCATTGCCGTAA
>CAZIPG010000041.1:7893-9223 GCA_964540955.1 uncultured Rheinheimera sp.
CGCTTGAGGTTCATCAACCACTTTTAACGGTTGCGATAAGGTTGTGATGCCATCGGCGACTGTGCCAATGTTTTCAAACAAACTACTGACTTCCCACATGATCCATTGCGACATGCCGTTCAAACGAAGGGCTAAGCTGACAGCGATAGCAATGGCTCCAATACTGACTAACGCATCCGTCCAAAGCCAAATAGCAATGCCAGCAACCGCGAACACTAAGGTGTAATTAAGCAGTTGAACTGAGAAATTTAACCATGTCACTAAGCGCATCTGCTCATAGACTGGGTCGAGAAAACGCGTCATGCTCTCTTTGGCATAATCGGCTTCTCGGCTAGTATGAGAAAACAACTTGATGGTGCTGATATTGGTGTAGCTATCCACAATGCGTCCGGTCATTTCCGAGCGCGCATCCGCTTGACGACTGGCGACATCTTTTAAGCGCGGAATGAAGTAAATTTGTAGCAAAATATAGCCAGCTAGCCAAACAATCAGCGGTAATACCAAACGCCAATCGGCTTCGGCCACTAAATAGAGCATCGAGCCGAAATAAACCAGCACGTAAACCATGACATCCAAAATCTTGGTCACAGTTTCTCTCACTGCCAAAGAAGTTTGCATGACTTTGGTGGCAATGCGGCCAGCAAAATCATTTTGGTAGAAGCCTAAACTTTGTCTTAATAAATAGCGATGCGCTTGCCAGCGGATCGCCATGGGGTAATTGCCAAGCAATGTTTGGTGCAAGATGAGGGAATGTAACAACACCAGTAATGGAATGATGACTAAGGTGAGTAAGCCCATCCAAATCAGCGTATTTTGTTCAGTTTGCCAAAAAGTTTCTCGGTCTTTCACTGCTAACCAATCGACCAATTGCCCCATAAAGCCAAATAATGAGACTTCAAGTGCAGCCAACAACGCAGTTAGTAATGCCATCAGGACCAGTGGAATTTCCATCCCTTTGCTGTAATAACGGATAAAGGCAAAAATCCCGGTGGGTGGTTGTTCAGGTGCCGTCGTTGGAAAGGGCTTGGTCAATTTTTCAAAAAAGCTAAACATAAAATCCTTATTACTTAAACAACCTTATTGTTCACATAAAGAGAAATCCCCAATGGCTGGGGATTTCATCGAAAAACTGGAACTATAGGCTAGCGATATTAGGGACGCCAGTCTTGTAATAGTGTCCTACTGATAGCCAAAGTCTTCATGATATCTGACGTTGAAATATCTAAATGGGTGACTAAGCGTAATTTGGCACGCTGCTGCTCGTTACTTTGGTAACTACTGCTGATACACAGCACATTATTTTTCGCTAATTCTGCCACAAAATACTGCG
>CAZIPG010000041.1:9233-18167 GCA_964540955.1 uncultured Rheinheimera sp.
TAATGGTGCAGCTGGCGTAAACCAATGAACCCCATCACAAAAAACAATATTGGTCTGTGGCAAAGTGACACTAAACTGAGGCAATAAGCCAAGCTCTACTGCAATGTCGTGCAAACCTTGCGCGAGCCGTTGGGCATTTTGGTGATCTTCGCTTAAACGTTCGACATGATGAGTCAGCGCATAGTGGCCAGCCGCGGCTAACATTCCTGCCTGTCGCATGCCTCCGCCTAACATTTTTCGGACCCGTTTCGCGCGCTTTAAGAAATCTTCAGAGCCCAACAACAGTGAGCCGACAGGCGCACCTAACCCTTTCGATAAACAAACTGAGACAGAATCATATCCTTGAACTAAAGCTCGGGCTTGTGCCCAGATTTCATCGGCAGCAGGGGTATCTTTGCCAGTTAATGCCACCGCCGCATTCATGATCCGAGCGCCATCAATATGGGCGCTGAGCTGTTTTTCTTTGGCTAATTTAGCCACATCCTGCATATAACTGAGCGGCAGCACCTGGCCGCCGGTGGTGTTTTCCAGCACCAGCAACCGGGTGCGGGCAAAATGTGGATCGTCTGGCTTGATAGCTGCCACTACCTCATCCGCTGCCAAGGTGCCATCTGGCTGGTTCGCCAGCGGTTGTGGCTGAATTGAGCCTAACACCGCCATGCCGCCACCTTCCCATTTGTAGGTATGCCATTGTTGGCCAACAATGGCCTCATCCCCACGCTGACAATGGCTCATCAACGCAATCAAGTTGGTCATGGTGCCGCTTGGGGCAAATAAGGCGCCGGCAAAGCCAAATTTCTCGGCAGCATAGGTTTGTAAGGCATTAATACTGGGATCATCCCCAAACACATCATCGCCAAGTGGCGCCGCAGCCATTGCTTGTGCCATTGCTGCAGTGGGTCTTGTCACAGTATCAGAACGAAAATCAATCATGGTCAATACTCATTAAAACAAGCCAGAAATTCGATACCGACACTTTGACAAAAAAATGCGGTTATGGGTAGCACCTGCGACTAATGTCAGCCAATTGCAGTTAAAACAGCAGCTTTTTCAGCAAAAAACTGATCGATTGGCTAAATTGAGTGTATCTGTCATTAACAATTAAAATTTTAAGTAGAGACATCCCTATGAAACTGAAAAAAAGTTTACTAGTTCTGACCTTACTTCAGAGCTTCTGCTGGCCGGTGATCGCTGAAGAAGCCATAGCCTCAGAGACTAAAAATAACCAGCGTGCGCTGTTACCACTCGCTTCTTTAGATGATTTTAGTCAGGGGCAAGATGGCTGGAGCTTTGGCCTAGGTGCTGGTATTGAATTTGAAACGGCTTATGAGGGCTCGGATGAATTTGGCCTGGAAGTTGAACCTGCGGGTGGCTTGCAATGGCGCCAGGGCAATGATGTCTATTTCTTCGTCGGTGAAGCCATTGGCTGGCGCGGACTTCGCAATGATGTTTGGTTATTTGAAGCGGCATTAGGTTTCGATGAGGGACGAAAAGAAAGTGATTCTGATAAAGGCTATTTAAAAGGCCTCGGTGATGTTGAGGAAGGCTTCGCTGCAGTATTACAAACACGCCGTGCTTTGGACTCCGATTGGCGTTATTGGTTGGTCGGTCGTATTGTTGCAGGCGATAGTGGCAATTTAGGCATGGTGGGTGTAGGGCGGCGCTTTGGCGACCAACTGGATGGCACTGGTGGTGAGTTAAATCTAGTCGCCGTGTTTCACGACAGTGAGTTTGCTAATAGAGATTTTGGCATTACGGCAGAACAAGCGACCAAATCAGGCTATGCCCAAACGACCCTCAGTGGTGGATTTCGCTCCTTTGGCCTCAATTATAACTATCGACATCAACTGAATGATCGCTGGCAGATTTTCGGCGAAGCGCTCTATGAACTCTTTAGTAGCGAAGTAAAAACCAGCCCAATCATTCGTAGCAATTACGAAGCAGAAATTGGCGTCGGCTTTATTTATTTGTTTTAACTCGCATCAAACCTGAAGGCATGGCTGCTCAACCACTTCGCTGGAAATAGCAGCCTTAGCCAGCAACATCAAGCCATCGGATCCCATCCCATCGATGGCTTTTTCATCAAATGCCTTAATTCGCCGCAACTAGGAATTCTTTGTCGACAACATTTGGCAGTTGTTCTTGAATGAATTTAACCAATTGGTTGGCGGCGTAGGGCAGTCTTTTAGTTTTGTGGGTGACTAAGTACCAATGACTTTGTAATGGAAAATCCTGAACCGACAGCACGGCAAAATTTTCTTGGCTCTGCGACAATGTATGGGCTGAAAGTACGGCTAAACCCAGGCCACTTGCGACACTCAGCCGAATGGCTTCATTACTTTCAATTTGCATACTGTTGAGAAGAGGGATCCCTTGTCGCGATAAAAAACTCTCGAACACGCTGCGTGTGGCCGAGCCCGGTTCCCGCAGTAAAAAGCGTTCTTGCGCAAGTTCACTAAATGCCAAGTGAGGGCGATGGACGGCCCAGTGATCCGGTGGAGCAATCAGCTGTAATGGGTTTTTTAATAACCGCATCGCATTGACATGGTCACCGGTTGGCGGATGACTAAACAAATATAAATCATCTTGTTGATGCATAAATCGTTGCAGCACTTGCGCTCGGTTACCGATATTGAGTGTGATATTCACCCCAGGAAACAGCTTGTAGTAAGCGCCAAGCACCCGCGGCAAAATGTATTTGGCGGTGGTCACGATGCCAATACTGATATTCCCTACGTTGCCCTGTTGATGATTGGTCAAATACAGTTCGAAATCATCTAATCGCGTTAAAACATCTTGGCAAGTTCGCTGAAGCTCGATACCAACATCAGTGAGCACAAGCTCATTTTGCTTAAATTCCAACAGCGGGCTGCCGACAATTTCGGCCAGCTTTTTGAGTTGGAGTGATACTGTCGGTTGCGTCAGATGTAAAGCTCTGGCTGCCGCGGAAATGCTGCCAAGCCGCAGTACAGTGAGATAAACCTGCAATAAGCGCACGGTCAGTTGACGTTGGTCCATAGATAATTATCTATTTCTTTCTATTGAATTATTAATTATCCAATATAGGCAAGATTGGTGACAATAGCCAGAACCAATAGTGTTCATCAAATAGGAGTCAACGTGCCAGATATTGTCATCGCGTTTTTTGCGCTGGGTTTGTTAGCGGGGATTGTCAAATCAGATCTGAAAGTTCCTCAGAGTATTTATGACACTTTATCTATTTTGTTAATGTTGGTGTTGGGCCTTAAAGGCGGTTTAGCCCTGCATGGCCAACTGCATGTTGAAATGTTACTCGGACTCATTCCGGTGATTGCACTGGGTTTTGCCATTCCGTTGTTATGTTATCCACTGCTTCGAAAATTTGTGCGGCTCGGTCGCGATGACTCTGCCAGTATCGCAGCCCATTACGGTTCAGTGAGTGCAGGGACTTTCGCTGTTGTATTTGCGCTGGTTGAAAGCCAAAAATTACCAATTGGACCGGAAGCGACCTTGTATTTAGTGCTGATGGAGTTACCGGCCATTGTGGTGATGTTGTGGTTACATCGTCGCCTCACAGGCCAAGGTTCAAAAACAGGGATTTTACGGGAGTCGTTAACGAGCCGAGGCGTGTTATTGCTGGGCGGTGGTGTGGTTATCGGTTATGCCTATGGCCCAACTGGGCTGGAGCCCATTGCCCCGGCGTTATTAGGCGGTTTTAAAACCATGTTAGCGCTGTTCTTACTCGAAATGGGCTTGTGCACGGCCAAAGCATGTTGGCCATTACCTTGGCAGCATTGGCGTCTGATGACGTTTGCCTTGGTGATGCCGTTCATTCTGGCTTGGTTTGGTATTCTGACTGGCGTGATGCTCGGGATCCCTCAAGGCAGCTGTGTAATTTTGGCGGGTCTCACGGCGAGTGCTTCCTATATTGCCGCTCCTGCGGCCATCAAATCGGCAATCCCCAAAGCCAATATTGGGCTATCGATGCTGGCGGCTCTGGGTATCACATTCCCAATTAACGTGTTTATTGGTTTACCGCTTTATCAAAACTGGGTCAGTTGGTTTTACTAACTTTATTTAAAAATAAAAATACCGGCTTGGCCGGTATTTTTTTAGGTTTAAACAGCATTAAATGTTAGCTTTTGATTTTGGCGCGAGCCTTGTTGAGTGCTTGTTCAATTTCCTGCCGTCTGCCAGCATCAGCTTCCTCACGGCCTTGGCGAGGTGCTGCTAACAGTGCTTTTTCCAGTACAGGAATAGCGTCGCTATATTTCTTTTGCTGTAATAAAAAATCACCGTAAAAATAATTACTGTCGATGCCATTGGGGTTCACAGCTAAGCCTTTGAGTAAATATTCGCGGGCTTTTTTATCACTGCCAAAACCAATAGGCCAGCCAGGCACTTGATAATACAACGAACCAAGGCTGGTATAAGCAGAACCGTCCAGGGCTTTGTCATCTTGGGCCAGCGCTTTTTCAAATAACTCTTTGGCAGTTTCGACTTCATCCAGTGCATCTAGGCCGCCGACACTGCCCGCGTAGGTTGCCCGGACAATCCCTTCCCAAATGAGGTAGCGGGCATCACCAGGATTGGCTTGCGCTGCGGATTGAGCAGCTTTGACCAGTTCGGCAAAGGCTTGCTCTTGTGCTTCACCAGTTTGTTGATATTTCACCGTTGCCCATTGCTGTTGGATTTGGCTGAGCGCTTGTGGCACTTCAGCTGTTGCGTCTGTCGCTTGGGCAGTGCCCAGCAGTAAGCTGGCGCTTAATAAAGTAATTGCGAAAAGTGCAGACTTTTTCATTTGCAGACTCCTTTAACGCCTAATGCGTTGATTGTGATGGCCTCAAGGCTTGTTGAAGCCATCGCGTTTGCTGTTTGAGTGTTCGGTGTTTGAATGTTGGGTGTATGAGTGTTTGGTTTAGGTGTGATTGCAGGATATTCGCTTGAGTTGGGCACGCCTGAATGAGGCTCCGCTGGGGTGCGCCGAACATATTGCTTAATCACTGACAGTTGTTTGTGTAGTGCCAAATCCAATATTTTCGGGAACCAAGCATTTAATCGCACAAACAGCCGCTCTGGCATGCCGAGGTTTTGATCATGCATGCGCTTCGCCATTAACTGTTGCAGGATTTGGGCAGCGACCCAATCCGGTTGATCAGTCTTACTGCCTAGAACTCGATTAAGTTCCTGCGCCGCTTGGCTATTCATCGAAGTCTGGGTAGACCGCGGGGCGATATAGCAAAATTGCAAACAGCTATCTGCCATTTCTCGGCGCAGTGCCTGCACAAAATGCTTCAGTGCAGCTTTTGTGGCGCCATAGGCGGCATAACCAGGGTAGCCAATAGCGCCTAAGGTTGAACCAACATAGATTAACCGAGCTTTGGCTTTTAATCGTGTTAATAAATCACGAGTCAGTAGCATCGGCAGCAAGGTATTGACTTCAAAGAGTTGGCGAATACTCCTCGGATCTTGCTGTTCGAACAGAGTAAAGTCATTGGTTCCTGTCGCGAAAATGACCCCATCGATTTGATTGGGCAGTGCCAACATCAGTAGTTCGCGGCCAGATTGTTCACTCAAGTCTGCCTCAATACACTGAGTCTTGGTCGGCAATTGGATGGCAAGCTGTTGCAGCGAGCGCAGATTTCGACCGGCGATAATCAGCTCAGCACCTTGAGCAGTAACTTGTTTCGCCAAAGCACTGCCAATACCACCGCTTGCCCCAAGTAACAATAAGGTTTGGCCTTGTAAAGCTTTGTTGTTCATGCCGCCTCCAATGCCGCTGGGGCTGCTTCAATACTGCGGAAAATGTTGCCATACAGCTCATAAAACACTTTGGCAGCGTGCACAATCGCCTGTTGATCTGCTGGATTGGTAATGGTGTCCATCAACTTTTCGAAAAAACCCATATGTTCAATATCTAAACTGCCATGCGAACGCAGGTAACTGAAGGCTTTTTTCGGTAACTGTAGCTTCTGTTGGATAATATCGGCAGCACCGGTGGCTAGATTGACGCTGGTTCCTTCCAGCACAAGCACCATGCCAAAAAAAGCCAGTGGATTGCCTCGCATGATGGTGTCGTAGGCGTATGCAACCATCAGCTCGGTCGCCAATCTTGGCTGGCCATGGCGCACCAGTTCTTTATCACCACCCGTTGCAGCAATGTCATTTAATACCCATTCCTGATGGCCTAGCTCTTCTTCGATATATTCAGCAATGGCTTCACGGTAATACTCTTGTGCACTCGTTAAGCGACTGCCGACAGCCATCAACAGTGGCACGGTATGTTTCACATGGTGATAGGCTTCGGTTAAAAAGGCCTGATATTCGCCAAGGGTAAAGCTTTGTTGCTGCAAGCAACGTTGAATAATTGGCGCGCTCAACAGATAGCCGCGCTCAGATTGGGTTTGGGCAATTAATTGTTGATAAAAGCTCATGGCGATTCTCCTAGTTAAGCGTGACCAGCACAGGCTCTGACTTTTGCTGTCTTTGAGTCGTCTGGGATAGGTTTTGGCTGTTCAGCCCATAAAGTTGTTCAATCGGTTGTTGATACTGCGCCAGGATATGTTGGCGCCTTAACCGGCCGTTATCTGTCAGTTGTTGGTTCTGGCTGCTAAATGGCTCATCGAGTAATAAAGCCATGCGAATTTGGGCGTAATCGGGTAAGGTCGAATTGACAGCCTGGAGCTGTGCGACCAATGCTTCGGCCGTTGCTGCTGGACGTGGCACAATCAAGGCACTTAACCAAGGTTTGGCATCACCGCATACCATGACTTGGCCGATCGCAGGGCAAAGTTGTAACTCCGCTTCTAGCCATTCGGGAGAGATATTCCGGCCAAAGCTACTGATTAATAATTGCTTGCTGCGTCCTGCAATGCTGAGGAAGCCATCGCTATCGAGTTGGCCTAAATCTCCTGTATCCAGCCAGCTATCAGCATCCCGAGGCGGTTCGCCTAAGTAGCCTGCATACAGCTGACCTTTTACTTCAATGTGGCCTTCTCTGACGCGAAGTTGCACATGGGGCAGGGCTTTGCCGACGCTGCCATAGCGACTGGCATTGGGTAAATTCAGCGCGACGACAGAGCCGGCTTCTGATAAACCATACCCCTGATAAACTGGTAAACCTAGTGCGGAAGCTTGGGCGAGCAGTTTGGGAGCGCAATGCGCGCCACCGACCGCAATAAAACGGAAACTGGCGGCTAAAGACGGTTGCTGCTGGCAAATCAGCAATAACGCTTGGAGCAATTGTGGCGTGACAATCAAGCTATTGGGCTGAAACTTGCCGATACTTTGCGCCAGTTGCGGTAAATCCAGCTTGGAACTGCCGCTGAGGCCGCTTTGTTGTTCATCCAACACAATAATTTGCTGGCCTAAGGCGAGCGGAACATAAACCCCAGCTTGATTTTCCAGCAGTGTCGATAATGGCAATAAGCAGTAGTGTTTGAGTTGTTCACCCGCAACTTCGGCGCTTAATGCTTCTACCAACCCAGCGAGTGTGGTTGCCTGTTGTGCCCAACTTAAACAAACGCCTTTGGGGCTGCCAGTGGTGCCAGAGGTAAAAGTGACCTTGCCACTTTGGATGGGAAATTGCGGCAATGGCTTGGTTTCTGTCGCTACACGCAGCCGATACCATAAACCAGAAAGCGGGGTTGAAATGCTGCCATCCCGTGGTTCCGTTTCCAAGATGACTTCAATGGCGGCAGTTTCAAGGATGTAAGCTTGTTGCGTGGCCGAGAAAAAACGAGGCACCGGCACACAGATTTTGTCACTTAACGCCATGGCCAGATCGGCGATAATCCAGCTCAGGCTATTTGGACCCTGGATCGCAAATCGCTTGGCATCAAACTGAGTTAACCAACTCACCATAGTCAGCAGCTGCTCTGAAAGCTCTCTGTAACTAATGGTCTGCTGACCGTTGGTCAGGGCAGGCCGCTCGGCAAAGTTACGCAGTTTTTCTAAATTGACAGGGACTAACTCAGTCATGGCGCTACTCCGCGAATTGAGAAAAAATAGGCTGCAGTGTTTCGAGCTGCGGTGCCAGCATTTGCTGTAACAGCTTGTACCGTTGCAGGTTCCGAGCGCTTTCAATGGCAGGTAAGGCAAACCCGGCCATGACTTTGGGTTTTTTTTGATAATAAGCACCCCAAGATTGTGGCTGTTGCAGCTTATCTGAGCTGGCATCGGCTAAAAGCAGTGGTTGGTAATGCAATTTGGTGAGGATCGATTGCACTTCGCTGGTTGCAGTGAAGGCAACCCAACGAAAACGACTGTTGGCAATTAATTCACTCAGCGCCACCATCAGCAACAAGCTGCTCCCTGGACGAACGGAAACTAAATTGCCGATCTCTAAAATCTGTTCACGTTTGACTGTGTGGCCGGTTTGCTCTGTCAGGAGCTGGTCAATCGGTTGTGGCAAATACTGTTCTAAAAACAGTGGTCCTTGGGCTGCAGATTGCATGCCGAGGGCCGCACTTAAAGAGCCAGCACAACGCAGACTTAACAGTTGCGGCAGGAAGTGATGAATTTCTGCTTGATGCTGCTGTAAAAAAACTTTTTGGATCAGCCCTTCGACCTCGGCGCGATTTTCTGCATTGCGCGGATCGATGCGTAATTGGCTAGTGAGAGAACCCAAACTGCCGAGTAAGGCAGGAGCGGGGGTTGTTTGTGTGAACAGCAGTGAGCCAGCCATGATGATCTCCTGATTCGCTATCATGACTTGCAGTGTAAAAGGCAATACTTAAGAAAAGATTAAAGTAATTTATTTAGATAAAATGTTTTTAAATTTGGTTAATTGCATTTAATTTACCACCCAATTGCAGAGCTAACTTACCAGTCGTTGCAAATCCATCGGACCACTCGTTGCAGTTTAATTACCACTTGGATCAAAATTCTATAGCTGATATCAGTGACTTAAGCGTCAAAATCTAAAAGTGGTAATAACTACTTCAGAACGTGGCT
>CAZIPG010000042.1:0-18047 GCA_964540955.1 uncultured Rheinheimera sp.
CAATAAGCAATAAAAATCGGTTAATTAAACCATAGGATGCGACGAGCGTACAGTTGATGCTGATAAAAAAAGCTAGCAAATTGTTATCAAAGCCTTAACCGTATGATTTTTCTACGATAAAAAAACCTTGATGAGAATATAGCAAAGGCCAGTATTACTTGAACATAGACTAATTCGGTACAAATAAACAAATCGTAAAAAAAATGTTGCCAATCCAATGATGGGCGAGGATCTTCTGAAAAACAACTAAGGGATTTTACAACAGAGCTGGTCGATTAAAACTCTGACCAGCCCTCAGATTCGAAAAGATGTTATACCGAGAAGCTAGAGCCGCAGCCACAGGTTGTTGTGGCGTTCGGATTTTGTACGATAAAACGGCTGCCCTGCAGACCATCGGTATAATCAACGACGCCACCGACGAGATATTGCAAGCTCATGGCATCAACGACCATAGTGACCCCGTTTTTTTCAATCGTGAAATCACCATCATTCACTTGTTCGTCAAAAGTAAAGCCGTACTGAAAACCAGAACAACCACCACCCGTGACATAAACCCGTAATTTTAATGCCGGATTTTCTTCATCGGTGACCAGTGCTAACACTTTATTCGCTGCTGCGTCAGTGAACTGAATTGGAACCTGAATTTCAGACATATACACACCTCTAACGCCTAATAATGGCCGGCGATTATCGAGTACTTGAGCTTTTTAGTCAAGTATTTCGCCGATCTCACTCCACTTTAACTCCCGCACAATATTGGCTCTTGGCGTCGTAATTTTCAGCTCAACACTGTCTGGTTTAAAACCGGCCGGCAGTACAAATTCTCCTTCAAAGCCTTTGAAGTGTTTTAAAGTAAAACTGCGAGCTTTGGTTTTTACTCCTGCGAGTTTGAGTAAATCAACGCGTAGTTTTTTGCCTTTCTTTTTGCCAATCGCCACTAACTCGATTTTACCTTTGACGGCTTTTTTCTTCTTATCTTGTTCAATCACCAACACACTATAACGGTAGGAACCCGCAGCAGAGCCTGATGCCACGGCAAAGCTATCCAAAATCAAGGTCGAAGCCGCTTTTTCTGGTTTGACGATTTTCTCATAGAGCGCTAATTGTTTGCGTAGTTCTACACTTTTGAGCTGCTCAGCTTTAAAATCTTCCAGTAACAATTTCTTGGTGTCTTGCTCAACCGCGAGCTCTGCTGACAGGTAATCATTTTTTTTATTCGCTTCAGCTAATTGTTGTTGCAGCGTTTGTTGCTTGGCATCTAATTGCAGCACTTGCATGCTGAGCTGATTGAGTGTGGTGCTAAAACGCCAGTAACTGCTGAGATAGCCGAGGAGCGCACAAACGATGGCTGTTGCGATAAGCACAGCAAGTTTCTGGGTATCGTTCAAATTAGCCAATTTAAAAGTTGGAAGTTTCATCAAGAGACTCAAAGTGTTATCTTTAATAAATTGTATTTTCGAATGGGTACTTTAGCATGAAATCCTGGCGTTTGTGGTTACCTCCGCTCAGGCGGCGACTCGCGTTGCCAGTCACTTCATTGCAACTTTGCCTATTGGGCTTATTGGGCGGGATTATTGCGGCATTGCTGATCGTGCTGTTCCGCCTCGCCATCCGTTCAATCCAATCGTTTTATCTAGTGCACGCCGATGATTTTGCCAACATGTTGCCAGAGCAACGTGCTTTGTTACCAGTCTTTTCTGCCTTATTCATCACCTTATTAGGATTAATTATCGGCTTAAAGCACTATCGTTTAGGCATTCCTTTTGTCATCCATCGCATCAAACTTAAATATGGCATCATGCCTTGGAAAAATACTCTCCATCAATTTTTTGGCGGGATTGCGGCGCTGAGCGCCGGCTTTTCAGTCGGCCGAGAAGGTCCATCAGTTCACCTGGGCGCTTTTGGCGCGAGCAGTATCGGCAGTTATCTGCGTTTGCCGTATAACAGTATTCGTATCTTAGCAGGATGCGGCATTGCGGCAGGGATCTCGGCCTCATTTAATACGCCACTGGCAGCGATGATTTTCGTCATGGAAGTGGTGCTTCGCGAATATCGTATCCATGTGTTTGTGCCGATCATGCTGGCATCGACCGCCGGTTCAATCATTGCAACCGCGGTGTTCGGGGCAGACAATGACCTGCATAGCCTACATATGGTCACCCTCAGTTATTGGCATCTGCCCTATTTGGTATTGGCGGGAATTGCGATGGGGATCGTGGCTACTTTCTTCAATAAAAGCTTGATGCGCATGATGAAAACCTTTCAACACTGGCATTTGGCTTTTCGCCTGAGCTTGGCCGCATTGGTCACAATTGTGATTGGTTATTTTGTGCCAGAGGCGCTCGGTGCGGAAACTGGGGCGATTAATTACGCTATAGCAGCCCCAGATGAAATGGGTTTCTTGTTTGCAATTTTAGCGGCTAAATTTATTTTAACCGTGTTTGCACTCGGCTTGGGGATCCCTGGTGGCATAGTAGGCCCAGTCTTTGGCATCGGCATTGTGATGGGCACTATGCTCGCCTTTATGCCCTCATTATTCATAGGTGACCACAGTGCGGTGGGCACTTATGCAGTGCTGGGCATGGCCGGCATGATGGCAGCAACGCTGCATGCGCCATTAGCGGCGCTCGTGGCAGTCACCGAACTTGCTGCCAACCCTGAACTCGTCGTGCCTGCGATATTGGTGATCATCGCTTCTTATGTCACTGCGGTGCAATTTTTTAATACCAAATCCATTTTTTTGCAGCAGCTCGATTTTTTACAGATGCCCTACCGCTTGTCGCCTGCCGATGACGTGCTCCAAAAAGTCGGGGTATTGGCGATGCTCAAACAAGACTATCAAATTTTGGAAAACCCGACCGATACGCAAATCATCCAAGCCTTAGATACGTTGGAGCCTTCGCAGCAGTTACTCATCAAAAGAAAATTTGCCGTGGATCAGCATTATGAAATCGCCAGCTATGATCTTTCCCTGTCCATGACTGGCGAGAGTCTGCTGAAATTCCTGCCTGTGCATGCCGTCAGTCATCAAGCGACAATGGCTGAGGTATTTGCAGAACTCGGCGATATTCGAGATGGGGCCGTATTAGTTTATGACGACGAAAATCCTGACCACCCGCTTGGAATTGTCGTCTGGGAACAAGTCCGTACATTATTAATGCGACAAAATAATTTGTTATAAAAGGCCTTTTCAAATGTATGAGTTATTGATTTATAAAGCGTTACACATCGGCTTTATGGTGTCCTGGTTTGCTGGCATCTTTTATCTTCCGCGTATTTTCGTTTACCACGCGGAAACAACATCGACTGAAGTCGATGCGACCTTCAAAGTGATGGAACGTCGCTTGTTGTATTTTGTCACTCCTTTTGCCATTTTGACTGCAATTTTCGGGTTTTTAATGATGTATCGCTATGGCAGTGCTTGGGTTGCAGCCAGCCATTGGCTTCATATCAAATTAGTGTTGGTGGCGCTGTTGTATGGCTATCATGGCTATTGTTTTAAGCTGTTGGCAGACTTTAAGCACAACCGCAATCGTCGCAGCAGCCGCTTTTATCGGATTTTTAATGAAATTCCGGTGTTAGTTTTATTTGCCATTATCTTGTTAGCGATCATCAAACCCAGCGTTTAAAGCTGGGTTTTTGCATCGTCATTCGTATGACTTTTTGCTATACTGCGCGCCAATCCTGCGGCAGTTCCGCCGCTGTCTGTCACTTCAAGCAATAGGCACCTACGATGAGCTTTAAAGGCAAACATATCCTCTCGGTTAAACAATTCGATCGCGATAGTATTCAGCAGATTTTTTCAATCGCACGCTCGATGGAACCCTATGCCTTGCGGCAGAAGCGAACCACGGTGCTTGATGGCGCAATTTTAGGCAATTTGTTCTTTGAACCGAGTACTCGTACGCGAGTGAGCTTTGGCTGCGCTTTTAACTTGTTAGGCGGTGAAGTCCGTGAAACCACTGGCATGCAGTCTTCAGCGCTGTCCAAGGGTGAATCGTTGTTTGATACTGCGCGCGTGATTAGTAGCTACAGTGATGTGATTGCGATGCGTCACCCGCAAGCAGGCTCGGTGGCAGAATTTGCTGAAGGCAGTCGGGTGCCAGTGCTCAATGGGGGTGATGGCGCCAACGAACATCCAACCCAAGCGCTGCTCGATTTATTCACCATTGAACGCGAACTAGCAGCTTCGGGCCAAGGCATCGATGGCATGCACATCGCCATGATTGGTGACTTAAAATTCGGGCGCACTGTGCATTCTTTATCAAAGCTGTTACGGCTGTATAAAAATATCCAATTCACCTTGATTGCGCCCAATGAATTAGCCATGCCGGATGATATTGTTTCAGCCATCGAAGATGCCGGCCATCGAGTGACCTTAACCGATCAACTCGCTGGCAACATTAATGCGGATATTGTTTATCAGACTCGTATTCAAGAAGAACGTTTTCCATCGCAAGAAGAAGCCAATAAATACCGTGGCAAATTCCGTTTGAATCAAGAGATTTATACGCGTCATTGCAAATCAAATACGGTAATTATGCACCCGCTGCCACGTGATTCCCGCCAAGAAGCGAACGAACTCGACAATGATTTAAACTTAAATCCAAACTTGGCCATTTTCCGTCAAGCAGACAATGGCGTACTGGTGCGGATGGCGTTATTTGCGCTCACCTTGGGTGTTGAGAATTTAATTAGCAAATACGAGCGAGAAGTGCCTTGGTATAGCGCGAAAAGCGAGTAAGTGTTTTCAATTAAGGATTTTAAATGACTTTATCAGAACAAATGTTTGAACGTGCGAAACAAACCATCCCAGGTGGGGTGAATTCTCCGGTTCGTGCGTTTAAAAGTGTCGGTGGGACGCCAGTTTTTATCGCCAAAGCCGATGGTGCTTATATTTATGATGTCGATGGCAAGGCCTATGTGGACTACGTTGGCTCTTGGGGCCCAATGCTTTTAGGCCACAATCACCCTGCCATCCGCGAGGCGGTGATCCATGCGGCAGCCAATGGTTTAAGTTTTGGCGCGCCATGCCCTGCGGAAATCGAGATGGCGGAGCTGGTATCACGCCTAGTCCCTTCGATGGAAATGTTACGGATGGTCAGCTCTTGCACCGAAGCGACCATGAGTGCCATTCGTTTAGCGCGGGGTTATACCGGTCGCAATACCATCGTGAAATTCGAAGGCTGTTATCACGGTCATGCGGATTCATTACTGGTCAAAGCTGGCTCAGGTGCATTAACACTGGGGGTGCCAAATTCTCCAGGTGTGCCGGCAGATTTTGCCAAGTATACCTTAACCTGCGAATTCAATAACCTGGCCGAACTGACGGCATTATTTGCCGAGCATGGCAAAGATATCGCGTGCATCATCGTTGAACCTGTCGCCGGCAATATGAACTGTATTCCGCCAGCACCAGGTTTCCTTGAAGGATTGCGCAGTCTTTGTGATCAGTATGGCGCAGTGCTGATTTTTGATGAAGTCATGACCGGCTTTCGAGTCGCTTTAGGTGGCGCGCAAAGTTACTATGGCATCACCCCGGATTTAACGACTTTAGGTAAAATCATCGGCGGCGGGATGCCGGTTGGCGCTTTTGGCGGTAAACGTGAAATTATGCAACATATTGCGCCATTAGGACCGGTTTACCAAGCCGGGACTTTATCTGGTAACCCTGTGGCCATGGCAGCTGGCTTAGCGGCACTCACCGAAATCAGCAAAGCTGGGGTCTATGAGAGCTTAACTGCAAAAACCAGTCAATTATTGGCGGGCTTACAAGCTGCAGCAGACAAAGCCGGTGTACCATTTACTACCAATCAAGTCGGCGGTATGTTTGGCTTGTTCTTCACCGAGCAACGCGAAGTGTCCAGCTATCAGCAAGCCACTCGATGCAACATCGAGGCGTTTAAACGCTTCTTCCATCTGATGTTAGCGGAAGGCATCTATTTAGCACCATCGGCTTATGAGGCTGGATTTTTATCTTTAGCTCATAGCGATGCCGATTTAGCGAAGACGATTAGCGCAGCAGAACGCGCTTTCCAACAACTCGCACTTAATCCAACGGCTTAACTGGCGCTAACTGGATAATGTCACTTTCCTGCGACCGCCGTTGTAGCATAAATAACAACGGCGAGTCGGCAGGCGCATACAAGGCTTCGGGCTGATGACTGTCATTCGTAGCCATAGGGTGCGCCAGCACCTTGTGTTGCTGTTGATTGAAATCATAATGATGGAGCTGCTGCGCGGCAAACCAATACAGATCCGTTCCTCGCACATCCCATAATTCGGTCGCGACACGTCGCCAATCTAACCGGATCGGTAACTCAGTGACAGCCCCAGTTTCTAGAGAAAATTGCAACAAATGCGGATCGGTATCCTGCTGTAAAATTAAGGTATTCGCAGGTCCACAGCGAATATCCACGATGTTATCGGCTATTTTCTGACCTCGTCCCTGCTGTAATTGATACAGCGCCCAGTGGGAAGCACGTTCCAGCCAAAACCACTGTTGCTGGCAACTGACCAAGCGTTTGAATGCAGGTTTTGCCCAACTCACAGGGCTAAGCGCACCAGAATCCAGAGCCACACGCATCAGTTGCTGATCGACCACCGCAAATAACTGCTGCTGATGCCAAATAAGCTGACTTACAGTTTTATAAAGGTCAAATTTGGTCAGCTGGCGAAGTTGCCCGGCACGGGAGCGCCAAATTTGTGGCAAACCTGAACGATTCGATACAAATACCCCTTCCTCACGAAACAACCAATCGTCTTGGTTGCTGATCAATTCAGCCATTTTCTGGCGGTGAACACGCAGCTGCTGACCATTCAGTTCAAGGGGGATCAAATCAAAAGCGCCTTGGCTTCGCATCGCTCCAAGCAACGTTTCCCCTTGATGCTTCACATCGAACAATGTGCCCGCGGGTGTTAACAAGGCAACGAAATGCTGGGCACCTAAACGATACCGTTGTAATTGCTCAGCACCGCTGATTAATAAAGTTTGCGGATCCCACCAACTCAAATGACTGATAGGGATAGCAAAATCTGCCAGCCAAGTCGCTTCGGTCTGGCCAACTGACCATTGCAATAACTGATAACTCAAGTGATGTTCTTGCAAAAGCAGATATAACTGATTGGAACCTGCCAGCAGTTGGATGGGAAGGCGGTAGTGACCTTTTATCAATAAAAGCTGCTGAGCTTTGTTTTGATGCAAGGTCCATAAGCCAATCTCAGCATCGCGCTGCTCCAGCCAATAAATACGCTCATTCATGACCGCGAGACTGTTAGGAAGAAAATATTCGCAATCATTCAATTGAATGGGCATCGCTTGGCGATCAGCCACTAAATCGCTCGCCTCTTGGGCAATGTGAGTGACTGAAGCATTTGACAACGCTGCATCTTTTAGACGAAACACACCACAATGCTGCTTGCCAGTGACTGCAGAAAATAACAAATCTTGCCCTGCCCAATGCAGTTGACCGACGGCGGTAAACCCATGCGCAAGGATCCGTTGACGATGAGTTGCTCGTTCGTGGCGGATTAATTGCCATGCGGATTGACCTGACGGTTGATACCAATAAAGCCAAGCGTCTTCAGTTGGTGTCATCATTGGGTCCGTTTCAGCGCCTGGCATCGCGCTGATATTGAGTTGAAACGGGTAGTGGCTCGCCTGTTGCTCCGGTACGACAACCCGCTCGAAATACCACAGCAAACAGCAGAATACCAAGCTGCATAACGTGACAATCACAGCACTCCAAGCCAAATAGCGGCGGCGATTCAATACTTGGAGACTGTGGCGTGTCATTGACGTCACCAGCAATTCATCAGCAATGACAGGACTGTTCGCTTCAGCAAGCTGGACAGGCAAAATCGATTCAGAAACCAGTGGTTGCAAAACGATTTTCCATAGATAACCTTTGCGCGGATGCGTTTCGAGGTAAAGTGCAGGTTTTACTTGGTCATTCAACACTTTACGCAAGGCCGCAACTGCACGCATTAAGGCGGCATCAGTGCCAAATTCGGCGCCCCACACCTCATTCAATAACTGATCTTTGCTCAGGATCTGTTGTGGATGATGAATAAAGTAATTCAATAACCGTTGCAGGCGCGGTTCTAACACCAGCGTCTGATGAGGATCTTGGCAATGCTTTAAAGTCCCACTATTGGGTGCATAATACCAGACATCAAATTGAAACCATGGTTCGGCGTGTAACATGAAGGCCTCCCCGACAACGACGAAGAGGCAGTATACATGATTTTACCGAAATTGAAGACTGGACCTAAATCAGAAAATCTCGAATCAGCGCTGAGATAGCCAACTAGTTTTCTTGGATGCAACCCGGCCAAATCCAACAAAGCTCAGGAGAATTCTGCTCATCGGTCGGTACCGTGGTTTGCTCCTGTCGTGATGTTTCTTCTGGCGCCGAGACTCCGCTTGCCGAAGCCGGATTCGCGACAAAAAAGAGAGAAACAGCGAGTAAGTAGCCGCAGGAAGCGGATAATCGATTGTCGCTTGCAGAGGATTTTGTTTTCATAGTTTTGTCATCCGTATTGGTTAATAACTGAGCTATCTGGCAACAACAACAGCCAACTTACCTGATGAAAACTTGATAAAGTGATTATAAAATTGATTTTGGGAACACTAATTCGGCGATATCAATATCTCCCGTTTTGCCATCGTCTTGGAAAATAAATAATTCGTCTTGGCTTACGGTGAAGCGTCTAGAGAGTTTCGGCTGGCTAATCCCAGTACTTTTAACTTGTTGGCTGACCAGATCAAATCGATGAATTTCCGACTTTCCGCCTTCGGCTGTCGCTAAAAAATAAATTGCTGAGTCACGGAGTACCAAATACGGCGTACGGAAATTGCTGGCATCAGGCAGCGGTAATAACGTTGCCAATGGTTTGTTCAATAATAACGCTTGCTCGCTATCGCGAAACTTCAGCCATAACGTCTTATCTTGACTGTTTCGCCACACCTGATAATTCCCATTGGGGCTCTCACGGAAAAAATCCATATCTGCGGCAAATGGCCGCTGGTTCAAGGATTGGCTATCCAGCGCAACAACCCGCCAAAAGCCCTGCTCAGACGCAGAAAAATAGATAGTTTTGCTGTCATGGCTCCAGCTCGGATCTCGACTCGCTTGCTCTGGTTTACTCAGTAAAATTGGCGCATTGTCTTCAGAAAGTAACCACACTGAGGTACCAACTAACACTAATAATCGACGACCATCTGGCGAAAACTCCAAGGATTTCGGAATAAAATCGGCAGTAAATCGGCTGATCTGCTTTTGCCGACCATCATTGAAATACAGCCAGACTTGCTGGATCCCTGAACGATTAGATACCACGGCCGTCGGTCCATCAGGTTGAGGATTCAGTTCTAACAATCCTTCGCTTTGAGAGGCTTGTTGCATCACTTCATTGACTGGCGTGGGATTTTTCAGCGGATTATTCAAGCGTCGAATGCTGCTTTGCCAAAGCTTACCCACACTGGCAAAAATTCGACCCTGCGGATTAATCAAGACTTCACCGGCTTTATTATCGGTATAAGCAAAGATCCGACTTTGTTTTGTTGCCAAATCAATCACTGAAAGTTCATTATTGCCTGAAGGAAATAGAATTGAATGCTGATCAGGCATCCACGCAATTTGCCCCGGATAGATCCCGTTCGGCTGATAAACTAGTTGGCTGGAGCGATCATTGATATCCATAGTCCAAATCTGTCCCGCAGCACCTGCAACATCACGAAGAAATGCGAGTCGACGTCCATCTGGGGCAAACGCCACGGCAAAATCACCTAAGCTTGTTTCTGGCGGCATCGTTAGTTGCTCGACGTTGCCGCCTTCAAATGCATAGAGCATCAGCGAAATATTCTTGGCGTGCTCTGGCCAATCTGGAAACACCAAAAATCGACCATCAGGGGACCAGCTCATCCGAGCCCCCATACTGTTGGTCCCGCAAGATGTCAGTTTCTGATCACTGAGCACATTGAATTGCGCATCAAACCGCAGGATCCTAATTTCACAACTGACTTTTCGCCTTAATTGTTGATACACCACAGCCAAGCCCTGCGGATGCCAAATCGGCCCGATGAGGTTAAATTGTTCCGAAGATTTCAGTTGGCGTTTTTCAAGGGTTTGCAGATCTTGCACCATCAAAGCTGAATGCCCATCCAGATTTGTCACGTGGGTATAGGCGATATAGCGGCCATCTGCAGAAGTTGAAGGGTAAAATTCAAGGCCATCCATCGAAGAGATGGGTTCAAACCGAGCAAATGGGATCTCCACAGGCAGCAAATGTTGCTGACGCCATTGACTCCAACCTAAATAAATCAGGCTACAACTCACCAAAGCAGCGAATACGCTCCACACCACATAAGGAGTCAATCGACGCAGCGGGATTGCAGCAGGTTCTGCCGGCATTGAAGGTTGTGGCACAGCGATGGGTTTGTTCGATGTGGGCGCACTGGCCAAGACGGGTGCGACAAAGCGAAAACCACGTTTGGGGATGGTTTCAATATAGAGAGGTTCTCGGCTGTCATCACCGAGCACCACACGCAACACCCGAATCACTCTAGAGATGCGACCATCGGAAACATCGCGAACGCCCCAAACCTCCAGCAGCAACTCATCCCGAGTCACCAAGCGCCCTGGATTCATTAAAAAATAATTCAGGGCCTTTTGGCACAAATTATCTAATTCGGCAGTTCTGGCAATTTCACCTTCCGCGGTAAATTGCACTAATTTATCCTGCTGCGGCAAATACCACCAATCACCGACTTTTAATTGTTGTTCTGGTTTGGTTGACATGGGGTGCTCAATCGGCTGAAACCGTTCTGATAATTAACAATCAATCACAATTTTGCTGAATTGGCATTTCACCCGAAATCACTGGTAATAACAATACGTTAACGCAAGAATCTTGCACTAAATGCCCTGAATTCGTCGAAATTGGTACTCTTCTAACGCTTTCAGGAACAGCTCGGAACAACGAATTCGGGCTATTCTTTTTAAAATAATTAACAAAAATTGGCAAAGCACCACTGCCACCGGTCAGACCTATGGCTTTATTATCGTCTCGGCCCAACCACACGGTAATGCCAGTTTCATGATCAAAGCCACTAAACCAGCTATCCCGATAGTCACTGGATGTCCCCGTTTTCCCAGCAAAACGAGTGGCAGGAAATTGATGCGATAACTCTTTTGCGGTGCCAGTAAACGTAGATTGTTGCATGGCATATTGCAGTAAATAGATAGGCGCCACAGCAAAACGTGCTTCCGCTTTCACTTTGCGCTGATAAATCAACTGGCCATCAACACCGCTCACCGCTTCGACGGCGGCTAAAGGTTTATAGAGGCCTTTGTTTGCAATGGTCTGATACATCTGAGCGACTTCTAATGGACTCATTTCGACCGCCCCCAACAACGAAGAAGGCTGCAAATTAAATTCCCGATTGACGCCAAGTTTGCCTAAACTTTGGCCAATCTGATTAAGCCCCAATTGCAAGCCTAAACGGATAGTCGGAATATTCAACGATTGGCTCAAGGCTTCAACAATCGGCACATTACCACGGAACTTTTTATCGTAATTATGCGGCTGCCAATTCTTGCTGCCACTTTTTAGGTTGAGTGGCGTATCCGCAAGCAAAGAGCCCAGATGGAAGCGATTTGGCTGAGCTAATGCGGTTAAATAAACCACAGGTTTCACGATGCTGCCGATTTGACGCTGGGCTGAAATTGCGCGGTTATAGCCTGCAAAACTAGTATTACGACCGCCAACAATCGCCTTGAGCCCAGCTTGTTGGTAATCAGTCACCACCATCGCCACTTCAATTTTTTCATCTAGACTCGCCAATCGTTCTGCCACAGCTTGCTCTGCCGCCAGCTGTGCCATGGGATCTAAATAAGTAAAGACCCGTAAGCCCGTTTGTAACTGTAATGCTTCGGGCACCAATGCTTTGAGCTCTTGCCTCACTTTATCGATGTAAGCTGGGTATTTGCCTTTGAGATGATCGCCAAGCGCAATCACATCCAAAGGTTGCTCTAAAGCAGCTTTGGTTTGTGCCGCATCCAGCACGCCATGCTCACCCATTAAATGCAAAATAGTGTCACGGCGCATGGCCGCCCGTTCAGGAAAACGGCGTGGATCGTAATAGGACGGCCCTTTGATAATCGCGATTAATAAGGCATATTCATGGGGCCGTAATTCCGCCAACGGTTTGCCAAAATAAAACTTACTACCCAGCCCCAAGCCATGCACAGGATTGTCTTTGAACTGGCCAATAAAAATTTCATTAAAATATGCTTCGAGAATTTGTTCTTTACTGTAGCGATAATCTAAAACCAAGGCGATAAAGGCTTCATTGATCTTCCGCAGTAAGGTGCGCTCTTGGTTGGTATACATGTTTTTTGCAAGTTGCTGCGTTAGAGTTGACCCGCCCTGCACTGTTTGTCCAGCTTGTAAGTTCACAATGAAGGCACGGAGTACCGACCATGGCGAAACCCCATGATGGCTATAAAAATCTCTGTCTTCGACCAGCAATAAAGTATTACGGATAGGCAGTGGCACTTGATCTAATTGCACCAATTCCCGATCTTCTTGCTCTGCTGTCACTAAATGTTGCAGCAATTGCGGTTCCAGCCTTGCTTTCGCCAGAGTTTTGCCTGATTTTTGCAATCCTTGCACAAATTCACCGGCAAATTCGACCGTGAATAGCTGCGCCGCTTCTTTGCCATCAGCAAATTCGAAAGCCCGACGATACAGATGCACTTGGTTGCCATCGACTTGATATTGACCTGGCCCATTTAATCTTGGATCAACTCGGTATTGTAAACGCTTAAGCTCTGCCACAAATTGGGCTTGCGAAAGATGAACCCCCGGCGCTAAATGCAACACGCGCGCATACAACTGCGCTGGAACTTGCCATTTCTGGCCAGAAAACAACGTGGTAATTTTGCTATCGAGGTAAATGAAATAAATCAGCAACGTCAGAAAAACGACCACTGCTGATTTCACAAAAAACCAAACAATTGACCGTTGGAATGGCGTTAAGCCTGTTTTTTTAGTTGTTTTACGGCGCACCGTCATTTTTGCATCGCCTTCTTAGTTTTGTTGGTCGGTTCCGCCTGCAATGGGTCATCCGGCCAATAATGCTTAGGGTAGCGCCCCCGCATTTCTTTTTTAACATCTTGATACGCATTTTGCCAGAAGCTGGCTAAATCCCGCGTCACTTGTAACGGCCTTTTGGCAGGTGATAATAAACTCACGGTCACAGCAACTCGACCATTGCCAACCGTGGGTGTGGTAGCTTGGCCAAACATTTCTTGTAAGCGGATCTCTAACTGCACCTCGCCCTCAGAGCCATATTGCAAGGCAACTTGCGTGCCTAACGGCGATTGCCAAGAGGCTGGACACAAGAGGTCAAGTTGTTGCTGTTGTTGATAACTCAGTTGTTGTTGCAAGATTTGTCGCAGATCCAAGGCTTGCAGTTGCTGTAAATGATTAATCCCAATTAAATAGGGCGCCAACCACTGTTCGATTGTGGTTTGCAAAGTCGGCATGGATAAATCCGGCCATTGGTCAGGTTCAAGTTTGGCCGCTAACGCCACTCGCGCCATCAACTGCAGCACTGGCGCTGACCAGTTCAGTGCGCCCAACTGAGTTTGCGTTAGATAATCAAGCCAAGCAGCCGCTTTTTGACTGTCATTCAGGGGATTGTTGACCGTTTGCCTTTTGAGCACTAAAGCGCCTAAGCGGCTTTGCTGCTCTGCGACAAAACGGCCACTTTGTGCCACAAAACCCACTTGGGTCTCTTGCCGAATATGGCGTTGCCAATGCGCATTGACTTCTGCAATTGACCAACTGACAGCGGCAGAAATCACCGCTTGTTGTTGCCACAGCCTTAAATCGGCAATCACCAAACAAGCTTGGCCCGTGAGCTCATCATCAGGCGCTAACACGGCTCCCGTGCCGTTGGCTAATAGATACCCTTGGCCGCGCGCGATGGCAATCCGATCTGGAAATGCATGACTTAACAATAATGGCGCGAATTCAAGTGGTAACTGGCCACGTTTTTTGTGCTGAAAAAGCTGCAGCAACTGCTGAAACTGCTGCAGGGCGTTGGCGCCTTCTAAACGTAATTGCCGGCTTAAATCGGTCCCCGTCAGCCGTTTATTTTGTTCAAGCTGCACGGCCAACGTTGCCGCTAACTCCACAGCGCCTTGCATGCCTTCTTGCTCCAGCTGTTGCGCGGTGAGTAGCATCGCTGCCAACCTCGGTGCAACCGGCAATTTCAGCATGGCTTGGCCAAATGCGGTCAGAGTCAAACGCTCGTCTAAAGCCCCGAGTAACTGCAAGCATTGTTCTGCCGCTTTTAGCTGCGTGACAGGCGGTTTATCGAGCCAGCATAAATCTTCAACCTGGCATCCCCACGCAGCGATATCAAGACGCAATGCCAACAAATCCGCTTGCAGAATTTCTGGTTGAGTAAATTGGGCTCGCCGCTGCCATTTTTCCTCAGTATCAATACGATAGCAAACACCTGGCGCTAGTCGCCCGGCTCGTCCTGCCCGTTGAATAGCGGCTGCCTGACTGATCTGCACTGTATCTAACCGGCTAAAGCCGAGTTTGGCGACATAACTCGCTTGGCGCGCTTGCCCTGAGTCAATCACCACAGTGATGCCGTCGATAGTTAAACTAGTTTCTGCAATGTTGGTCGCGATGACAATCTTGCGCTGGCCAAGTGGCGGCGCAGCCACAGCCTGCTGTTGCTCCGCTAAACTCAAGCGCCCCAACAATGGAAAAATGGCCATATTGGCAGGCAAAGTTTGGTTTGCTAGAAAAGTGGCCGCTTGCTCAATTTCGCGTTGCCCCGGTAAAAACAAGAGAAAGTTGCCATCATGCAGAGTACAAAGCTGCACCGCTAATTTGGCCACTTGTAACCACATAGGATCAGACGTCGGCACTTGATAGCGGATCTCGACTGGGTAACTGCGTCCCGCGCTCTCAAGGACAGGTGCATCGAGCATGCTCGCTAATTGCATACTGTCTAGGGTTGCTGACATCACCAACAGGCGCAATTGCTCGTTCAGTTGCTGGACTTCGAGCGCTAAAGCCAACGCTAAATCAGTTTGTACTGAACGTTCGTGAAATTCGTCGAAAATTAACAAATCAACCGAGTTTAATTCGGCATCTTGCTGAATTTTGCGGATCAACACGCCTTCGGTCACGACCAATAATCGGGTATTTGCACTGTACTTTTGTTCAAAGCGGATTTGATAACCCACGGTTTGCCCGAGCGGTTCACCCAGTTGGGCTGCGAGGTAGCTGGCAATACTTTTTGCAGCCAAACGCCTAGGTTCTAACAGCACTATGCGCTTTTCACTAAATTCAGGTGCTTGCAGCAAATAAAGCGGCAGATAAGTGGATTTTCCCGCACCAGGCGGTGCGGTCAAAATAAGCCGGCGTTGCTGCTGTAATTGTTGCAACAACGCCGGACATAACTCAGCAACAGGTAACGTCAATGGGCTATCCTAGCAATGACAGTTAACGTGTTTCCGCAAGCAAGGTTGCGGCAATTGTACGAATGCCAACCCCTGTGGCGCCAGCGCCCCAGAAAGCATTGGCAGAACCTTGAAAAGCTGCCGCTAAATCGACGTGGACCCACCCTTGGCCATCGTTGCCGACAAAACGACTTAAAAAACCCGCCGCATTGCTAGCACCGCCTGTACCACCGCCTTTAATCGGACGGCTATTCGCGGTGTCGGCATAGGCCGACGGGCACTGTTGTTGGTGCCAGCGTTCCAGTGGTAGCGGCCATGCGCCTTCTTGCACACTGTGGGCGTAGCCAAGGACGCGTTGTTGCAACACTTTATCTAGTCCAAATAGTGCATTGTATTCTGTGCCTAACGCCATCATCGCCGCACCCGTTAGGGTCGCCGCATCGATAATGAGCGGCGCGCCAGAATTCGTTGCAATTTGCAGACCGTCAGCTAGCACCAAACGCCCTTCTGCATCAGTATTGACGACTTCAACTGACACGCCGTTTTTATAGCGAATGATGTCGCCTAATTTATAGGCTCGGCCATTGATCAGGTTTTCCGCACAGCAAAGCACCAATTGCACCCGTTTTTGCAGACCTTGCAGGATGGCTAAACCCAGTGCTGCGGTCACGGTCGCTGCACCGCCCATATCGCACTTCATGGTCACCATGCCTTCTGACGCTTTGATGGAGTAACCACCGCTGTCAAAAGTAATGCCTTTACCGACTAAAGAGGCGGCAACCGGTGCCCCTGCATCGCCAGTCGGGTTGTAATCTAAAATCAGGATAGCGGGCGCACGATCGCTGCCTCGGCCAACGGTATGTACGCCAACCCACCCCGCAGTTAACAAATCATCGCCTGCGATAATTTGCGCTTGAATGTTGCTAGCTCCAGCCACTGTTTGTAAAAACTCAACCGCTTGCTGACATAACATCTGCGGGGATAAATCTTCTGGCGTTTCATTGGTGATACGTTTGGCAAAAGCAAAACATTGTTGCAGTTGCACCAGCTGATTGACTTGCTGCTCGTCACCAGCCCAGCTGACACCGCCTAATTTTTTGGCGCTACTAAAGCCTTGATAAAAAGCCCATTGCTGATCCAAAGTCCAGCCGCCCGCAAGCTGCACTTGTTGCAAGCCCAGGCCATCCAGCGAACGACCCGCTTTTTGTACCAATCGCTGCGCATCTGCAGGGTTGGCATTGCCCAGGTGAATTTGATAACCGTCAGCAGTTGGCGTTAAGGTTGGATTGCGCCCAAACTTCGCATCGGCAGGCGCTGTAGTGAGAGTAATTTGGAGTAATTCGGCCATGATTTACCTTTTAACCATTGATGGGTATTGGCTGGAGTGTACCATATTGATCGCTTGGCGATACCTGCCAATCAACGCAATTTTCTGACTGTACATACAGCATCGCGAATATATTGAAGGCTTTAAGCCACTAAAACTGCATGCAACATTTTCAAACTCAGTGCCATGACTAACAAAGCGAAAATCTTTTTTAAGGTGGCCACGGGTAATCGATGGGCGAGCTTGGCTCCGAGAGGCGCGGTAAAAAAGCTGACGATCGAAATCAACAGTACCGCCGGAACATAAACATAACCCAGACTGCCGACGGGCAAATCCGGCGCCTGCCAACCCGCGACCAAATAGCCCATAGTCCCAGCCACCGCAATCGGAAAACCGACAGCGGCAGAGGTTGCAATCGCATGCTGAATTTTAACATTACACCAAGTTAAAAAGGGCACTGTTAAAGTCCCACCGCCAATCGCGACCAAGGCAGAAATCCCACCGATGAGGAGACCAACCCCCGACAGCACTAATGTATTCGGTAATTGACGGGTTGGTTTCGGTTTGTAGTTACTCATCAGCTGTAAGGCCACTAGCGTCATAAAGAGGCTAAAGAAAATAACCAAGGGCAATGTGGGTAATGCGGAAGCGATAAAAGAAACTGCGAAAGTGCCGATGATGACTCCAGGACTTAAGCCTTTGACGGCTGGCCACACAATAGCTTGATGCCGTTGATGACTGCGCGCACTTGCAAAAGAAGTGACAATAATAGCTGCCATTGATGTGCCAAGCGCTAGATGAACTTGTTGACTATCCGCAACCCCTAACGCAATAAACAAGGTGGTCAAGACAGGCACCATAATGCCGCCGCCACCGACACCAAGCAAACCTGCGAAGAATCCCACAGCAGCGCCAAGCAACAAAAAGGCCCACCAAAGCTCCATATCCACTCCTATCTTGCGGTATAACAACAGGTTGTTTAGCGATTGATTATTTTGGCTTGGCGACACCCGATGCATGTCTTGGCCACCCTGTGATCAAAATTTTATTCACAAGGTCATAAAACTGGTCTAGATTGATTGTCTATTTTGCGCCAGTGCACAAGAATTCTGCAATTACTTACTGACGAAAGCACAGACTGTCTGTATACTTCCGCCGCTTTTTTCATAGTGATTGCGATGGTGTTGATATTCTGCTATCAATAGCCGCCATCTTTTTGCTTGGCA
>CAZIPG010000043.1:0-4163 GCA_964540955.1 uncultured Rheinheimera sp.
GGCCTCGTTTACTGACGAGTCAGTGTTGATTGTGTACAATCATATTTTATCGAATAAAAGCGCCCTCATGCAGTTACTCAATTTAATGCAATATCCGAATGCCGTCTCAGTTCTAGCAACATGGCATTATCAGGAATGGCATCACCTGTTTCCTGAACGTTCTGAACAAGATTTTGCCCATGAATTGACCGAGTGTTTACACCCCGAGTCGTCACAGGTTCAAGCGCAATTGCCCCAGACTTGGGTATTAGTCAGTGACGCGGGGGAAGTTTGTGGCAGTGTGTCTTTATTGCTGGCGGATATGACGACCAATCATGATTTGGGCCCTTGGTTGGCGAATGTGTTTATCGCGCCAGCTTATCGTGGCCAAGGCTTAGGGCAGAAGATTGTCAAGGCGGCAATGCAGCAAGCGTTTGCTTTGAAGCTTGAGCGGTTGTATTTATTCACCCCAGATCAACAAGCCTTTTATCAACGACTGGGTTGGCATGTCCATAAGCAAGAGTTTTACGAAGGTGAGTGGGTGACCCTGATGACATGGCAAGTCTGCTCGATAGCTGCTGATCTTCTGGCGAATAAATAGCGAGGAGGGCAGATGCAAATTTATTTTCGATTTTTGCGCTTATCTAAACTGCAAATGATGACGTTACGTCGGCTGTTTGCTGATTTAGAAGTAACGGACAATCCCCCCCATTATTGCGTTGCTTTGCCTTGGCACTTAGAGCGGTTAGAAGATTTAATGATGTTTGTGGTTCGCCAGCAAATTGCGGTGGCTGATACCGATATTTTAGTGTCTTTGCATTCAGGTGAGGGCGTGCAAAGCATCCCAAGCTCAATCAATCATCTATTGAGGCATTGGGATTGTCAGCTTTGCATCCAAGTAGATTGACCGCAGGTGCAGTGTGCTTTTTGCTGTCAATCTTGGTAGTAGCTGTTTAGATACATTGCCATCGATATAATTCGGGATCACCCAGTTTTACATCTTGCTGGATGGCACTGAGCCATTGTCGGCAAAGTTTTGCAGACTCAGAGCTATCAACGCCCCATAAAGTATAAATAACTCGCCCTGCGTGTCCTGCAAAAGCGTGGAGATACTGAGTACTTTGATTTTCTTGATTTAACATCGCTAAATAACGAGGGCTAATGGTTGTTTTGCATTGCACACTCGTCGTCGAGCATTCTAAACCGTTGTGGCATAAATCAGTGAATTGACTTAACGGAGGCTCATTTTCGCAACGGTCCATACCGCGCAATTCTTCAACTGCGACCAAGCGGAGTTGGCGTCCCTCAATCAAGGTATTAAATCGAACTTCACGATAAACCGGAGGCCCCAACAGTTCGTCGTGGAAAAAAAATAGGTATGCAGAAGCGCATAAAGCGATGATCAGAAAAAGCATTCGCATGATTTCATGTCCTTATGTAGTAATGAACTCGTGATAACATCCATGGATCAACGAGGGTGAATCAAATCAACAAAATTTGATGCAGTGGATCATACCAGAAGTTATTTGAAAAATGCTCGTTTTTTCATCAGCCTAGCGCGTGATTTTTTATAGCCGAACAAACATCGTCTTACCTTGGCAACGGAAAGCGGGTCACTTGCGCCCCCCGCGCAGCCAAGGCAGAATCAGCAGTATCGATTTCTTAGGGAACCCTCCATGGCTCCAGCGATTCAGGATACGCAGCTCTCTGGCCATCAATTGCCATTTGATCGACAACAGGGTTTTGCTCGCTTAATCCAGTTAAGCGCATGGTTCGCCAGCTTGTCTTTGGCCGAACAGCAGCAATTATTTGGCTTGGCGCAGTATCGAAAATTGAACCATGGGCAGCGCTTGTTTTCCCGCGGTGATGCCTTTGATGGTATTTATGTGTTGTTAAGTGGCGGTATTTTTATCGCAGGCGTTGATAAAAACGGCAAAGAAGCGTTGCTAACCTTGGTTGAAGGGGGCGATTTTATCGGCGAAATTGCGCTGTTTGACAAAAAATCAAGAACCCATGATGCCACGGCCAGTGGAGATGTCGAGTTATTATGGTGGCCCGCGCATGCCTTGCTGCAGCTGCTGGCACAGCATCCACTTTGGTGGCAGCGTCTAGGACTCTTGTTGAGTGCGAAAATAAGGTTGGTCTTTCAAGCTTTTGAAGATATGAGTTTACAGTCAGCACAAGTCAGGTTGGTCCGGCGGCTCGTGTTATTTTGCCAACAACAATCGAGTAGTGGGCCTTGGGTCATCCCTATTTCGCAAGAGCAACTGGGCCAATTGTTGGGGTTGTCGCGACAAACCACCAATCAGTTATTAAGTGAACTGCAGACCGCCGGTTATATTATGAAGAGTTATGGCCGGATCAAAGTGAGCGATTTGCCAGCGCTCAAGCGTTTAGTCGATTAACCATAAGGCCTGCACAGGCTTTCAATTTGCGGCAGACGCGAATGGAAACCGCACATAAAACCGCGCGCCTTGATTGAGCGCTGACTCAAAGCCAATTTCGCCATCCATCGCAGTGGTGAGCTCTTTACATAACGCTAAACCCAAGCCAGTACCGCCTTTGACTTTGGCACTGCTGGCGTCTGCTTGCGAAAATCGCTGGAAAATTTTCTGTTTAAAAGCTTCATCGATGCCAGGCCCCTGGTCTTGAACACTAATTTCGACACTTGCTTGTCGTAAAGTAGCCGCTAAGGTGACAGTGCCCGCTCGCGGTGAAAACTTCAGCGCATTGGATAACAAGTTGGCCAAAATCTGTAATAACCGATGCTCGTCCAACATGAATTGCTGCTCAGACAAAGCCCCATCAAAATTGAGTACGATGCTGATCTCATGCGGTGCCGCAATTGGTAGATGATCTGAGACCGCTCTTTGTAAGATAGGTTTTAGAGCAATGGCTTTGAGGTCGATGACCATCTTGCCGGCAATTAACTTCTCAATATCAAGCAGGTCATTGATCAAGTGAGTGAGCTGCTTACAATTACTGGCTGCGATACTAATTAATTTCTCAGCTTTGGCAGGCAGTTGCACTAGGTTGCCTGATTCTAATAAAGACAAAGCGCCATAAATTGACGTCAGCGGTGTTCTCAATTCATGACTAACAGTGGAAATAAACTCATCTTTCATTTGTTGCAATTTCATCCGTTCAGTAATGTCCTGAACGGATCCAATCAACATTAAATCCGGGTTTTTCTCTTCGGGCACAAGTTGTGCCAATTCATGGACCCAGCGAATTTCACCGTTAGGCCGAATAATGCGGTGTACGACATTATGCACGCCGGTGGTTAATGCCTGTTGTTCACTTTGTTCCAACAAGGGCAGATCATCTGGATGAACCTTGCTTTTAAATAACGCCACACTCGGCTTGGTATTGGCTTCATCAAACCCTAAAATTTGATAAATAATTGGCGACCACCATAAGCTGCCATGTTTCAATGAAGCGCGCCAATAACCAATTTTGGCTTGTTCACTGGCTAAATGCAGGCTTTGCTGTGCAATGCTAAGTTCCGCGTTTAGTTGTTCCAGTTTGAGATAATGCTCTTTGGTCGCTGTAACATCATGAATATAACCATGCCACAGCGTACTTCCATCCGTTAGACGCTCTGGCGTCGCTTTGCCGGATAACCATTTCAACCGATTGTCTTTGGTTTTGACTCGATATTCCAACTGCCAGATGGTTTGTTGATCGAAAGATTGCTGGATGCTTTGCATCACGCTCGCTAAATCTTCCGGATAAATTTTCGCGATGACCGCTGAAGCATCTTCAACCACATCTTCTGGCCGAACTTCATAAATTTGTTCAATCGCAGCACTGGAGAAAGGAAACGCCATTTTGCCATCAGGCCAGAGCTGGAATTGGTAGACAACACCGGGCAGTTGCTGGGTCAGTTTCACCAATTGGTCTTGTAGTTTTTGCTCATTGGTCACATCGAGAATAAAACCATCTAAAAACTGAGGATTACCTTGGGTATCATAGTTGGCTGAGCCTCGCTCTTCTACCCAACGCATCGAACCGTTTTTATGCATGACACGATATTTTAAAATCCAGTTTTGGCGTTGAGCTAAGGCATCAGCAATCGCTTGCTCCAGCCATTGGCGATCGTCTGGGTGGATCACACTGGCGTAGCTGCGCACACTGTTTTGGATAAAATCACTCGCTGGATAGCCTGACAAGGGGTCAATATG
>CAZIPG010000043.1:4173-12583 GCA_964540955.1 uncultured Rheinheimera sp.
CATGGTCCAGTCAGCATCAATCTTACAACGATAGGTTATTCCAGGAATATTGCTGACTAAGGACTGGTATTGATCACGGCTTTGGATTAACGCTAATTCGTTATGATGTTGCTCAGTGATGTCGGCATGGGTGCCATACATCATTAAAGGGCTACCATCTTCGGTCCATGAAATCACCCGACCCCGGTCATGCACCCAGACAAAATGGCCCTGTTTGTGGCGCATCCGACATTTAAAATCATAAAAGGGTGCAGTCCCTGAAAAGTGCTCCGTTAACAATCGGCTCGATTCTGTTAAATCATCCGGATGGGCATGGTCAAGCCAGGTTTGAATGGACACGGGTTGGAGCTCAGCAAGTTGATAACCCAAGATCTCAGCCCAGCGTTCATTAAAAATGGTTTCGCCGGTTTGCACATTCCATTGCCAAGTGCCTATTTGCGTGCCCTCAACCACAGAACGATACATCAATTCCCTGAGTTGCAATTCATGATGCGCTTTTTCTTGTAAACGGTCTTCTATCTCTTGTTCAACCAAAGCAGCAAATTGCTTCGCCAGTTCACGATCTTTCTGGGTTAAGGTGCGAGCGACAGGATCGATAAAACATAAAGTTCCGATATTCTGGCCGTGTCGATTCAGCGGGACGCCAGCATAAAAACGGATTTGCGGCCCTGCAGTCACCAATGGATTGTCAGCAAATCGAGGATCTTGGCTGGCATCGGAGATTTCGAAAATGTCATCCCCTAAAATGGCATGGCCGCAAAATGAAATATCCCGATCCGTTTCACAGGCATCGATCCCCTGTTTGGATTTAAACCATTGCCGTTTGGTATCGACCAGTGAAATCAACACAATCTCAGTGCCTATCACTTGTTTCGCTAAGGCGGTTAACCGATCAAAGCGCGCTTCCGCTTCGGTATCGAGCAGTTGGGCTTGTTTTAATATTTCAATCCGTTCGATTTCGGTGGCTGGGAGAGCGGGCGTTAGCATGGCTGATAGGACCTAATTTTCACGATGCTGAAAGTTTTGATAAATCGTATTTAACTGAGCGGCAAGTGTAGTTGCATCGAAAGGTTTGGCAATGACTGCAATAGCACCCGCATCTAAATATTGTTTCTTTTCATCTGCTTGAATACGTGCTGTCATGAAAACTACAGGGGTGTGCTCAGTATGCTTGAGTTTGCGGATCTCCCGCAACGTTTGAATGCCATCCATCCGAGGCATCATTGCATCGAGCAAGATCAGTTCAGGGGTATATTGCGCTAACTGAGCGATGGCTTGCTCCCCACCTTCACAGCTGACGACATGCAAACCGCCGAGATCAACTAAGGCCATTTCGACAATCAGCCGGATAGATTCATCATCTTCGATGTGCAGTACATGACTCAGGCGCGGATGCTCGTTGTCTTGCGGGTGACTAAGGTTAGGCTTTGGCAGTTCAGTCATCGTCTGTTGCATTCTCCCTGCCATTGTCGGCTGATTTTGGTGGTTTTCCATTGATGCTCGGCATAGATGCTGTAAAGCGTGCACTCTATCAAAGATATCTGCCGATTAGTTTCCTTATTATTGTCGTTTATCACTTCCGGTTCTGCAAGTTGATGAGCCATTCCGAGACTTCGTTGGCGGCGCTTTATTGGAATTAGCTCCACAAAACCCCTACAGTCTCAGGCTGATAATCCATTTTTAAAAAACTCATCAAGCGAATTGTCAACTGCTTGACAGTGTTCCACACTGGATTGACATAAAGTTGGGCCATCAATGTTGTATGACGATGTTGAATGTCATTTGTTGAATGATGATGTTGAATGAGAGGTTCCGATGAAAAATTTACCACAACAACTTAGCCAATATGCGTTATATCACCGAGATCCACGGAATATCCAAACACACTACATTGGCATTCCCTTGATTGTGATTGCTTTGTTTAGTTTGCTGGGGGCGCCACTGTGGGCAGGGGTGTCACTGACCCATCTGTTAATTGTCTTCAGTTGCTTGTTCTATTTTCGGTTAGATCTCCGTTTTGGTGTGGTGATGCTGGCGTTTAGCGCTTTGTGTTATTGGGCTGCCACTTGGCTATTGTCACTGCCATTTATCAGCTGGTTGAGTGCTTCGGTAGCAATTTTTGTGGTCGGTTGGTTGTTTCAGTTTGTCGGCCATTATTTTGAAGGAAAAAAACCGGCTTTTGTTGATGATTTGGTTGGCTTGTTAATTGGGCCGATGTTTATTTTGGCTGAACTTGCATTTAGCCTTGGCATGGCCAAGTCTTTGCAACAACAAATCGATGAAGTCGCAGGTCCTGTCAAAAAGCGTCTTTAGTTTTTGATGAAATACTAGGGCAACAACAAATACCGAGGTCGTATTGTTGTTGTCGCGATCTTGAACTAACTTTGTATGGCAAACATTCAACGATTGACGGATCTGCCTGTGAACAAACCACGTGTGGCGAGTCGGGATAGGTAAGCAGTGAACAGTTTGCAGTATCGACTGCTGTAGATCTCACCAAAGGGAACACCAATATGAAGACATTTTTTGCAGTAGCCAGTGCGAGTTTGCTGTTATGCGCAGCACAGCCAGCGCAAGCCCAAGACGTTGACCCATCTTCGACACAATCCTCTGCGCCAGGCCTTGCTGCCTCGGTTCGCGTGGGGACTTTGGGTTATGGCGCAGAGCTGGATTATCCATTCAATGACAGTTGGAATTTGCGACTACAAGCCAACAGCTTTAGTTACGATGATAGTTTTAACGAAAGTGACATCGAATATGATGGCGAACTCGACTTGTCCACCTTTGGTGCACTCATTGATTTCCGCCCATTTGCAGGCAGCTTTAAGCTAACCGGAGGGTTCTTCTCCAACAACAATAGCCTGTCTGCGAATGCGCAATCTGCCGCAGATAAAGTGTTTGATATCGGTGGTGCGCGATTTGCCGGTGCTGCCAACGATCCATTACGGCTGTCGGCATCTATTGATTTAGGAAAATCGACGGCGGGTTATCTCGGCTTTGGCTGGGGGAATTCTTACAGCAGCGGCATCACGTTTAATCTTGAATTTGGTGCTTTATTCAGCGGCAAAGCCACGGCTGATCTCGCCGCCAGTGGGACCGCCTATAACGTTGCTGCCCCGCAACAACAATTCGATGTTGAAGGCACTAGCGCGCTTGCTGTGCAATTTAGACAGGAACTAGCAACGGAACAAGCAAACTTACAAGCAGATCTGGATGATTTCGAAATGTATCCCGTAGTTGCTTTAGGTTTAGGGTACCGTTTCTAAAGCCTTGCAAACTAGCCTTTATGCAGGGCCTGAACTCTAAGAAATCAGGCCCTTGCTCATTCATTTAATTTTTGCCTTCCCCAACAATCGGGCCTAAACCAAACAGACGGATCTCTGGTTCGCCAAGGGCTGGGTATTTTTGCTTAAATAGAGGGATATCACGCGCGCGTTGGTCTGCAATTTCGGCCTCGACTTGTTTAACATCGGCAACCCCGAGGAAACTCTGACCAAAGGTCAATTTCATATTGAGAGCACCGACGTAAACAACCTCACCCGCTTTGACTTGGATAGTATTCTTTTTAGTTTTGCCACGAACGCTGTAATATCCGTTGCCTGTATTAAAGGTCGAATCGACTTGATATTCACCCGCAGGGACTTCAATGGCCGCAACTCGGCCATAAAAATTTGGGAATTCTGATTTTGGATTCGGTGTCAGCCCCGCCACATTATGGGTTTGGGCATGGATAGCGCCAGACATGGCACCTTCGCGGTAAAAGCGAAAAACAGAATGACCATATTGCTCAGAAGAGAGCGGTTGGGTCATTGAAAAGACTAATAAAGCTTTGTTGGTCGCAACCAGTTTTTCTCGTGTGGTTTTATTGGAGACGTTGGGCGCAGCGCAACCGATAACGGTGAGCAACAGCAGTAACAACGTGAAAGGTTTATGCAAATTTTTCAATAAATTCATCATTCGGCTCAGTAAGTTAGTATGACAATCATAGTTTTGGCTATTCATAAAACAAGATGTTTCAATTATTTTAACATTTTGCTTGCATCAAATAAAGAGCACGCTGAAAGCATGCTCGACCAAGCCTTGATGAATCTTTGAAAATTTGTTCGCACCTTGGTGTGAGAGATGGCATTTGAGGCGCTTGCGGTTGAAATTATGGCGCTTCGCCTGCCAATGTCTGGTTTCGCTCTATGACATAGTTACGTAAAGTATCGGTCGATGTTGCGCTTTGGCCCCATAACAGATAGTCATAACTCAACCCCAGTACCGCTTGTGGCCGAAAGCTGCTATCAGGAAACTCACTATTGGCCGTGGTTCGACTAATGGCGTTATTCAATTTGCTTAACCAAATTTGACTCATGGGTTCAATCCGATGCTCCCAATCTAACCAACGTTTTCGCAACAGCGAGACTTGTTGGAGCAGTTGTTGGCGGTTGCCGTTGTCGGCAAACACTAAATGAAACAACCGCGGATTTTTACCATAATTTCGGCTCGCCCATTGATTACCGGCACCACTAAAAATGGTGCTGCTCGCCACTTGATCAAAGACCGGCATTGCGTTGGTGGTCCATGCAGGCGGGTGGTTGTCACGCCAGCTAAAATCATAATCGTAAGTCAGATAAACCCATTTTTTGCTGGTTGGATCCAAGAACACATAATAGTTATTGGCGATACGCACATAGTGGTCAACAGCCCCTAACACAATGTCGGCGGCCTGCGCTTTGATAAATGAGTCAACATCAAATACTTGATTCAATTGCAATAAACTTGGATTTCCTTGCAGTAAGGTCATGAGTTTATTCAATTCATTGCGGGCAAGGACGAGTTCATCTTTTTTGGTTTTCAAATCAAAAGCAGGTTTATAAGCAACGAATTGTTTGGCGGAAGCAGGCGATAGGTTATTGATGTAATTGGCATCGAGTGCTTGAGCTGTGCCAACCCAATCGGCACGACTGCTTGGGTCTATCACTTCAACCCCGACCTGACAATAACGGTTGTTCTGATAGCCATGAACTGCCGGATTGTAATCTAAGCAGTCAGTGGGCGTTGGTTCTGCCAAGTTGCTAACGCCGACTTTAAATAAATAGCCATTCTTGCCATAGCGATTTCTCACTAAAATTTTATCGACGGGTTCGACCATGGTGAATACGCCCATTTGGTGGGTTTGCGGCAACGGTCGACCATACAATGTATTGCTACGCTCACTTGCGGTGATGACTAGCTCAAAAGCTGCATGATTCGCTCGCCCAGTCGCAACTCCGTGATCTTGTAACACGGTATACGCCAGCATTTCGCGCAAATAGCCGGGATCGTCTTTATTCATCTTTAACGCTAAACTTTCTAACCCCAAAAAGGTGCGATTATCATTGGCAGCTATACTGGGAATATCCCGGGCGACGCGGTTGCCACAGGTCGAATTATTGACTGGACTGGGTTCCCCCAAGCTATTAATGCAGGAATAGACACTTTCATCGTCTTCAAAGGTTTCATCAAACTTCAGATTCCAATGAAATCGCGTTGGATTGTAAGGAAGATTGTTATTGCGCATTTCTGGCGCAGTGCGAGAGGTATTACCTCGCATCCGAAAACCAACATGGTCAATACTTTGTTTTAGCACCCCTTGTTGATTGAAATAACTCAATTGGCCAATCCGATACAGATCCGTTTGGTTATTGGTGCGATTGAGTGAAAATGCAAAAGCCTCCCACTCATCGACACTGACGGTTAAGCGCAAGGTGGGGAGTTGATCAGAGTCAAATAGCTCAGCCGTTGCAGCTTGAGCGCCACTGACACAGCGAACTTCGATGTCGCTGATCACCGAGCTTTCGGTCACCGTTAGGGGCTTGCCGATCCCGCGATAGACGGTACAGTAGGCGTTATTCGGCTGGGTTGCCACTTTGACATGGTAAGCATCAGTGGGCGGCCATTGTTGCGTGAGTGTCACAGGGCCATCGTTATTGATGGCCAGAGTTTGGTTGCCCAGTTTTAATTGCATGCTGGCTCCAGCAGGCAAACCTTTGACTGTGGCATTGAGGGTTGTACTAATCACGACCGGCGGGGTCACAACCACTGGCGGAGTTTGGGGTTGCGTTTCACCGCCACCGCATCCTGCTAACAACAGCAATATCCAGCCTGTGGTCAGCCGATATTTTAGAGATTGATGGGGATGACGCATTAGCAATACCCGAAATTGTGACAAAGTGATTTAAACTAATGCTCATACAGGGCAAAAGCAATCGTGATGATACCCATCATGGCATTGAATTCGTATGTGCTGCCAATTGCTGAGAAGGCTGATATTTAAATCTAGCGTTTGCAGTGAGCCTAACAGCAAAAGTATGCGTAGTGGTGATGTCTATTTTCAGCGGTTTTCTTCGCTCTATCCGCGGGTAGACCAACGTTTTAGGGAGTTTTATGCGTATTCATGCCGATTTTTCTTTGCCAGCTTTGGTGTTGCCAGAGCAACAGCATTGGGTTCCTTCACCGCAAGCAGGCGTTGAACGAGTGATGCTCGATAGAATTGGTGAGGAAAAAGCCCGCGCCACCAGCCTTGTGCGCTATGCGCCGAACTCTTTTTTTCCTGAACACGAACATCCTGAAGGGGAAGAAATTTTAGTGCTTGCTGGGGTGTTTTGTGAGGGCGAACTACGCCATGGCGCCGGCAGTTATCTGCGTAATCCACCGGGCTCGAATCATCAGCCTTTTACCGATGAAGGGGCTTTATTGTTTGTCAAATTACGGCAGATGCAGCCCACTGAAGTTGCAACCCTCGCAGTGAATACCACGGATCCAAACGCTTGGCAGCAGGATGGTGCTGTGCGTCGCTGCCCGCTGTTTTCCGATGAACGGGAACGGGTTGAGCTGATTGAATTAGCTGCCGAGGTCAGTTGGCAGATGCCGATGCCGCAAGGCGCAGAGCTGTTGCTGTTGGAAGGCGAACTCCATACTCAGAGCGCACATTTGAGCCCAATTGCAAACCGATTTGCTGAGCAATTGTGGCCTTGCCAAACCTGGGCTCGCATGCCTGCGGGCAGTGTATTGTCAGTAAAAACGGGCGTAAATGGTGCGATGTTTTATTTAAAAACAGGGCATTTGGCGTGACAGATCGCAGCCAAACTATCGCCATTATCGGTGCAGGGCTCAGTGGCCTTTATGCTGCCTATTTACTGCAACAGCAGGGGTTTCATCATTTTCAAGTGTTTGAGGCCAGAGCCAAACCAGGTGGCCGTATTGCGAGCTTTAGTCCTGCGGCCGTTGGTTATTCAGATTCGGGCCAATCTGATTTGGGTCATTTTGATTTAGGGCCTACGTGGTACTGGCCAGAATTACAACCCGAATTCCATCAGTTGATTGCTGAGTTGGGATTAACCTCATTTCGACAACAAGATGACGGCGATCTGTTGGTCGACGCAGCGGGCGGTCGCGGTGTCATGCGCTATGCAGGGTATCGTAATGAATTGCTCACATTGCGCCTGCAAGGTGGTATGTTTGCGCTCATTTCCGCGTTACTGGCCAAAATTCCTGCGGATAAAATTGCCTATCAGCAGGTGGTCAGAGCCATTGCCCTTGAAGCGCAGCAAGTGAAGTTGACTTGGCAGAGCTCGACGCCTGATCAATCTGAAAATACCAAGCAACCCGATGTTCACGCAGTAAACCAAAGTGAGCACATGCCAGAGCAAGCGGTGGTGCATGCCAGTTTGTTTGACAAGGTGATTGTTGCAATGCCGCCGCGTTTGCTCGCAAGTACCATCGACTTTTCACCGGCTTTACCGGCAAGTTTGCAGCAAGCTTGGCAGCAGACGGCCACGTGGATGGCACCTCATGCTAAATTTGTTGCTGTCTATGAGACTGCTTTCTGGCGTGCTGAAGGTCTTTCTGGCGCGGCGCGCAGCCAAGTAGGGCCGATGGTTGAACTTCATGATGCAAGTTTGCCGCAAGGCGCTGCGGCATTATTTGGTTTTATTGGCATCCCCGCAGGTATGCGTGCGCAAATGGGCGAGCAGCAATTAAAGGCACAATGCCAAGCGCAGTTGATCCGCTTATTTGGGGAACAAGCCGCCAAACCGCTCGCCATCGCTCTCCAAGATTGGGCGGCAGAAGCGTTTACTGCGACACACCAAGATAGGTTGGCAACCCCAACGCATCCTGAAGCCCCCGAATGGCAAGTACGGCAAAGTCCTTGGCAACATAAACTTGTGGCAGCTGGCAGCGAGTGGTCAACCCGTTATGCAGGGTATTTGGCGGGGTGCATTGATGCCGCAACTCGGGCGGTGAACGCTGTCACCAAAGCCTAAAACTAATGCAGGCTTGTTGTTACTTTTCTCTAAACCTGGACAGCCACTTTTTAAATTGTGGCTGGCCCGGTTTAGTCACACAGGCGCTGGCAGGCGAACCCAATAAAAACGGCCCGGAT
>CAZIPG010000043.1:12593-17973 GCA_964540955.1 uncultured Rheinheimera sp.
AAGCCTAAAACTAATGCAGGCTTGTTGTTACTTTTCCCCAAACATGGCAGGCGAACCCAATAAAAACGGCCCGGATGGGCCGTTTGAGCAAGAGTGGTTATTTTGCTGAGATCCAATCAATGGCTATCTCAGTGCAGCGGTTAGTCAGCGATTTGCGTCGCTTTACTGAGGCGACGTCGACCAAGCGCGACCATGACTAACAGTCCAATCCAAGCTGCAGATATGCCACCGCCTGATTTTTTCGGTGCAGCCACAACGGGTGGTACCGGGTCAACGATATTCACCCCAGGGGTTACTGTCAGTTTAAACTGAGTACTGGCTTGATCGGATGGGTTTAACTGATCTGCCACCGTGACGGTCACTGTCGTTTCGCCTTCAAAATTTTTGCCAGGCGTTAGATCAATGGTTGCCCCTGAATCAGTCTGCTGAACGACTGCAGTGACATTGGCACCGCTGACCGTAACTTTATTCGGCATCCCTTCGGCATCATGATATTGCACAGGGATCCCCTTCAGTTGTGTATTCTCGACCACAGTTTGATCGGCAATTGCATAGACTTTGATATTGCCAGCCACTGCAACCGGGCTACTGAAAGTCCGACTTCCCATGCCACTGACTGCACTTTGTAACGTCACAGCCAAATCTTTCCCTGCCGCGGTTTCGGCGACTCGAACTTGGAAATTGATATCAAAGGCGGTGGCTTCTGGACCGGTATAGTCATAACAAACCACTAAGTCTTTGCTTAATTTCGATTGTATGTCGTTGTATGCAAAGGCTTTACCTCCTTCAAACTGCCATGGGTAGCCAAAGATGTCCAAAGCACCGTAGTGGCCATGCACGCCGATTGAGCCTTTGTCTGCATCCTCTGCGAAATTCAAATCGCCATAAGCCATCATGATTTCATATTGGCCATCGGCAAACCGAGTCCGTGGGTTCAGGATCAAGTTGAAGTTAAAGCGTTCTGCTGATTCACTTTCTTTGGTGACTCCGCCCCAAGTCACGGTGAACTCTTCTGAGCGCGCATTGACCCATTCGATGATTAAATCATCGGTATTCGCCGCATAGCCGATCACCATGCCAGACGTTGCCGCCGCATCTCCCCACACGACATTGAGTGGCGTGCCTAAAGCGCTGACCCGTTGCTGCTCCCAAGTGAAATCTAACAAGCTGCCTTTCCACATCACTCCAATCATTGGCGTGTAAGGTGAGCTATAGTACGGGAATTTCTGGTGGAACAATGGCATGCCAGCCCATGGATCTAAGGAGACCCAGCCTTGCGGTGATACTTTGATTTCTGGATAAGTTTGGTTGGCATCATTGTTGTAGAGTGCCAAGCCTTTATCCCAGAAATACCCCAAAGGCACGGTAAAGCGACTATCCGTCCATTCGAGGGCTGAACCACCAAAGTCTGGAGTTAACCCCAATGTTTTGACTAAACCAACGAAGCCGCCTTGGCTTGAGCCTGCTTGGCTGTTGTAGATTGGCGTGCGGCACATTGCATCGGTTTGACTGTTGGTCACCTTGTAATCGCGAGGCCAGAATTCAGAGTTTTTCTGAATGCCTTTTAATGACCAGCTGTTGTTTTGGATCCTTAAGTTTTTGGCCATTTCCGCTTGGCTAACCACAACAGAGCCAGGCACTAGGGTTAAACCTGCGGGCAGGGCGGCGGTTAAATCCAAGGTGCGATCGGCACCGCTATTATTGGCTTGCACTTGGACACTGACATCCAAAATATCGCCACCTTTGGCTCGAGTTTGACTGACTGCCACACTGACATCATCTAAACCGCGCGTCAGTTTCACAGGGACAAAACCTACTTTGCCTGGGGCTGATTCAGGACCCACATCAAAACCAGCATAAGCGACATCACCCGGTTGCATATTGCTGAGGTTCCAGCCCAAGTCGATAGCGACAGGAGTGCCGTCGGTGTTTGCTGGGCCCTGCACCGTGAGTGCTTTGTTATTTTGGCTGACCACTGCGGTGGCAACTTGATAGCTATCGGTGATATTGATTTCTTCAAAGTCGGCGGAGCCGGTGCGAACGTTGCTATAGGCAATCCAATAATTCCCTGCATCAGGGTTGGTAATGCTGCAATAGTTGAGTTCGATTTCGGTATTGGACTGGCAAAGCAGTTCTTCGGCTGGATCGGCTTTGCCATTGCCATTGGTATCGCGCCCAAGATAAATAGTCAGCCAGCCCCGACGCCAATTTTCAGTGGTGGTGGTTGCGCTATTTTTTAGAACTTCGGTCACTAAGCGGGCAGTGTTAGCCGGCACATTAACAAACTGGAATTTGACGTTGCCATGCGATAAATCGTTATCATCAATAAATGGGATATGGTCGATGTCTTGCGGCAAGGTCAACGTTTGCAAATCGGCCTTCACAGGGCCAAAACCCCGATAAGTAATTTTCGACATAGCGGGTAAGGCGGCGTCATTTAACCGATAGGAACCTTGGTCACGATTAACGGTGACATTCAGGGTTTTTGGCAATGGACCTTTATCAAAGTTAATGGAGACTGGCCAATGAGCTGATGAAATCCCTGCCTGTTGTGGCGTGAAGCGCACATGAGTCCACAGTTCGATTTCTTCATTACTGTTGACATGCAAACGGGCATCACGGCGGAATTGGCTATCCGTTAAATCTGCACGGATAGTCACCACTTGGCTTTGACCGGCTTTGAGACTAAACATCGCAGGTTGAATGTCCATTTTCACACCGTTGATGGCAATCTCGCCTTCGAAAGTTGACCAGCGGTCAAACATCACCGGATCGGCGCTGACATTCCAACTACCGTCGCGTGTCGCTTTCACGGTTCGCGTCCAAGTACAGATATCGCGGCAATTGTTATTGACCAGTTGCGGGAGGTTTAATTGCTTCACGTCACCGCCATTACGCGGGTTGGCCATCAGGAAATTGGCTGCGGTTTCATCCATCACCAATCCCGCATCAATCGCCGCTTTGACATCAACCCGACCAGCGCCAGCTCGATAATGCCGTGCTGGATGACCGACAGGATTCCATTCGGTTACATCGCGACGCACGGTTTCGACGGATGACATCATCAAGGCTGATTGTACTTCTGCGGCGGTCCAAGTCGGATGCGCTTGTCGAACTAACGCCATAGCGCCGGCGATATGTGGGCTCGACATGGACGTGCCGCTTAAAATGCCCCAATCGGAGGACAAAGCGCTGCCTGGATTAAACGGATGTTCATCGGCAAAGGGCGCAAAAATATCCACGCCCGGCCCAGTAATATGCGGCACGAGATGACCGAGGTAGGTCGATGAAGGGCCGCGTGAGGAAAAATCCGCCAAGATATCGCCTTTGCTGGCATCGATTTTGGCAGTAATTTCGCTGGCTGGAATGCGAATGCTGTGATCGCTGCCACCATCTGCCAGCCAACTTAATAACGCAGCGCCATCCCAACTTTGTAGCTGGATACCAGGCAGTGGGTAGGTATCGTTGACAATCTCATCATTATCATCCGGATAACCAGCGTTGATCAGAATGAAGCCACCCGCACCACCAGCCAACACATTGTAGGCTTTTTGCACGCGAGCGACGACGCCGCGCTTACAGATGACGACTTGATCTGCGCTAAAAGTGCCGGGAGCAAAGGGCTCAGCACACAATTCATCGCCCTTGCTGGCGGCAGTCACCAATGCACCTGTCACGCCAGTGGCCGACATGCCACCAATTTGGGTGTAACTTTGTGCGGGGAAATCAGGAGGCGTAGAAGCCCCGCCAGTCAGTTCAATTTGACGTTTGGCGATATCCAGCACGCGATCGTGGGTACTGGCTGCGACCACCATCGACCAAGGGGCCGAATGGCCTAACGTATAAAATGCACTGCCGAAGTTTCCGGCAGAAGCAGATAAACTGATCCCTGCTTCGCGCGCGGATAAAAATGCGAGCTCAGTCGCATCTTCCCATGGGAATCGCTCGGCACCACCAATCGAGAAGTTAATCACATCGACTTGATCGGCAATGGCTTGGTCGATCGCTTTAACGACGGCTTCTGTGGGACAGCCGCCATCGGGGATACAGACTTGGTAAGCAATGATGTTGGCGCGAGGGGCGACCCCAGATACTTTCGGAAAGAAAAAACCAGTGTTAATACCATCGCCATCGCCCAAGGAGGCGCCTTGCAGCGGGACATTGAATTGCACGTTGCCTGCAGCCGTGCCTGCGGTGTGGCTACCATGGCCATTGTAGTCTTCGCCACTTGGCGGGCGGAGTGGGGCGAAATCATTGGTGATCACTGGCCAACTCCAAACGCCAATCAGTTTGTTGTTGCAAGTTACTGTGCCTTTCAGACAATCACCTAAAAAATTGCCATCGCCCAATGGATTTTGTACTTCATAACCATCAGCACCGACGGCCGCGAATGACGGGTGATCACTATTGATGCCGGTATCGAGGATCCCGACCACCATCCCTTCACCTTGATAAGGCAAGCCGGTGGGTGTTTGGCCTTGCCAAACTTTATCGGCACTAATGAAACTCGGTCCGCGATCGGATTGAATTTTGAGCATTTCAGAGCGTTGCACAAATTCAACCTCTGGTAATGCGGCAATCGACTTGGCCTCGTCTTGCGTCAGCTCTAAGGAAAAACCGTTCACAGCATTTTGAAAACGCACTCGGACGTCAGTGTCGATACCGAAATTATTGATTTGCGTGAGCACTTGCTCTTGCTTGCCCTGCAGGTACTCTTGATAGTTTTCGACGCGACGTTCGAGCTCATTGGCGAACCCTAAACTTTGGGCGCCTTGTTGCAGCCATTTATTCAGGCCTGAGGTTTGCGCTTCTTGCGCGAGCACCATGCTCTTCGCTGTGGCCTCCAATCCTTTGATCCGGCCATCGTAGGTGGCGACTGGCAAATCGCGTAACCGAACGATGTACACATCTTTCCCACTGCGCGGGCCTTCGTCGACAAATTTGGCGCGACTTGAAGCAGGGCGGACTTGCTGGTTAATACCGCCTGGTCGGCCTTGCCGGGTGACTTGCTGTTGATTGGCTTGAGTGCCTACCCGTTGATTGGCGTATTTTTGTAACTCGGCCATCTGGATTTGCTGCACTGAACCCTGTGGGATCGCCACGGCATTTGCCGCTCCCACAGCACAAAGCGCACTCGCCAGCATGACTGTGAGCTGTCTTAATTTGAACATGGTGTCGTTCCTTTGGATCTCTGATTTTGCTCGGACATGTGCTGTTTTTTTGTGATGTCTGTGCAGCACGCAGCAGCGCAGACACTGGCAGTGACGATAAATTGTTCAACTTTGGAACACCAATGCTTCCCTGTACAAAAGTGTACAAGCCGAAACTTCTCGAGATTATTGTCTTAAAAATGAATTGCTTAGGTTGTGGTTGTGCATTT
>CAZIPG010000044.1:0-17412 GCA_964540955.1 uncultured Rheinheimera sp.
AGCGCGCAACTGACCAGTACTTTACAGCATATCATTGCGGATTATCCTGAACATCTGGTGTTGGCGCGAGTCAATTGCAGTGTGGAACAACAACTGGCCATGCAATTTGGGGTTCGCAGTTTGCCAACCGTGTTGTTTATTAAAAATGGCCAGCCAGTGGATGGTTTTGCGCAAGTGGAAACCGCAGAACAAATTCGGCAACGGTTGGCGCCATTTTTGCCCTCTCAGCAAGAATTGTTGTACAACCAAGCCCAACCCTTGCTTGCCAACAGTCAGTGGGCGGAAGCAGCGACGATTCTGCAGCAGGCGCATGCCTTGGCGTCAGAGCGCGTGGATATCCAATTACAGTTAGCCTATTGCGCCGCAAAATTGGGGCAACTGGACCAAGCGATTGCTCTCACCAATGGAATAGGGTTGGCAGACCAAGATGCGTTATACCATGAAGTCCTGGCTTTAATTGATTTAGCGCAACAGGCCGCGCAAAGCCCGGAAATCTTGGCATTAGAGCGGCAATTAGCAGAGGCACCTAACGATTTTGCCATCAAACAACAATTGGCGGTGCAATATCAGGCAGTGCAACGTTCAGCTGATGCTTTGGCGCTTTTGTACGAGATTTTGCAGCAAGATTTAAATTTTGGCGAAAGCAAAAAACTGTTTTTGGATATTTTGGCAGTGTTACCTAAAGGTGATCCAACTGCGGGCAGCTATCGTCGTAAATTATATAGCCTATTATATTAATGGTTTAATTCATTCAAAGCGCTTGCACAGGGTGGGCGTAGAGCAGGGAAACTTCATGGGAATTCGATGGCTGGCGGGTTTGTTGTTCTGTTGCTTGCCGCTTTGCAGTGTCAATGTATATGCCGATTCTGCTGAGCAGTTATTTGCTCGTTATGAGCCAGCTCTGTTGCAAGTTAGGGTGCTGGAGCGAGCTTCTGGCGCTAAAGCTTCCATCGGCAGTGGTTTTGTCATCAATCAGCCGAATTTGCTGATCACCAACTATCATGTGGTGTCGGATGCAGTGTTATTTCCAGAAAAATATCGGCTGGAATATCTAAATAATCTGCAAGAAAAAGCCGAGCTGACGGTGGTGGCTGTTGATGTCATCAACGATTTGGCGGTGCTTCGGACTGACTACCAACCCCCTCAGCGCTTTGAGATTGAACCTACACCACCGGTGCAAGGTTCTTCGATTTATTCCTTGGGCAATCCGCATGATTTGGGCATGATTGTTGCCCCTGGAACTTACAACGGTTTGCAGAAGTTTAGTGTGTATCCGCGGATCCATTTCACCGGTGCCGTCAATTCCGGGATGAGTGGCGGTCCTGTTGTCGATGCCAACGGACGTGTGGTTGGCGTCAATGTGGCGACTGGCGGTAATCAATTAGGATTTTTAGTGCCGGTGCAGGCATTAAGTGATTTATTAGCACGGCTGCCAACGCAAACGACTGACCAGAATATCAAAGCGAGTATTACTGAACAGTTACTGGCATCCCAGCAAAAGGTTTTCGCACCGATACTGGCGGCAACTTGGCAATTAAAGTCATTTGGTCTTGGTAAAATTCCAGATGAAGTGGTGCCTTTTGTCCGGTGTTGGGGTGATTCGAACCTCGAGAAAACGAAAGATAAACTGAAACAAATTAGTGCCTTTTGCAGTCAATCCGAAGAGATTTTTCTATCCAACGAATTCACAACTGGACGCATAGAGATGCAATTCCAATGGTTGGACGGAAAAGAGCTGCATCCGCTGCAATTTTTCAATCTGTACGAGCGGAATATCAGCCAAATCAATGCTGATAATCGAGCAGGCAAAGAGGATGTCACCCAGTTTGAATGCCAACATCAAGTGGTGAAACAAGCCAATGATCAGCATGCCAAAACCATTTATTGTGTCCGAGCTTATCAGCAATACACAGGGCTTTATGATGTGATTTACTTAGCTGCGTCACTCGATATGCAGCAAATGGGGTTGATCAGTCATTACACGCTGTCAGGAGTTAGCCAAGAAAACGCGGAGAATTTCAATCGCAAGTTTATTGAGGCGGTGTTATGGCAATAATGATTGAAGTCCTCAATAAGCAGCATAAAGTCATCGAACGGCATAAGTTCAAGCAGGACGTGGTGCGGCTGGGTCGTGCTTATGATAATGATCTGGTGTTATTCGATAAACACGTTTCCCCCCATCATGCCGAGCTTAGCAAAACGGAAGACGGCAGTTGGCAACTGAAAGATCTCGCTTCGTTAAACGGCAGTTCACTGGCGCAGGGCGAACCAATCCATGTTGAAACAGCGCTAGTTTCAGGTGAGTTATGCTGGCTTGGTCAGCAAGCTTTACGTATTTACGACGAAAATCATCCGGTGCCGCCAGCACAACCTTATAACCAACTAGAACAAAAACTCAGTCGGTTTGGGCACTGGCCTTTGATGACGATGTTGTTGCTGTTGGTATTACTCAGTGAAGTGTTTTCGATGTGGCTGGATGTGCCAAATCCCGAGCGCAATGAATGGCCGCGTTTATTGGTCGGATTGCCACTGTTGGTGCTGGTGCTGATGATTTGGCCGAGCTTGTTAGCACTGTGGGCCAAAATCAATCAGCACGAAGCCAGATTTTTTGCTCAGGTAGGCATTACTTTTGCGGCAGTCGTATTGATACAACTGCTCAATAGTGTCTTTGCGGTTTTGAATTTTAGCTTAGATGGCCATGCTGTTTTTCAATGGTTAGAAGAAATCAGCAGTATCTTGGTCATCGTTGGCATGTTAACGGCCAATTTCTATTTGGCATTACAAATTTCAACGACCCGCAAAGTGTTGTTGGCGAGTGCGATTGGTGGGGTGATTTTGTTGCAAAGTTTTAGCGATACTTTACTGACGAATGATTACCATCAACGGATGCCATCTTTCGATAGTCAGTTGTTACCGCTCAGTTTTTATTTTAATGAACCTCAGACTTCAACTGAATTTGAAGCGGCCAATCGGGAGTTGTTTGAACAGGTCAATCTGTTAAAAGAACAACAAACTGCCGAAAATGAAAACGATAGCACTGGGGGTTAGTCTTTCGGGCCATTCTGGGAGTCGCACTCCGGGAGTCGCACTTTGGAAGTCGCAACCTGAAATCTAAATCGCAGTGAGTAGATGAATTGCCTAATTCGCTGCGATTTTTATCTTGACTATCGTCAGCTAAAAGTCATTAAGATTGTTGGTGTTGTTGCCAAATGGCTTGGATCTGCGCAGATAATTGCATCGGATCAAATGGTTTTACAACCACGTCGCTTGCCCCTAATGCTTTGTAGGATTCAACTTCGTTGCTTTGTACCTTTGCGGTCATAAAAACGACCGGAATGGCCGATAAATCAAATTTTTCTTGCAGCTTACGTAACGTGCTTGGGCCATCCATCGTGGGCATCATCACATCGAGTAAAATCAATTGCGGAGCAAAGTCACTGAAGTTTTCAAGTGCTTCTTTCCCACCACCACAAGTGCATACCTCGAAACCGCCGACAGCCTCTAAAGCGACCTTCGCGACCATTTGGATTGAAGGATCATCCTCCACATGCATGATTCGTTTTAACACTCTATGCAACCTATCAGCTGAATCGATTTAACAGCAAGTCTGTCACAAGGTTTCCACGATTGCCAGCCCCTTTTCAGTGAATTCACTGCTGCCCACCAGAAAATCGGTTTCGTATTACTTATAAATTTGCAATAAAAAAATAACAATTAATTTGCATAAATGTGAATAGATGGTAAACATAAAGTGGAGTGTCACCGCAATCAAACCCTGTGATGTGGTGTTAGGGTTCAATATGAGTGACTTCAAGCCCGTTAAATCCCTAGTAAAACATGGAAGGTTCTATGAACAAATTGAAGCGTCAGCAAGGGCTACTAAGCCCAACACTCTCGAATAAACCAATAGAAACTACGACTCAGAAACAGCATCCCCATCTCACCCTTTGGTTGTTTGGGCTCTTTGCTTTGCATGTGCCACTCACCTTCGCAGAAACCTCAGTGACAGCTGTCACTGCGCAACTGCAAGCCGCTATTGAACAAGGTCAAACATTGCCGCCTGCAGAAATCCAACAACTTTCTGCCGATACAGCCTCAGTCGCAGGTGTAGATTTGAATGCGATGGCCTTGGATCGGTTGAAAGTCAGTGAGCAAATAACGCCAGAAACTACCGCATTATTTGGCGAAACGATCGACCTCAATACCGGTGCATTTTCAATGCAGCATGTCGATGTCAGCATTCCAGGGAATTTCCCTATTCCCGTTGAATTTAGACGGATTTTTAAAGGTTCAAGTTATGCATATCAAGCCAATTTGAGCATCGGCGATTGGCAGCTAGCAATCCCAAGTTATAGCACTTCAACCTTATTCGATAACCAACGGTTCACGGGGAATTGGGGCGAAGGGAAAATTTGTTCGGGCAATTTAAATCCAGGCATCTTGAGCTTACCCCCAAGTACTTTGCTAGCGCCAGGCGATTATTGGAGTGGCGAAACTTTAGATATCCCAGGGGGTGCCAATGAGAAAGTGCTGCTTGGCCCCCAATTGAAAAATGGCACTCGCAAATACATTAAAAATTGGCGTTATAGCTGCTTGACGGTGCCAAATGCCTCTTATGAAGGGGTCCGTGCAACATCCCCTGCAGGCATTTCTTATGATTTTACTGTGCCTAAACTCATTCCTGCGCCACCTCTTGCGAAAGTGAATGGGGTTGGTGCTTTTGAAAGTGTTGCTAAATTCCATGCGTTTCTTTTGGTGAGTCGGGTCAGCGACCGTTTTGGTAATGCGGTCACCTACCACTATGACGATAGCCAACAGTTAACAAAAATTAACTCGACTGATGGCCGCCTTATCGACATTCAATATGAACAAAACCCATTTGGTAAATCCCGAGTCAAACAGATCACCGCGAATGGCCAAACATGGCTTTATCAATACAAAAATGCCCAATTTGCACAAGGACAAGACAGCCTTGAGCGGGTCGTTCGACCTGATGCCACCTTTTGGCAATTTGATTTAGCGGAGGTTGATAAAAACAATGGCAGTGCGACTTATCGGCAGGAGTATTACTCCTCTCGCTATGATCCGAGCTGGGAAAGAATGCGCTATTGGTTGTCGCGTATTGAAGAAATTCAATGCATGGATCCCGTCCCGCATTCACCGCGACAGGGGTCAGTGACACATCCGAGCGGTGCGAAATTAGATGTTGATTTTAAATGGATTTTGTTTGGGCGGACCGAAGTGCCCAAAATTAGGACTAGCAATGAATTTGAGGTGCATGCCAATGATTTATGTTTTAGCAACAATGCGATTGTCAAAAAACAATTAAGCCAAGCAGGGCTCTTGCCGATGGTTTGGCAGTATGAGTACTCACAAAATAAAGGCAGTTGGCAAAATCAACCCGCTCCCGAAGTGCGAGGATTGTTGGCGACACCTGCAGAATTTAATACCGGAGATCTGCGGACAACCAAAGTCAAAGCACCCGATGGCAGTGCCACTGTGCATGTATTTAGCCGTCGATGGGATTTTACTGAAGGCAAAGAAGTGGCGACTGATCATTATGATACGGATGGCATCACCCCGCTTCGACATACCGAGCGTTTATTTTTGAAGAAATCTACCGAGGCAACGGCTGAATTATGGTCGATGACAGGCCCTGAGCTTGGTTGGGATTTTGCTATCGATAATGCGGCAGTGCATGAGAATTACATTCTGCAAACCAAAGAAACGACCACTGAATACATCAATGGCATTGCTGCGGATATATATACCAAAGTGTTCAGCGATTTTAATGAGTATGGTGAGCCGCGGCTAGTGCAAGAATCCAACAACTTCAATGGCAAAAAAAGATTTACCAAAACCAGTTTTACCCATGATTTGAGTTATTGGTTGCTGAACTTGCCTCGTACTCAGCAAGTGTCTGCGGATGGGAGTAATTACACCACTGTGGGTGAAACCACGTATTATGCGTCAACCTCAGCCTATAAATCATTGCCGTACCAACAGTTTGGATTTGGCAAATTGCTCAGCACCCACCAGAGCTATCACGCGGATGGCAATTTAAAACTGCAGAAATTTAATCTGGCGAATCGCTGGATTGAGTTTGCACAATATAAACGAGGTAAGCCGCAGCAAATCAAAGTGCCTAAGCGCTATGTGTTAAGTTGTACAGATCCTTCGGTCTGTTTTGAACAAGCCAATTTAGTCGTCAATCATGATGGCTCTATTGCTTCGACCCATAACTTCAATCGGGTACAAACTAATTATCAATATGACAGTGTCGGACGACTGACTTTAATAGATCCTGTTGATAATCAATGGTTCAACACAGAGATTAGCTATCAAAAGGATCCGTACGCGGGTCTGGTTCAAACCATCAGTCGAGGAAATTATCGCAAAGAAGTGGTGATGGATGGCCTTTATCAACCTTTGCAAACCAAGGAGTGGGATAGTGCTGATGAGGGTGCCACTGCCCGTTATCAACGATTTGTGTATAACGCTTATGGCAAAGCGGTCTTTAGTTCTCACCTTGCCGATAATCCTGCGGCACTGTATGGCAGTGAGAGTGTTTATGATGGATTACAACGCTTAAAAAGCCAGACGAATACCGGCCAAGGTGATATTCAAATTGAACAACTAGCGAATAATGGCACCAAGATGACCAATGGCCGCGGCTTTGCTACGACCCGATATTTTGATGCTTATGGTCAAGCGGAGACCAAAAATCCGGTCAAAATCGTGCAACCTGAACAAGCGGTCACTGAAATCAGCTACAACCTGTTTGGCAATCCAACGCGTGTGACGCAAGGCGGTAAAGCCGAAGTCAGAGTTTACAATCCGCAACAACAACTTTGTTTAACTAAACGCCCAGAAACGGGTGTGAAAGCGATGAAATATAATGAATTAGGTCAATTGATTGCCTATGCCGAAGGCTTAGTTGGCACCGCGAGTAGTTGTACTGCTTTCACCGATAACGCAAAAAACTGGATCAGCCTGCAGTATGACAATGTCGGTAGTCAGCAATCGGTGACATACACCGATGGCACGCCAGCAGTGACTTATAACTTTGATGCGCAGGGCAATTTGTTGAAGCTATCTAATACCTTGACGACTTGGGATTATGGCTACAATAGCCAAAATTTAACGGAGTGGGAAAAGCTGACGAGTAATGGCCAATCCTTTGTGTTAGATCCTACTTACAACCCCAGTGGTTTGGTGCAGTCATTGAGTTACTTAGGTGCGCTCACGATCGAATTTGACCACAACGCTTTAGGGCAAACCACGCAAGTTCGTCATGGTTTACAACCGCTCGCCAAGGATGTTGCTTACTATCCAAATGGCCAATTGAAAACATTCACCTATGGCAATGGCCTGCAATTCCGACAAGATTTGGATCTTGAGCTGCGGCCAATATTGCGCGCCGTCGAGCAACATGCAACGCCATTACTAGGCCAAAGTTATCAATATGATGAAACCAACAATATCACTGAAATTACTGATCTTCAGAACGATGCTCATAGCAAATCGATGATTTACGATGGACTAGACCGGCTCTCAGAGGTGACGGAAAGCTTGGGTAAAACGAGCTATCGTTATGATGTGATGGGTAATTTAACGAGCAAAACATCGGCCACGCAGGCATTAGGTTATACCTATGACCCCACCAGCAACTTATTAAAATCCATCAGTGGCAGTACCTATCAGTTCAGTTACGACCCACGGGGTAATGTCAGTCACAACGGCAAACGCGCATTTGGTTTCAACCAAGCCAATCAAATGACCAAGTCAGGCGATGTACTTTACGAATATGATGGTTACAACCGTCGCGTCCGTCAGCAGAAAGGGAGCGGTTCAAATTACACTCTGTACAACAAACAGGGTCAATTGATGTTGCGACAAGCCGCCAATACTGATCGAGTTTTTTCAGTGTATATGGATAAATTGTTGTTAGCGGAAATGACGGAATCGACTGAGAATGAAAATCCACCGTCACCAGTGCCGAACCCAACGCCGAGCCCAGAACCAACGCCAACGCCAGGGTTAGTGCCTGAATTAACGCTCAGTACTGCGAGCTCGCAAGTCCAAGCGACAACCTGTCCAGCCGGGGAAATCTGTCAGAGTCAGTTAGTCACGCAATACACCTATGGTTGGCTTTCAAAAGCTGCGGAAAGTTGTAACGGCAGATTGACCGAGCTTCGGTATGGCGTACAACTCGGCGTCAGGCTTTTACAAGGACTGAACAGCCAGGGAAATACCGTGATTTCTGGGGGCGATGGCTATACCTACCGCTTGGACATGACTTGCAGTAATGCTGCTGGCAAAACCACCCGCAGTACGACGATGGGCGCCGCGGCAATGATGCGGGCGCCAATTCAAATCTAGTACGACTTGCCAACCTTCTGTGGTTGAGTACTCATCGAAGGTTGGTGCACTCGAAGCTCAGACTGACGGCGCATCAGGCCTAGTCGCAAACGGATGGAAGTGCTTGGCATACACCAATGCCAAGCTTCACTGATGCAGGGTCTCGTTGATGTCGTGCCACGTTGATACCAGGCTTGGCTTGGACGCTGCTGTTGGCAGTGAGTCGAAGTTTGTCTGCAAAGTGTGTCTGAAAAATGTTTCCGAAACGCGTTGTGTTTACAATTTGTAAAGCTTTTTTACTGGGCTTTAATGCCAAAGTTTGTACACTCATGGCAATTCACAAGGAGAGAGTCAAATGAAAAAAGTATTCGTCAGTCTCATGTTCGCCCTCAGTTGTACTGTGCAGGCTGCCCCGCAAGGCACACCAGTTTTGCTGACGGAAATGGAGTATTCCCATGAATACGAAATTGCTCTGAAACAAATTAAGTACAAGGACAAGGGCAAAGCTTTTGATACCTTACTAAAGTATGCCAAGTACGGTGAAAAAGTTGCTCAATATATGGTGGGTAATTTCTATCTTTCAGGCACAGGAACTGAAGTTAATGTGCAAGAAGGTTTGATTTGGATGGGCGTTGCTTTAGAGCAAAGAACCGAAGAGTGGCAAGATGCATTTGATAAGCTCACCAAAAATTTAACCCCTGAACAAATGGCTCACTTGAATAAATTAATTGAAGAGCGCAAAGCGATGTACGGTGCTAGAGCGCAATTCGTCACCTGTTCTATCCAAGCCGCTGTGACAGGTTCAAACCGTCGTTACCATGTCTGCACTAAAAATGTGGATAGCATTAAACGTGTGACTGTTGTGAAATATGACGAAGAGAATGTGGTCACGCAGTAATAGTGTCATTAAATAGTACTGAGCTAGAACACTTGAGTTTAATGCCGAGTGTTCTAATGCGCAGTGTTGTTCGGTTGTTTTCGCACTAGGCTGGGGGTTCCCAGCCTTTGCTTTGTTAGTAAAGCTGATTCGGTGGTAGCTGAGTAGGCTTTTGCCATGTTCCAGCGAAATTGTCAGCGAAATTTCGGCTGAATAGTTACAATCCTGCCTATCCCCAAAACATTCAGACGAGCAAACTGTCGTGATCCGTCCCAACTTTCAGTCGATGTTTTTGCAACTGGCCGAGGCGTTATTGCAATATCGTCAGTTTTGGCAATTTCAACCGATGCAACAAGCCGTGTTATCAGATCCTGCTGATTTTTTGCCGCCGGAACTTTGTCAGAGATTAAACCAACTCGATTTGGAGCAGTGTCTAGCGCTGGATAGCGATAATCAGCAACTCAATCAATTTTTCAGTGAGTTTTTTCCAGAGTTGCCAACATTCAGTTTGCCCTGTTGTGACAACAAACCTGTGCAAGCGCCTTTTTGGCTGTCGACGGGAGTGTCAGGTCGGAAATGGCAGCAAATTAGTGCTTTTGTGGCAGCAGTTGGGCAGCACGAGCGTCCAGTGCTGGAATGGTGTGCAGGCAAAGGGCATTTGGGGCGGTTGCTCGCGCAGCAAACCCAGCAGCCTGTGACCAGCCTGGAATGGCAAGCTACTTTATGCCATGAAGGGCAGGCGTTGGCGGATGACTTAAAGCTGCCTCAGCACTTTCAGCAAGTTGATGTTCTGACTGAACCGACACTGCAGTTTTTCCAACCTAACCAGCAATGGGTTGCTCTGCATGCCTGTGGTGATTTGCATCGGGTCGGTATTACACAAGCGATTAAAGCGGGTACAGCACAACTCGCTTTAGTGCCTTGCTGTTATCATCTGCAAGCCCCGCCAAATTATGTGTATCGTTCAACGATAGGGCAGCACAGCATGCTGACATTGCGTAAAGCCGATCTCCGTTTAGCCGTGCAAGGCCACGCCACGGGCGGCGCTCGAATTGTCAGATTAAGCCAACAAGAAATGACATGGCGCCATGCATTTTGGGCGTACGCCCAGAGTCTAGGGATTGTTGATTATCAACCCTTGGTTGGTATTCCGAAGCAGTTATTCAATCAAGATATTCATGCGTTTTTCGAATATGCGTGCATCAAACAACAGTTGCCGATGCCAAGTAGTCAAGAAGTCAATTCTGTTTTGGCGCTGGCGCAACAACGCCTACTGACCCAACGCCGATTGGAGTTGGTACAGCATGTATTTCGTCGGCCTTTGGAGTTATATCTGGTCTTAGATTTAGCGATTTGGCTTGAAGAGCAACAGTATCAGGTCAGTTTAGAAACCTTGTGCGCAGAGAGCCTCACGCCCCGTAATTTTTTGTTGCAAGCCGTACGACGCTAGCCGAATGAAGCAAGCCAAATGTAGCAATACAAATATCGCCAGATAAATAACAAGGGCCATGTCACTGGCCCCTGTTATTTACTCAAAAAACTTCAAGCAATCGCTGATTACAACGAACCTTCGTGGCTGACTAACGTCGGCTTGGTCGGAGTATGTTCTGCCATGTAAGCAGCAATTTTCTGATCTTTGTTGACCCAACGCTGATTGAGCCACAGTTGGAATTGCTGGCGGAATGCTTCATCTTCAAAATAATTGCCGATGATTTGTTCATCGACTGGCACCACGTCAACATGAATCACAACTCGCTTGAGGCGACCCAGCAACATATCAACCAGCACATGGTTTTGGTTGTCAGGATAGATCAACGTGACATCCAGTACCGCATTAAACAGTGAGCCCATACTGGCTAAAGTGAAGGCAATGCCACCCGCTTTGGGCGGGAGTAAAAAGTGGAATGGGCTATTCTTCGCTTTATGCTTGGCCTGAGTATAGCGAGTGCCTTCAACAAAATTGATGATGGTTGTTGGCATCGTTTGAAATTTCTCGCAAGACCGCCGAGTTGTTTCAATATCCTGGCCTTTGAGGGCTGGGTTGCGCTGAATCTGTGCTTGCGTGTAACGCTTCATAAACGGCATATCTAAAGCCCAAGAAGCCGAACCGATAAAAGGGACCCACTTCAGTTCTTCTTTTAGGAAAAACTTAGGTTCAGGGATGCGAGAGAGCGCGAATTGGCTGAGCACCGGAATATCTAACCAGCTTTTGTGGTTGGAGATTAACAAATACCAACTGTCTGCGCGCAGCTCTTTCAATCCACTGAGTTGCCATTCAACATCGTTAAATAATTCAATCAGTTGCTTATTGTGTAATGACCAATGACGATAGGCCCAATGGGCAAATTTTGACAATAAAGCCTGTGCTTTGGCAAAGGGGAGCACCAGTTTAAAGATGCCAGTCAAGGTGACTAAACCGCCCCAGATCGCCAAATTGACAGTAAAGCAAAACAGCGAAATCGGTAAAATCAGAAAGCTCGGTAAAAAAGACAACATTAGCGCGACTCTCCTTGTTTCAGTTCAATCAGTTGCTGATCTTTCTCCAGCCACAATTGATTGACCCATTGTTGGAATTGAGCACGAAAGGCCGGATCTTCATAATCCCCAATCATCTGCCGCTCAATAGGTAATACCCGCACTCTAACCTTAATATCATGCACTTTGCCAGAAATATAATCCCAAAAACTCGGTGAACCTTTTGGATAATAAATCGTGACATCCAATAGTTTGTGCAGATGCTCACCCATCGCATTGAGTACAAATGAAATTCCGCCGGCTTTTGGCTTCAACAGATGTTGAAACGGTGATTGTTGGTGTTGATGCTTGAGAGGCTCGAAGCGCGTGCCTTCTAAAAAATTCATCACCGACACCGGTTTAAAGCGAAACTTCTCACAGGCTTTGCGAGTTGTTTCAATATCTTTGCCTTTTAGATGTGGATATTTGGCTAAGAATGCAGCGCTATACCGCTTCATGAATGGAAAATCGAGCGCCCACCAACAAACGCCAATCACGGGCACATAAATGAGCTCTTTTTTCAAAAAAAACTTCAGAAATGGAATTTGGCGATTGAAGATTTTTTGTAGCACCAAAATGTCGACCCAGGATTGATGATTGGCAACCACCAGGTACCAGTCTTTCACTGATAAATTTTCTAACCCTTTAATATCCCAGCGAATTTTTGTGAAAACTCGCGTGGTAAAATTATTCAAACTGATCCAAGCACTGGCACAAGTATCCAGTAAATAGGTCATCAGTTTTTGCCAAGGTTTAAATGGAGGAACTTTTAATAAAGCGAGTAACAAGATAGGCAAAGCCCAAAACAGCGTATTGCCGATATACAGCAAGAAGGACAACACGCCAATGATTGGCTTTGGCAGAAAATGCAACATAAAGGCTCCTCTACGATTTATGCTTCTGTGTCTGTGATGGCCTTGCCGGAAGGGCTGGCACTTTTGCGGCGTTGCAATGGCTTGCTCAATGGTGTAGCCATCCAGCACTGCAAATTTGTCTTCAACGAAACCTTGATGGGCTGATTTGTTGGAAGATTTCGCTGCTACCAATAAAAAGAGCAGGCTAGCCTGCTCCTTTTACGAGAAGGGTCAAACATCGATCAACTGAGTTGTATCTCGTCCGACCTGTGGATTCTACCTTAATCTTCGAAGTAGGTGTACCCGTAAACACCCGCCTTCAATTCATCCATTAAGGCTACACGTTGGTCTTCGCTGAAATTTGGATTTTTTGCCAATTGCTGCGAATAAGAAGTCAGCAGTTTTTCTGCATCAAATTCAACATGTTGTAAAACGTCTGCGACGGTTTCACCTTTAAGTGGATTGGTTAATGAGTAGCTGCCGTCTTCATTCAATTCGACATGGACAGAATCGGTATCACCAAACAGGTTGTGCAAATCACCCAGAATTTCTTGGTAAGCACCGACCATGAACATGCCCAGTAAATACTGTTCATCTTCCTTGTAGATTGGTAGTGGCAAGCTTGATTCAATCCCATTGCCATCGGCATAGCTCTTCAGCTGACCATCCGAATCACAGGTGATGTCTTGAATGATTGCTCGATGATCGAGTGGCTCATTCATCCGCTCCAATGGCATCACCGGGAATAATTGGTCAATACCCCAGGCATCTGGCATCGATTGGAATAAAGAGAAATTCACGAACAGCTTATCGGCCAGTTTCTCGTTCAATTCGTCATGGATTTCACGATGCGAACGTGATGATAGATCGAGCATGTCCTTCACTTTGTTGATGGTGGCAAAGTAAATTTGCTCCAGCAACGACCAATCTTTTAAGGTCAACAACCCATGCACATATTGCGCGTGGGCATCAGTAAAATAGTGCACAGCGTCATGGTAGGCTTCAACCGCAGAACGCGGTGTCACGTTTTGGTAAGAATCCCACAACGCCCAAATCACTGACGGAGAATCTTCACTTGGCTCTGGTAAATAGCGTAGGCCAGGTGCCCGTTCGATATCGATCGCATCGGTAACTAGCACGGCGTGGTGTGCAGTCATGGCACGGCCTGATTCCGTGATGATGTTCGGATGAGGTAAGTCGTATTCATCACAGACTTCTTTTAAGCCATAGACGACATTCCGAGCGTACTCATACATGGTGTAGTTCATCGAGCAGGCTGAGCGTGAGTTTGAACCTTCATAGTCAACACCTAAGCCACCACCGACGTCAACCGTAGTGATTGGCACGCCATAAGTGCGAAGTTCGGCATAGTGACGGGCGCATTCACGGATCGCATTGTGGATGTCACGGATGTTGGCAATTTGCGAACCAATGTGGAAATGCACGAGTTGCAGCAAATCTAAACGGCCGGCTTCTTTCAGGATATCAATGGCTTGCAACACTTGCGTAGCGGTTAAACCGAATTTACCTTTTTCACCGCCTGTGTTTTGCCATTTGCCTTTGCCAACCGAGTTTAAACGGATACGAATGCCGATTAATGGTGCAGCGCCTAGACTATCAATTTCACGCAATAACGTTTTTAATTCAGACAGCTTTTCAACCACAACATAGACGGTGTGACCCATCATTTGGCCGATAGTGGCCAAGCGCAGGAACTCGCTGTCTTTATAGCCATTACAAACAATACGCAGTGGTTTTTCGGTGACGCCCAAAATAGCCATCAGTTCCGGTTTTGAACCCGCTTCTAAACCGACTTTGCCACTTGTATGGCTGACCAGTTTTTTCACCACAGAATACTGTTGGTTTACCTTGATTGGATACACTGCTGTGTATTCACCTTGGTAATCGCGTTCTTGTTTCGCTTTGGCAAAGGAGTTAATCAAGGTTTCTACACGGTGTTGCAAAATGTCAGTGAATCTGACCAACACGGGTAAAGTTAACCCTTCTTCTTTGAAGCGTGCTGTTAACTCAGGGAAACTGATCCCTGGTTTGCTGTGATCTTGATCTGGATAAGCAATCAAATTGCCGTCGGCGTTGACATCAAAGTAGCCTTCGCTCCATACGGCGACGTTATAAATTGATCTTGCTTTATCGATACCCCAATCTGCCATTGTCGTGCCCTTAAAAAGTGAATGCTGCTATTTTAAAACCAATAGCAGCAAAAAAACATGAAAAGTTTGTCTCATTGACGTCAAACTGGCAAAATAATTGCCCCCTCATCTGAGCACAAAGAGCGGAACTATGTCTGAACTCAACTCAAAACAATGGTTTACAGAAATTTTCGAACCAAGCGGCAGCGCCTTTTCGTTGAAGATCCAACAAAAATTAACTGAAGTGCAATCGCCGTTTCAGCACATTGAAATCTATCAAACCACCGACTTTGGCAATTTGATGGTGATCGATGGCTGTACCATGGTAAGTACCCGCGAAAATTTCCTCTATCATGAGATGATGAGTCATCCCGTTTTGTTTACTCACCCGAACCCGAAGAACGTGGTGATTATCGGCGGTGGTGATTGCGGCACATTACGCGAAGTGTTGAAACATCGATCAGTCGAAACTGTCTATCAGATCGATATCGATGAGCAAGTCACTCGACTGGCCGAACAATATTTTCCTGAACTGTGCGCCAGTAATCAGGATCCGCGGGCTTTTATCATGTTTGATGACGGTATCAAATTTATGCAAGAAGCCACGCCTGAGTCGATTGATGTCATTATTGTAGATTCCACTGATCCAGTCGGGCCAGGTGAAGGTTTATTTAATCGCGCCTTTTATCAAAGCTGCCTGAAAGCGCTGCGTCCTGGGGGCATTTTAGTGCAACAAAGCGAATCACCATTGATCCATTTGGGGTTGTTAAACGATATGCGTCAGGCAATGAAAGATGCAGGTTTCTCAGCTTTGCAAACGCTAAATTTCCCGCAAATGATTTACCCAAGTGGTTGGTGGACCTGCACAATGGCGAGCAAAGATATGATTTTTGCTGGTTTCCGCCGCGAAGATGCGCTGGAAGCAGAATTCGACACCGAGTACTACAATGCAGATATCCATCAAGCGGCAATGGCATTACCGAATTTTATGCGACGCAAATTGGTGGGTTAATTCGTCGGTAGTCGAAGTACTGAATTGGTGGAACCGTTAGATTTGACCATATTGTCTATTCGAGGCAATGGGGAGGTTACAGTAAAACTGTAATTTTATGACAGTTTTGCTTGCGTCTGGCGGTTGAATTTTGTACATTGAAGTTTGGTTGAGTAGGAGAAGCTGATGAAAAAGTATTTAGCATTGATTCTGTTAGGCATGGTTGCGAACGCGCAAGCCAGTGTTTATCAGTGTGAGCAAGACAATAAAGTCATTTTCAGCCAGTTCCCATGTGATGATCAGCAAGGTGCTAAGCCTGTTGCTCAGTCTGATAAATTAACGCAGGCTCCTATCAACACCAACTCTGACCAACAGTTGCTGCAACTGCAAAAACGGAATCGTTTTTTAGAATACCAATATGCCGAAGCAGAACAAGAATACAAAATTGCGGTTGAGCGCATTAAAACTGAAATGTACAACTTAACCAAAACAGCCCCTCAACCGAATGAGACGCAAGTATTGCGGATCAAGCTGCAAAATTTACACAAAGCGTGGGAAGAACGCCAAGTTGAATTGAAAGCTGAACTACGGGTCACTCGCAATCAAATGTCTAAATTAGAGCAGCAATACGTTCAACAGCAGTAATGACTGCCGAACTTTTATTTACAGAATCAATCAAAAACTCTGCCATTGGCTAGCTAAATAGCAAAATGAGCAGAGTTTTTTTATGGCTAAAATTTGCCATCAGTTGCTCATTTAGTCTGACGCACACAACAGCACTCCTTGTTGAGCCAAAAATTACAACGCAAGGAATTTTGTGGCTCGCATTGCCAATTTGTATCGATTAAGGCGATGAATTTGCAGAGAATTCAAACAGACAGAATGTTGATTTTTCTATTTAAATCAATGATATAGGCGTGCTGTAAAATTTGTGGCGGCTGATAAAAAAGACAAAAACCAGTTAAATAAGATACAATATCACCCACATTACAGGATGTGGTTAGAGTTAAACATTTACCTGAACAGGATTGAGACGCTTAACTCAAGGGCGGTAGCGTACCTGAATAACTGGAATGCTTATCGCAGTATAATCAGAGTGCTCTAACCAATTTTTAGCACCTTCCAGTGATCGTCAGTAGTAAGCTTCAATCTGTTCTTCTGATTAGCAGTTACATTCTGTGGTTTAACAGGAACTTTGCAGTTTTAGAGCCGTTTTAGACATTCTACCTAGTCGGCATATTTCGCCAGCCAGTAAATTTGAAACTGCATTCATTAGGCTGCAAGCCAATGGCCTAAATAAAACATAGAATATAGATTTAATGATTAACAACACGAGAGGATAGCTTTTGGCTGACAAGCAATTAAAACAAGCGTGTCCCTCTTATCTTCAGCACCAAGGAATAGCATGACTGAGCAAAACAGCCCCAACGTAAATATTGCCGACCCTGATGAAATTGATTTGCGGGAATTGTTTGCTGCCATCTGGGCAGGGAAATGGATTGTGATTGGCACTACCTTCGTATTTTTGGTTGCGGCCGTGATTTACGCATTAAGCCTACCGAACATTTATAAAAGTGATGTGATCCTCGCTCCGGCAACTGAAAGTAGTGGTTTAAAAGTGCCTGGCCAATTGGGCGGTTTGGCAGCGTTGGCCGGGGTTAACCT
>CAZIPG010000044.1:17458-17798 GCA_964540955.1 uncultured Rheinheimera sp.
ATTGAAGAGTTTGAAAAGATTTTTGCAGTAGGCCAAGATAAAGATAGTGGTATGGTGACTTTATCTGTACAACATTACTCACCGTTTCTAGCAAAAAAAATGGCCGATAAGTTGGTTGTAGCGATTAATGAGGACATGCGGCAACGCGAACTAACAGAAGCCCAGCGTAGTATTGCATATTTAAACGAGCAAATTACCCAAACAAATTTAGCAGACGCAAGAACTATGCTGTTTTCTTTAATTGAAGAGCAAACTAAAACTGTTATGTTAGCTAATGCTAGAGAGGAATATATCTTCAAAACTGTAGACCCGGCCATAGTTGCAGAACGAAAAGCAAAAC
>CAZIPG010000045.1:0-17701 GCA_964540955.1 uncultured Rheinheimera sp.
CTACTCGCCAAGCGCTTTCATTTGTTCATTTGCCCATTGCACTGCTTCATGATAGGCATCAGGCACATTGGCATTCGCAAGACCAAACTTATCAATTAACGCGTTTGCAGCTTTCCACTGGGCTTGTTCGTAACATTTCACTAATTCTAAATATTCTGTCAGCAAGCCTGGTTCACCCACTAAGGCGTCTTTAATATCTTTAGCTAGAGGCAGTTTAGTTAACACCGACGACATAGGTTCATCGAGGATTGCGTCCATCAAGGACATCATGCCAGTTAAAAACGCCTTGGCAGTATCAGTTTTGCGGTGTAAACCCGCGATCCCTTCAGCAAAGCGAGCGCGGGTCATGGCTAAACGCATCAGTTCCGCTGGTTTTTCAGTGCTGACTTGAGCCGTAAACAATACTGATAAAAACTTCTTCAGTTCTAATTGCCCCAGAACTATTAAAGCCTGCTTGATGGTTTCAATTTCTGAGCGTCGTTTAAAAATTGCAGAATTACTGTACCGCAATAATTTATAAGACAGATTGACGTCTCTCTCAAAAATATGAGTAATTTTAGCGAGATCCATTTCAGCTTTTGAGGTTTCATACAATAACTCAGCCAACGTCATTTGCGCTGGAGATAAGCTTTTGGTCTGCAGCATTTCCGGTTTAGAGAAAAAATAGCCTTGGAAATAGCTGAATCCCATATTCATCGCTTGTTGGAATTCTTCGATAGTTTCGACTTTTTCGGCCAAAAGTTTGATATTTGGGAAGGACGCAGTTGCTAATAAAATTTCTTGAATAGTTTCATTGGTAGTTTCACGGAAATCAACTTTGATAATGTCGATGAATGGGTAGAAATGGCGCCACACTGGTTGATGGATATAATCATCGAGCGCGATGGTATAACCTAATTCTTTGAGTTGCTGAACTTCTGTCAATAAACGTTTTCCAGGTTGCACCGTCTCTAAGATTTCAACAACTACCTGATCTTTTGGCAGCATTGAAGGATATTTTTTTAATAACGTATCTAAGGTGAAATTGATAAAACCTGGTTTATCGCCAAGGAAATCATCCAAACCAAAATTGAACTGGCTGCCTGCAATCATCCGAGAGGTTGCTTCATCGCCATCAATATCCGGAAACACGTTCTCAACACCATCGCGAAATAATAACTCATAGGCAAACAAGTTTTTATCACGATCGAGAATAGGTTGGCGGGCGGCATAGAAATACATAAAAAAGAAAATCCTCAAAGAATTAGCTCTGTGCAATGTAGCAAACAAATCTCTAAGATGGCTATTGAAATTTGGTAGAAAATGCATTTACCACCAATCTAGGGACTGAGAAATTAGCGGCTAGAAACTTCAAATTAACAAGCCGCTAAAAATAGCTAACGATGCCTACAAAACAATAAAAAAGGGACTCGAAAGTCCCTTCAGGCAAGTCCATTTGTCAAAGTCTTATGCGAAATGACTTCGTATCCGGAGTGGATCACTCGGATTGCTTCAAACGATTTTCCATTTCATTGAACTCTTGCATCAAGGATGCATTCGGGGCAGGGGTTAGTAGACTGACTACAACAATAGCGGCAGCAGCAAAAATAACTCCTGGCACCATGGCATAAATGAAGTCATTGAGTTGAGTACCAGCAATGGTCAATGGGCTATAAACCCAAATCAAAACTGTGAACGCACCTGTTAACATACCCGCCAAAGCGCCTTGTCGAGTCATTCGACGCCAGTACAAGCTCATTAATACGACAGGGCCAAAAGCTGCACCAAAGCCAGCCCAAGCATCACTCACTAAGCTTAAAATTGAACTAGTTCTATCGAGTGCGATCACCACAGCAACGATAGCGACCACGAACACGGCAAGCCGTCCCATCAGCACTAAATGCGCATCAGTCGCTGTTTTATTGAAAAACGTCTTATAAAAATCTTGAGTAAGCGCGCTTGAGGTCACCAACAGTTGGCTGGATATTGTACTCATGACCGCAGCTAACAAAGCAGCCAGTAAAAAACCTGTGACGAATGGATGAAACAACACTTGTGATAACACAATAAAAATCGTTTCAGCATCAGCAAGTTGCATTTGGGTTTGTTGGACATATGCAATCCCGACAAAACCTGTTGCCACTGCTCCTAAAAGTGAAATAATCATCCAGCTCATGCCGATCCGACGGGCGGTTGGAAAATCTTTTACCGAACGAATGGCCATGAACCGTACAATAATATGGGGCTGCCCAAAATAGCCTAAACCCCACGCCATCAGAGAAATAATGCCAAGCACGCTGGTGCCCGTGAAGATATCCAGATGATTCGGGTTTAAGTTGGCGACTATGTCGAGCGTCGGTGTTATGCCGCCAACGACATCAAGTGTGACAACAGGCACTATCACCAAGGCCAGAAACATAATGATCCCCTGTACAAAATCAGTCATGCTGACCGCAAGAAAACCACCTAACAAGGTGTAAAGGATCACGACGGTGACAGTAAGGCTAATGCCGTAGAGGTAATCTAACTGGAACACACTTTCAAAAAGTTTGCCCCCAGCAACGACTCCGGATGCGGTGTACAGTGTAAAAAATACCACGATGACAACGGCCGAAATGAGTCGCAGCATCCTTGTGGTATCGCCAAAGCGATGTTCGAAATAATCGGGCAGGGTAATGGAGTCTTTCGCGACTTCGGTGTAAATCCGAAAGCGTGGGGCTAAAAACAAATAATTTGCCCAAGCCCCTAAGACTAAACCGACGGCAATCCAAATTTGCGAAATACCTGACAGGTAAAGCGCCCCAGGTAAGCCCATTAATAACCAGCCGCTCATATCTGAAGCGCCTGCGGATAAAGCGGTAATCGCAGGGCCTAGCTTACGACCTCCTAACATGTAATCCGATAAATTGCTGCTCGATTGGCGATAGGCATAAACCCCAATTGCCAACATCAGTAGAAAATAAATTGCTAGCGCAAAAATAGACCCGGTTTCCAAAGTACAACCTCATGAATAATTTTAATTTTAGGTATGGTCGGAGGGGCTTATCGCATCTAACAATAAGCCAAGTGTGCATGCTAACAATGGAAAAGGTTTTGAGCTAGCGCTTTTCCATCAATCAACTCACTGATGCTACCAGTGACTAGGAATGCGCAAATTGGATCTGTTTCACTAATTTTTGCATAAACGGTTGGAGTTGTTGCAGGTGGCTAGCTACGACAACCACATCTGCTTTAGCAAGTTGGGTTGTGAGGCCAGCAAAATCTTGATCCGCGAATTCACCTGAACCTTGTAATTCGTGATGTTTAGGTAACACAAAAACCGTAAACAACCCCTCTTCGGTATCGAAGACTAAATGCAGCGAACGAGTTCCTTCAAAATCACAGAAACGTGCGTATCGAACGGTGCCTGAAGCTTCCTGCAAATGACCTCCGAATTCAGCCAGTAATTCATTCACAGCTGGTAGAGGAAGACTTTCATTCGATTGAAAAGCCCGAACTTCATGCCGAATATGGGCTAGTGCATGTTCGCCAAGATTAACACTATATTGCTGTTGCTGAAGCCCCCAGAAACTCATCAGACTGACTAACGCAATGCTGGCAGCGAGTGCAAAACGTCGATAATTCGGCTGTTTTTTCTGAAACAACAGGCGATCTGCCAATCCTGGTGGTACAGGCACTTGCAACGCTTTATAAAGTTCACCATCCAATTGTTGCAATTCACGCTGCAACTTTTCAGTTTGTTCTGACGGGTTGACCAGCACTTGTTTTGGATCAGCAAATAAGCGACGACGTAATTCTAATTCATCCATGGTGAGCTCCAGTGAATGGTTGTGCAGTTAAACGATCCCGTAATTGTTGCCGAGCGCGGAACAATCTTGTATTCACGGTGTTTAAATTGAGTTCGAGAGTGCTGGCAATTTCCTCACCGGTCATGCCAAACAATAATTGCAATACTAAGGGTTCGCGATATTCGAGGCTTAATGCATTCATCAATTTATGGATTTGCGATTCCCCAGCCAAGTGCTCAGGATTTAACCCTTCGTCGTCTACCAGTTCCTCGGAAAGTTGTTCAATTTCAAATTGTTTCCGTTCAAAACGCCTGGCATTTTCGCGCCTTAAGATGGTAATAAGCCATGATTTTGCTGCGTTTGCATCAAGCAGACTGTCTAAGCTTTTCCAAGCTCGCAGGTAAGTTTCCTGCACCAGATCTTCAGCGGTGGCCGAATTTCGACAAAGCCAAAAGGCATATCGATAGAGATCAGCATGGTACAAACTGATCAATGCAGCATAACGGTGGTGGCTCATGTCATAACCTCAGATGATGTCAAAGTATAAAGACCGGCCAAAGCTGAAAATCCATTCAGCAAAAAAATAATTTTTAAGTGTTTTCTTCATCGCCCTTGGCTGAGTGCGCCAAGAGCAGAGAAAAAGCGCTTTCCTTGAGGCTATTCAGGGTAGAGTGGCTTCAATGGATCCGCATGCGAGACGATTTGTTGATGTTGATATTTCGCCCAAAGCTCAAATAAAGCTTGGCCTTGCCAAGGCGTCACGTTTGCTTGATAGCGACGATGACATAATTGAAAAATGGCTTGCTTCAGATCGCCATCAGGGAGCTGGTGTAACAATTCATTGAGAGTCCGAATGCTCGCATGGATTTGTTGATTGCCCCAGCGCAGCAACAAAGTTTTCGCCAATTCTTCGTCATTGGCAAGGCAAGCTGCTTTAAGTTTGTGACGATTAAACTTGATTGCAAACATGTCATCTTTGCTCGCCATTACGACGACATTATTCGATTGTTTACTCAGTGAATTCACTTTTTGCCAAAGCAAAAAAGCGAGCGTTAACAACGCGATACCTAATGCAGTGAGCGTGCTGAAAGTTATTTGCCAACTTGGCAACCACCAACTTGCCCCATTCATTGTTGTGACAGGGGATTGGGCTTCAGCAGTGGCCGAAATTGCAGGCGTTTCATTCGCGGTTGGTTGATCTGAGTTAGGTAACACTTTGAATTGTTTTTTACTGAGCGTTGTACTGGTAATTTCTCTTGTTTGCGTATTAAACCAAGGGACAGTGATTTCGGGGAGCACTAATTCTCCAGCTTTATTGGGCATAATCGCAAAGGTGAATATTTTTTGCGCCACAATCCGGCCATTTCTTTCTGCCTTTTTTGCTTGGGGCTGTTCGGGGTAAACTTTAAAACCGTCGCCGTTCGGCATTTTCAAATCCGGCAGTTGGTTCTCCATCAAATCAAGAGCGGTCAAGGTGATAGTTCGTGTTACCGGTTCTCCTTGCATCAATTCATTGCCAGTAACTGACCATTCCTCCGTTAACGCTATTAAATCAGATACCAGCCAATCGCCAGTAAAGTCTGTCGGAATTGGTTCTACTTTAAAACTGATGATTTCGCCTTCTGCAGAAACGGTTTTTTGTTTGGCATAGTAATCATAGGTGTCGTTGGTCCGTTCGATCATCTCACCTTTGAAGAACGGCGCTTCAATCTTAAACTCACCACTTTGTTGCGGCGTGATGCTGTAACGACGGGTAATTGTCTGATAGCGCTCACCATTGACTAACTCGCTGCTTTCCGCATCTTTGCCCACTTGTTCAATTGAACAACCCGCAATATTAGGTGCTGTGAGCGCGCCAGACTTTAAATCGCCTTTGAAGAAAATCTTAACTTCGTAATAAGCCATTTGTTGCACATAGAGGCTAGATTGACTGAGAGAGTTTTTGACAAACAATTCGGGTTGTTCACCGCTGGACAATTGCGGTTTTTCCAACACATTCACAGTGATTGCCTGACTTGCTGCGGCATCAATTTGAAAAGCAGGGATCACAATTTCGCCAGTTCTTTTTGGGTAAAGGGCCAATTGCCAGGTGGTACTTTGGCTGGTTTGGCCATTAATGATCTGCATACTCTGGCTAATTGCAGGCCCATTAACCCGAAAATCTTTATCGAGCACTGAGAAATCAATCGCATCACGCGCAAGTTTTTCATCCGCTTGCAGCTGCAATAAAATTTCTTCTCCATACATCACCGGATTTTTATCGATTTGCGCCGTGAGTCGAGTGACTGCCCAGCTTGGCAAACTCAATAAACTGAAAGCCAAACTCAACAAGGCTATCCATCTTTGACTTACCATTCTTCAATAACTCCCTGCGGTATGGTTTGGTGTTGGCGTTTTTGGTACTCAATATACATTTTGTTGCGAAGTAACACAGATGGGTCGTCTTGAACTTTTCGCATCAAACTTTCAAGCTGTTGGCTTTGCTCAGGGCTAGCTTGGGGCCATGCTTCATTAATAGCTTTTTGTTGCCCAGTTTTTTGTTCGGCTTGTTGCTGTTGTTCTGCCTTTTGCAAGTCTGCATTTTGTTGCTTGGCTTTTTGCTCTTGCTTTGTTTGTTCCGAGCCTTGTTCGTTCTGATTGCTGTCGCTTTTCGCGTTTTGTTCGGCTTCAGACTGCTCTTCTGACGAATTCTGCTCTGAGCCATCAGCTTGTTGTTGATTCTGCTGCTGATTTTCTTGCTGCTTGTTTTGCTGATTTTGTTCGCCGTTGGCAGATGGAGATTGCTGCTGTTGCTGGCCGTCAGAATTCTGGTCGTTTTGCTGTTGCTGTTGCTGTTGCTGTTGCTGGAGCTTTTTGAGTGCTTCAATATTTTCTTTCGCACCCACAATATTGGCATCTTTTGCTAGCGCTTGCTCATAAGCACTGATGGCTTCTGCAAACTTCTGCTGCTGCGCCAGACTATTGCCAAGGTTAAAACTGCCTGCTGCCGATTGATCCTGACGGAATAAAGCTTCTGCTTCTTGAAAGCGACCATCGCGATAAGCGGAATTTCCTTGCCACAAGGGGTCTTGGAATTTTTGTTGGGCTCGTTGAAAATTCCCTTGTTCATAGGCTTGTTTGGCTTGTTGCTGCGGGCTTAAATACAGATCTTGCCAGTCCGCAGCTTGACTTGGTTTTGGCACGAGCACCAACAGTAACATCAGCGGAAATAGTTGCTTTTTGTATGCGAGTAATAAAAGTGGCAGGGTGAACCAAACTAAATACACACCGGCATCTTGCCATTGATCGCCATCCAGTTGACTTTGTGCCGTGGTGGTATCGGCAAGTTGCAACGGGGGTAACTGGAGCAGGGTATCCAAGTCGGAGTTATCGACGCTATAGCGAACAAATTTGCCGCCGCTGACCTCTGCCAACTGTTTTAACTGGCTAAACGGGACTTTCGGGATCACAATGGCTCCGCGTTGATCTTTCAGCAATTCGCCATTTTCTAATTGAATAGGCGCACCATCGGCAGTGCCGAAGGCTAAAAATGAAACGCGATGGGCATAATTATCGAGCTCAGTGCGCAGTCGAGTGAAATCTCGACTGGCAAAGCCATCAGTCATGACAATAACGTCACCGCGCAGGTAGCCAGCTTGGCGCAATAACTTATCGGCTTGCACTAAAGCTGCACTGAGGTCAGAGCCTTGCACAGGCATGATCTCGGGTTTTAAGTCGGGCAATAACAAACTGATATTATTATGATCTGGCGTCAGCGGCGAAATAATGAACGCGTCTCCAGCAAATGAAACTAACGCCAGCTCGCCCTCTTTTAATTGCTTGGTAAAATCGAGCGCTTTAAAACGAGCTTGGGCTAATCGATTGGGTTTTAAATCAGTTGCCCGCATCGACAGTGACATATCCATGACCAACACTGTGGCTTTCTTCAAGGTATAAGCCGGTTGCGGTTGCTTTTCAAATGCAGGGCCTGCTGCGGCAATCACCAATAAACTCAACAAAACCGCCAACAACCCATGAAGCTTGCGATTTGCGAAATGTTGGGTTGAAACCAGTTGGGGTTGCAAATGCGGAGCAATAATTTGACTCCAGCCGCCAGCATCCTGTTTACGCTGACTCAACCAATAGCAAAGCGACCAGATGATAGGGAGCAGCGCTAAAAAGCCAGGTCGGATCCAATGTAATTCAGCGATCATAACGACCTCGCTTCAAACCATGCGTTTGCACGAATTGCACAATGAGTAACAAAACAAAGAAGGCAAAGGCGAGCAACAGCGGCCAATGCAGTAAACTTTGTTGCGGCCTGAATGTTTGCGGATCGCGTGCAATAGGCTCGAGTTGGTCGAGTAATTGATAAATTTCTGCCAATTGTTGCGGATCTTTTGCCCGAAAATAGCGACCGCCTGTGCTTGTCGCCAATTCAGTTAATAGCTTTTCATCAAGATCACTGGATGGATTGACAATTTGTGGACCAAAAATCCCTTGTTGCAATAATTCTTCCGCACCAACGCCCACGGTATAAATTTTTACACCAGCCGCTTTGGCAAGTTCTAGTGCCTCTAGTGGCTGGATGTTGCCCGACGTATTGGCGCCATCACTCAGTAGAATCAGCACCTTGTTGGAACTTTCATAGGTATTAAAGCGTTTGACCGCAAGTCCAACCGCCTCACCAATCGACGTCCGCTGACCGACTAAGCCATGAACGGCTTCATCTAACATTTGTTGTACAGTTAACAAATCAAAGGTTAATGGGGTTTGTTGGTAGGCTGCATCGGCAAACAATATTAAACCCAAGCGGTCGCCTTGACGTTTGATGATAAATTCGCGCAATACACGCTTGACGGTATCTAAGCGGTTAAAGTTTTGCCCTTCAATCACCATGTCATTGATATTCATTGAGGCTGATAAATCGACTGCCAACATCATGTCACGACCTTTGACAGGAATACTCACTGGTTCACCTAACCAACGCGGTTGCGCAGCACTCGTCACTAAGCAAAGCCAAATCAGTGCCAGAACAATCACACGCCAAGCCAACTTGGGGCTGCTTGGTTTTGCATGTTGAAGGTTTTGCGCCGTTTGCGCCAATGGAACAAACACCAATGCTGCACTTTGGTTGGCCTGTGCATTATTTTGTCGGTGCCACCACAACAAAGGGACAACCAAGCCAATAAAGACCCATGGATAGCCAAACTCAAACATCTAAGGCTCCCAATTTGATAGCTTTTAGCCAATTGATGGCGAACGTCTTAAAGGCATCCACTTGTTGCGGATCTGCCTGTTGCTGATAAAGCAATTCGTTTAAGTTCGGCAGTTCCACGGGCTGTTTTTTCTGCAAGCCACATAAAAAATCTTGCCAAGGTTGGCCACTATAACTGAGCGCAGGATGATTTGGATTGTAACTACGGATAAAGCGCTTCAGTAGCAGGTTAATTTGCGCCGCTGATGGCGATGGCATGGCCTCGAGCTCTTTCAGAGCCGCGCGGCGTGGCGCGTTTTTTAACCAGTGCCGATACCATTGAGTCACAACCCAAATCAGCAGCGCCAACAGTAAACCGATGCACAGAAAGTGCATTGGAGTTAGATAAAACTGCTCAGCCAGTGGTGGTTCTTTAATATCGACTAAATTCAAAGCGGGCGCTTTATTCATGATGTCCCTCGCTGAGCTGCAAGGTCAGGGGGCGCGCCGCACTAAACTTTGCCAAATGTAAGCCAAGCCGCTGAATGGCCGATTGGTAAAATTGTTGTGCTTGCAGTTGTTGCTGTTCAAAGGCTTGCCATAGCTGCTGATCTGCCAGTTCGATTGGAAAATTGGCATCCCCGTTTGAGACTAAGGCGGAACCGAAGCTAGGCCTTGGTGCTTGCAATTCCAGCGGATCAATGATTTGGCACAAGCGGATTTCATTGTGCATTTTAATCGCTTGCAGATGACGTAAACACTGTTCATCAAGCTTTGCGAAATCAGAGATAACAAACACTAAACTGCCGGGTTTTGCCAATCGACGCAACTGGCCCAAAGCATTAGCCAGCGTGTGTGTTTGTGCAGCAGTTTTGGCAATTTCAGCATCAACAGTTGCTGGGCTTTGCATCGGATTGCTGTTGCTGGTGTTTGTATTCATGGTTTGACTTGGACTGCGCTGACTGAACTGATTGAGTTTTATCAGTTGATGCAAGTATCGCAATACTGCGGTGTGACGCCCCGCGGGCTTTAATTCAATCGTTTGTTGATCATTAAACAAAATGCCGCCCAATTTATCGCCAGCTTTTTTGGCATGCCACGCAATCATCGCGGCAAGATGGGCTGCTTGCACTGATTTCAATAAGAACTCAGAGCCAAACTGCATCGTTTGCGACAGATCGGTCAATATAAATACGGGCCGCTCTTTCTCTTCGCGAAACAGCTTGGTGTGGACCTTGCCAGTTCGTGCCGTCACTCGCCAATCAATAGCGCGCACATCATCACCGGCTTGATAATGACGCACCTCATCGAACTCCATGCCGCGGCCTTTAGTTTTTGCCAAATAACTCCCAGCCAATTTACTTTGGATGGTTTGCCGAGGTGCCAAATCAAGCAAATGGGTGAAGCGCTGGTAACGCATCAGCTGCGTTAAATCCAGTTGCACGCCATTGCTGTGATGCTCTTGCAACCAGCTGGCAATGAGCTGCATGTTTTCTTTAGCAAACATGGTCATTCATCATGGGACTGGCACAAGTGTCAGTATTTTCGAGAGAACTTGATCGGCACTGACACCTTGAGCCTCGGCTTCATAACTGAGAACCAAGCGATGGCGCAGCACATTGTGAAAAACGGCTTGTACATCATCCGGCGTGACAAATTCTCTGCCATTGAGCCATGCCTTGGCTCTGGCACAGCGATCCAGCGCGATGGTTGCGCGGGGGCTTGCACCGTAGCTGAGCCAGTGTGCAAGTTGACTGTCGTAAAGCGCAGGTTTGCGTGTCGCCATCACCAACTGCACTATATATTCTTCAAGTTCCGCCGCCATATGAATTTGTAAGAGGGCTTTGCGCGCAGCGAAAATATCCGCCTGACTAATCCGTTCAGGCATTTCAGCTTGTTGGTTGAAAGCTTCTTGTCGAGTCAGTTGCAGAATTTTTAATTCGGTTTGTGCATCAGGATAATCCACTTTGAGATGCAGCAAAAAGCGGTCAAGCTGCGCCTCAGGCAATGGATAAGTTCCCTCTTGTTCAAGCGGGTTTTGTGTTGCCATCACTAAAAACAGTTCAGGCAGCTTGTAACTATGACGACCCACAGTAATTTGTTTTTCAGCCATGGCTTCTAATAATGCTGACTGTACCTTCGCCGGGGCCCGGTTAATTTCATCGGCCAGAATAATATGATGAAACAATGGTCCGCTTTGGAATTCGAATTTACCGGTTTCAGGGCGGAAGATATCGGTACCGGTTAAATCGGCGGGTAATAAATCAGGAGTAAATTGCACCCGATGGAAGCTGCCTTCAACCCCTGATGCCAATGCATTGACTGCGCGGGTTTTGGCTAAACCAGGCGGTCCTTCGACTAACAGATGGCCATTGGCTAATAAGGCTAATAAAATTCCCTCTGTTAAAGCGGGTTGTCCTAACACTTGACTGTCTAAGTAACTTTTTAACCGGTTAAATGCACTCACAGTACGACTCTTCTTATGTTATTTATCTGAATTAACAGGCTATTTAGTATGCGTGTTTCCTGAAAAACAGCTAGTCTTTGACCTGGACTCTGATATATGGTTCACCAGATATTAAAACAAGTGTTTTAATTTGTCTGATCTCTCGTTACAATCGAAAAAAACACAGGTCAGACCTGTATCGAATTAACAGCATGAGGATCCCTATGGCCACGCCAATTAAACTTACTACTCGTCAAGGTGACCGTATCGCCATCGTTCGCGGTCTGCGTACCCCATTTGCCAAACAAGCAACTGAATTCCATGGTGTTTCAGCTTTAGAGCTTGGCAAGCTGGTTGTCAATGAATTATTAATTCGCAGCGCACTTGACCCCAAATTAATTGATCAAGTGGTTTATGGTCAAGTTGTCCAGATGCCAGAAGCACCAAATATTGCGCGTGAAATCGTGTTAGGTACCGGAATGAATGTGCACACCGATGCCTTCAGTGTGACGAGAGCCTGTGCCACAAGCTTCCAATCAGTGGTCAGTGTCGCTGAAAGTATGATGGCTGGGATCACCAATATCGGCATCGCTGGCGGCGCGGATTCAAGCTCAGTTTTACCAATTGGTGTTAGCAAGGCATTGGCGCGTGCGTTAGTTGACGTCAATAAAGCCAAAACCTTCGGTCAAAAATTAGCAATTTTCCGCCGTTTGGGCCTTAAAGATTTATTACCAGTTCCACCAGCCGTTGCTGAATACACGACAGGCTTATCGATGGGGGATACTGCAGAGCAAATGGCGAAAACGCATCAAATTAGTCGTGCCGATCAAGATGCCTTAGCCCATCGTTCTCACACCTTAGCTGCCAAGGCTTGGCAAGATGGCTTGATGAAGGATGAAGTGATGGTTGCGCACGTTGAGCCCTACAACAAATACCTTGAGATTGATAACAATATTCGGATGGAATCTAAGTTAGATTCGTACGCGAAATTAAAACCGGTATTTGACCGTACCTACGGTTCTGTGACCGCCGCCAATGCGACGCCACTGACCGATGGCGCTTCAGCAGTGTTAATGATGCCAGAAAGCCAAGCGAAAGCATTAGGGTATGAAGTGCTTGGTTATATTCGCAGTTATGCTTTTGCCGCAATCGATGTCTGGGATGATATGTTGATGGGGCCTTCATACGCTACACCAATTGCCCTAGCCCGTGCTGGAATGAGCTTAAACGACCTGACACTGATTGAAATGCATGAAGCATTCGCTGCGCAAACGCTCGCAAATATGAAAATGTTTGCCAGCAAAAAATTTGCTGAAGAGAAATTGGGCCGCTCACAAGCGATCGGTGAAATCGACATGGCACGTTTTAACGTGTTAGGGGGCTCTTTAGCTTACGGCCATCCATTCGCTGCAACAGGAACACGCTTAATTACCCAAACTTTAAATGAATTAAAACGTCGTGGCGGCGGTGTCGGCCTGACAACCGCTTGCGCTGCTGGTGGCCTTGGTGCTGCGATGATTTTGGAGACTGAATAATGAGCCAAGCTACATTTACTTTAGCCATTCGTGAGGATGGGGTTGGCGTCATCACCATGGATGTCGCTGGCGAAACGATGAACGTGTTAAAGGCCGCTTTTGCCGAAGAAATTAGTGATTTATTAGCGCAAATTCGCAGCGATAAATCGTTAAAAGGGTTAGTCATCATCTCTGGCAAGCCGGATTCATTTATTGCAGGTGCTGACATTACGATGCTGGATGCTTGCAAATCAGCATCGGAAGCGACCGCAATCGCCAGCATGGGCCAGCAAATGTTCAATCAATTAGAACAGCTGAATATCCCATTGATTGCTGCAATTCATGGTCCGTGTTTAGGGGGCGGTTTAGAGCTTGCTATGGCCTGTCATGGTCGTGTTGCAACTACAGATGCCAAAACTGTCTTAGGACTGCCAGAAGTGCAGTTGGGCCTGTTACCGGGCAGTGGAGGCACACAGCGTTTGCCGCGTTTAGTCGGGATCCAAAAGGCGCTCGATATGATGTTAACTGGCAAACAATTGCGTGCGGTGCAAGCGAAAAAAGCTGGCTTAGTTGATGCGGTGGTTCCAGCCAGCATTTTATTGGATGCTGCGGTAAAAATGGCCTTATCAGGCAAACCTGACCGTTCAAAACCTGTTAAATTACCCTTGGTTGGTCAGTTCCTCGAATTTACCTCGATTGGTCGAGGCATTTTATTTAGCCAAGCTCGGAAACAAACACTTAGCAAAACTCAAGGCCACTACCCAGCGCCTGAGAAAATCATCGCGGCCATTCGTACAGGCGTAGAACAGGGCATTGAGAAAGGTTTGGCGGTCGAAGCCCAATCATTTGGTGAATTGTGTATGACGCCGGTTTCGGCTTCGTTGCGCAACTTATTCTTTGCAACCACGCAGATGAAAAAAGAGTCCGGTGCTGGTGATGCCAAACCGCGCAAAGTGAAAAAAGTTGCAGTACTGGGTGGTGGACTGATGGGCGGTGGTATCGCCAATGTCACGGCGGGTAAAGCAGGTTTGCCAGTTCGTATTAAAGATATCAATCAAACCGGTATCGCTAATGCGTTGAAATACAGCTTTAGTTTGCTGAATAAAAAATTTAAAAAGCGCTTTATCACTAAAACCGAACTGCAAAAACAAATGGCTTTGTTAACAGGAAGTACTGACTACTCAGGTTTCCATGATGTTGATTTAGTGGTTGAAGCCGTGTTTGAAGATTTGGATTTAAAACAACGCATGGTTGCCGATATTGAAGCGAATTGCCAAGAACACACAGTGTTTGCCAGCAATACCAGTTCATTACCGATTGCCCAAATTGCCGCGAAGGCAAAACGGCCTGAGAATGTGATCGGTTTGCATTATTTCTCACCAGTCGACAAAATGCCGTTGGTTGAGGTTATTGCGCATGACAAAACTTCGCCAGAAACTATCGCAACCACAGTGGCTTTTGCTCGTAAGCAGGGGAAAACGCCAATTGTCGTTAAAGATGGTGCGGGTTTTTATGTCAACCGTATTTTGGCGTTGTACATGAATGAAGCGGCCAACCTATTATTAGAGGGAGAGCCGGTTGAGAAACTGGACAAAGCCCTGACGAAATTTGGTTTCCCGGTGGGGCCCATTACATTGTTAGACGAAGTTGGCATTGACGTTGGCGCCAAAATTTCGCCCATTCTGCAAGCTGAACTCGGCGCAAGATTCGAAGCGCCTGCGGCTTTTGCCAAGTTGATTGCCGATGGTCGGAAAGGGAAGAAAGTCGAAAAGGGTTTCTATCGTTATGGCGCAGCGGTTAAAAAAGGCCGCAAAGAAGTGGATACCTCTGTCTATTCGTTGTTGGGGATCCAACCTTCAGGTCGTTTGTCTATTGAACAAATTAGCAACCGCTGTATGGTGCAAATGCTCAATGAAGCCGTCCGTTGTTTAGAAGAAGGCATCATTGCCAGTGCACGGGATGGCGATATTGGCGCTATCTTTGGTATCGGATTCCCGCCATTCTTGGGTGGACCATTCCGGTATATTGATAGTATGGGCGTTACTGCCTTAGTTGCTGATTTGCGTCGTTACGAGCAACAGTATGGCGAGCGTTTCACGCCATGCGATTTACTGTTAGCCATGGCCGAGCAAGATAAAAGTTTCTATTAATTTTTAAGGTTGAGGCACAAAATGATGCTTCAACCAAGCTCACTCTGTAAAAATGCCGCATTTATGCGGCATTTTTTATTGAATGATTATTGGTTCTAGAGCTGTGCTAGGCGCTGGGGGTTGCATTGAGTAGTTGCTGTTCGTGCAATTTCTGTGCAATTAACAACGGCCATTCTGCGCCTTTTGGCGCATAGGCACAGATTTCAAAGGACAAGGCTGGAGCCGTCATCAGCTCGACCCCTTGCGTGGGAGCGAGGATTGTTGGCAAATATCCACAGCATGGCTGAGAAGCCAAATATTGTTGTAATAATAATGGGTCGTTTGCTGTGATCCCCAAGGCCGACTCGCTCAGCTGCGGTATGGTGTGTGCTATGTCCCATTTGAATTCGGTTTTTATATTTTGCTTCGACCGAAAAGCCTGAACGAGCAAGTAGCCCAAGCTAAACTTCACTATACCTTCTGTAAAGCTGTAGGAGCCGTCAAAACCAATAAATCCATCGGTGATCTGCAGTGGCTCTTGGATAAGCGTAGCAGCGCTTACCGTTTGAATATGCACAGTATTCGGCAAGTCTATCGGCCATACTGGTAAGCGCTGTAACAGAAAAGCCAACTCTTGGGCAATTTGCCATTGAAATGGTACAGGTCGGCCCGTTTGTAAAAACAGCAATTGTTTTGCTGCTGCCATCGCTTGGATCACCGAGCGGGCATGGGGCAGTAACAATTCACCGGCGCTCGTCAGTTGGATATTATTTCTAAAGCGAGTAAATAATGCGACGCCTAAACTCTGCTCTAATTGGCGAATTCGAAAACTTACAGCAGACTGTGTTAAATAGAGATTCTCAGCGGCTTTGCCAAAGTGACGAGTTTTATGCACTTCGAGAAAGGTTTTTAGTAGTTCTGTATCCAACTTGCACCCTTAGTGTTTTTAATCGAAACCATAAAAAATATTTGTTTTACGATAGGAATTTTGTTTACCATACTCCGCACAGTTTAATTGGGATAGCTTTAGATTCAACGAGATCAGGGGAAAAAAGTGATGCAGCAAAGTTTTGTGGCTAAACGTCGCTTTTTTGATGACCGTAATTTTCCTAAAGGTTTCACCCGTTCAGGCCGTTTTACCTTGGCTGAGGGCAATCTGTTAGAGAAACACGGGGCATCAATGCAGGAACTGGAGGACGGTGTACGTCAGCCAGTGAATGAAGAAGAACAACGCTTTCTTCAAGTCTGCAAAGGCGAAGCAGAGGCAATTTCTACGTTCGAAAAAACTTGGATGAAATATAAGCAGCGCATCCAAGAAAAACGGAAATTCCATACCGTCTTTGGTAAAAAACGCATTGCTGATGGCAGTGATGACTTCTCATATGTTGAAACTGACAGTGATTAGTTTTAGAAAACTTGAAACGACGGATTGTTATCAAAGCAAGGAGTGAGCGATGCAGGATTTTTTTAGTCAGCTATTAAGACCAGATGTTTTAGTGTTCCTGATCCCTCTAGCGGGCATTGGGATTGGTGGGTTAAGTATGTGGTTTAAGCATCAAGAGCGGATTGAAAAAATTCGCCAAGGGATTGACCCTGATGCGCATAAAAATCGCTAGCTTTGCCAGCTTTAACTAAAACCTCTAACAGTTTTGTCGTGTGAAAGTGGCTCTTGTTTCTATTGATTCATTACTTGAAGCCATAATTTCATCAAAAGCCATGATTTGCGCCATCGTTTTTTAGGCGATGAGCCCTACGAAAAAAGAGCCTCCGGGCTCTTTTTTTATTTGAGTGACAATCTGATTGAAAAGTATGTCAGTTGAAAGATGTTAGAGCGCTTCTTGACTGCGCAATCTAATTCAACCCCCCTTCAATGTGCTAGGAACTTAAATTAGGCACAGCTGCCAATTTGGGTTTGCTCTGTTTTTGATCTAATAAGAATTGCGTAAAATCGGCAGCAGAAAGGGGTTTACTGTAGTAATACCCTTGGATAATTTCACATCTTAACTGCTTTAGTTGCTGTAACTGGTCGGCATATTCGACGCCTTCGGCGACCACAGTTAAACTGAGGTTGTGGGCGATAGTCACTATGGTATCCACCATGTTACGCCCGCGAGCAGTATTCATATCATCAATAAATGCTTTGTCGATTTTTAACGTATTCAAAGGAAATTGTTTGAGATAGGCAAGGGAAGAGTAGCCAGTGCCGAAGTCGTCCATCGCTAGGTGGATACCCCGAGCCCTCAGTTTTTTCATGGTATCAATCGCCATTTTCGGTGATTGCATTACTGTGCCTTCGGTAATTTCTAATTCTAAATGATAAGACGGCAGTTCTGTTTGTTGCAGCACATCATCAATTTGCTCACACAAGTACGGCAACATAAATTGCTTGACGGATAAGTTGACGGCAACGCGGCCATGAAATAACCCTTGGTCTATCCAACGCTTGACATCAAGACAGGCCTTACGCAAAACGACTTCGCCAATTTCAACGATTTGACCTGTTTCCTCGGAAACTGGGATAAATGAGGCAGGGCTGATAATGCCACGCTTGGGAGTGATAAAGCGGACCAGGGCTTCCATCCCCACCAATTGACCACTCAAGATATCCATCTTTGGTTGGTAATAAACCGTAAAATAGTTCTCTTTCAAACCATGGCGGATAAGGTTTT
>CAZIPG010000046.1:0-17552 GCA_964540955.1 uncultured Rheinheimera sp.
TTCAACAAGATTTTGCGATTATTTTCTTACCACCAGCGTTTTATTTTAAAACCCGCCAGCATCCCTACTGCTAAGCCCGCCATACCTGCCAAAGTCCAAAAATAACCGTTTGCAAATTTGAGTTCAGGCATATTATCGAAATTCATGCCATAGACACCGGCAATAAAGGTTAATGGAATAAATACCGTCGATACCATCGTCAACAATTTCATCCGTTCGTTGATTTGATGGGAGGATGTCGACATATAGGCGTTCACTAAATCGCCTAGCTGGTCATAGTACATTTGGGTCATGCTGTGCAAGCGTTCGAATTTTTCATAAAAATCGCGCAGTTCGACAGGTTGAAACTGCGCCACAAAGGGGTGGCCATCATCCGGTGTCAGCAGGTCGGCAAACATTTCCTTTTGATAAGCGAGGTTTCGTTCTAATTTTCGAAAGACAGTGCGGTATTTCATAATGGTGGACATTTTATGGTCATCACCATGTGTCAGCATTAAGTCTTCAAAATCGCCAAGCTCGTCTTCAAAGTTGATGAGTTTTTCCAAATAGCTGGCAGAGACATTATGAATGTAATGTTTAACCCAATCTTTCATCGCATAGTGGGCTTTATTGGGTTCAAAACTTGAGAAAATTCTTTGGAACTCAGGGCTGGATTGTTGCCCTTTGGCGAGCAGAACATTGGGTGAAAATAATAAACTGATTTGCGAATGGCCTGGATAGTCGACAAAATTCAAGCCCGTAAATGCCCGCAAAATCAATAAGGTAAATTGTTCATTCGCTTCTAATTTTGGCGGATGACGGTCTCTTAAAAAATCCTCGGCAATCATCGGATGGATCGCCAATTTTTGCATGAGCGCTTGTTGCTCTTCCTGATTGGCATGACTGAGATCGGCCCACACTTTTTCTTCAGGATCCAACGGATACCTTAAAAGCTGAGCGGCAATTTGTCGCCAATGACCAGTTTCAGGATCAAACAAATGGACTTGCAGCATTGATTATTTCTCTTAGCGCTTAACGAGCCAACGCACAACAGGGGCTAAGGTTGACTTACGCTTCCAGTTAATGACAACTTGCAGCTTAAGATCAATCACTTAAAAAAGCAAAGGCCGCTCGTGCGACCTTTGCTGAGTCAGGATGGTGAGCCCATAGAGATGGGCTTATTTTGTGGCAGAAGCTTGCTTCGCTTTAATATAGTCATCGACTAGACTTTCCAACACATCCAGTGGCACCGCTCCATTTTTCAGCACGACATCATGGAATTCCCGGATATCGAACTTGTCGCCGAGTGCAGTTTTTGCTTTGCTACGAAGTTCCATGATCTTGATCATTCCCACTTTGTAGGCAGTCGCTTGTGCTGGCATTACGATGTAACGCTCAATCGCATTAACGGCCTCAGTTTTGGCGTTTGGCGTATTATCCACTAAGTACTGGATGGCTTGCTCGCGCGTCCATTTTTTTGCATGGATCCCGGTATCGACGACTAAACGGCATGCCCGCCATAGTTCCATCGCTAATCGACCAAAATCAGAGTAGGGGTCTTGGTACAAACCTATTTCTTTCGGCAGTAATTCTGTGTACAAGCCCCAGCCTTCGATATATGCGGTATAGCCACCAAACTTGCGAAATTTAGGAATGTTTTCCAATTCTTGCGAAATGGCAATTTGCATGTGGTGACCAGGGATCCCTTCATGATAAGCCAAAGCTTCCATTTGGTATTTCGGCATATCTTTCATATTGTGCAAATTTGCATAATAAGTGCCTGGCCTTTTGCCATCCATCGACGGTTGAGAGTAAAACGCTTTGCCAGCGGACTCTTCTCTAAATGGCTCAACCGCTTTAACAATCAAATCTGCCTTAGGTTTGACTAAAAACAGTTCATCTAAGCGACCTTTCATATGGTCAATGATGCGAGTGGCTTCGGCCAAATAAGCGGCTTTGCCCTCTGCAGTATCGGCATAATAAAATTGTGCATCATCGCGTAGAAAGGTGAAAAACTCTGCCATTGAGCCTTTGAAGCCGACTTGTTTCATGATGGCCTGCATTTCACTATGAATACGGGCAACTTCAGCCAAACCCAACTGGTGGATTTCATCTGCAGTCATGGTTGTGGTGGTGATCCTCGCTAACGCGTTGTTATAAAACGCTTCGCCATCTTTAAAGCGCCAAACCCCATCATCTGTACCAGCTAATTTCTCTTGTTTTGTTAAATAAACAATCAAACTTTCATACGCTGGTTTAACGGAGCTGACGAGGGCAATCGAAGCTTCTTTGATAAGTAGGGCTTTGGTGCCTTCATCTAATTGAAGTGCGTTGACTTTCTTTTTAAAATCTTCCAGTAAAGTACTATCTGGCCCTTCACTAAATGGTGCGCCTTTGATGATGTTTTGGCTGGCAGAAATCGCGAGTGGAAACACAAATTTGGGCGGAATAATGCCCAGCGCTGCGCGCTTGTCTAATTGCTGTTGCAGTTGATTGAATAATTTCACAGTGCCATTTAACCGAGCAATATAAGCTTTGGCATCACTTTCGTTTTCAATCAAATGTTGGTTAATCAACAGGGAAGGAACGCTACTGTGCAAGCCGAACATTTGGTTGACCGGGTAATTGTACAAACGCCATTGGTCGTCAGCGATTTCTTCTTCTAATTGTTGTTTCAACAGTCGCAAACTGAGCGCAGTCTGCGCATCGAGTTGGCTTGCATCAAATTGTGCTAAACCTGCCAGTTGGCGTTTATAAAGGGCTAAGCGTTCATCTTGCGCTGCATCACTCAAATCATCCCATTCGTCATACCGTTGTTTAATGCCTAGTTGCGTCAGTGCTCTTGGGCTTAAGCTCGCCTGTTCCATAAACACTTGTTCAAAATAAGCATTGGCCTTTTCACTCGCTGTTTGCTCATGTTGACTGTTTGCCGGCGCTACTGATGTAGTCGCTGTTGCTGCCGGTGTTGTGGTTTGTGTTGGCGTTGGTGTTGGTGCTGTGGGTTCTGGCGTGCAGCCAGTTGCAAATAATGCAACCGCAACCGCAAGCGCTAATGGGGTTGATTGAAAGCGCATATGTTCCTCAAGAATTTGTGATAGCAAACTAGATTATAAGAATAATTGTAAGAGTTCATTGAGATAGCGAACACCACGTGGAGTGATCTGCCAACTCTCGAATGTTTCAGTAACTAATCCTAATTCGCTGGCGCGTGCAAGGATAGGCGTCACCGTTTCGATAGGTAACCCAGTAAATGCGGTGAAGTCAGCCTTAGGGCAAGCTTCCAACAAACGAAAGCGATTCATAAAAAATTCAAAGGCTAAATCTTCAGTGGCAATCGGCTGGGTACTATCGAGATAGTTGCGGGTTAAATCCATATATCCTTTCGGATGTTTGACTTTCACAGTTCTGACAATTTGGTGTTGTAAAGGTAACGTCACTTTGCCGTGCGCGCCACAGCCGATCCCCAAATAATCGCCAAAGCGCCAATAGTTTAAATTGTGCTGACATTGGTAGCCCTGTTTGCTGTAAGCCGAGGTCTCATATTGTCGGTAGCCTGCAGCCTGCAGCAACGCATGACCTTGCTCCTGAATATCCCACAGTAATTCATCTTCTGGCAGGACTGGCGGTTTCGAGGCAAAGACGGTATTGGGTTCAATCGTCAATTGGTACCAAGAGAGATGAGGCGGTGCGAGATCGATGGCTTGTTGTAAGTCGGCCATCGCATTGGCTAACGTTTGTTCAGGCAGGCCGTGCATCAAATCTAAGTTGAAGCTTTGCAAGCCTACTTTTTGTGGTTGCGGTTGCAGTTGCGGATGTTTAGCACTGATTGCCTCTGTCGAGCCACGCAGCAAATGCTGTGCTATCAACTGATTGGCTAATTGCGCAGCGCGCACAGCTTCGTCGGAATTATGGATCCGGCCTAAGCGAGTCAGTTGGTCACTGGCAAAGCTTTGTACGCCAATGGAAAAACGAGTGACTCCTGCCGCGACATAGCCCGCAAAACGCTCTGCTTCCACAGTACCTGGATTTGCTTCCATGGTAATTTCAATCGCGGCTGAAAAAGGAATGCGTGTGGACACTGCGGACAGGATTTGCGCAATCCCTTCACTTGAAAACACACTTGGAGTGCCGCCACCAATAAAAATGCTGGTCAATTCTCGCCCTTGCACATAGGGCAGATCTTGCTCTAAATCAGCAATTAAATGCGAGATGTATTCTTGCTCAGGGATCCCTTGTTTAATGGCATGCGAATTAAAATCGCAGTAAGGACATTTTTGCACACACCATGGAATATGAATGTATAGCGATAGTGGCGGCAGTTGTAAGGCGACTAATTTGGCCTTCGTCGAAGACTCACTCATCAATCTTGAACCCGCTCGCTGAACTGTATACGCTGACTCAGCTGAGCGAGTAACAGCTGTAAAGCCTTCCCACGGTGTGAGACTTGGGCTTTTTCTGCTTTGCTAAGTTCAGCTGAAGTGCAGTTTAACGCGGGGACAAAGAAAATTGGATCATAGCCAAAACCACCATCGCCTTGCGTATTCAAGGTAATTTCACCTTGCCAGACGCCATGAGCAATCAGCGGCGTTGGATCTTCCGCATGTCGCAGATAAACCAAGACGCAATGAAATTGTGCTTGCCGTTGATTGGTTGGAACATCGGTTAAGGCTTGTAATAACTTGGCAATATTATCGCTGTCGGTGGCGCTTTGACCTGCATACCGTGCGGAATAAATTCCAGGAGCACCGCCAAGTGCATCCACGGCTAGACCTGAGTCGTCAGCAATTGCTGGCAGGCCGGTCAGCTTCGCCGCATGGCGCGCTTTGATGATGGCATTTTCTACAAAAGTCAGGCCTGTTTCATCGGCATCTGGCACCGACAATTCAGTTTGCGGCACTATTTCCAACGATAAAGGCGCCAACATGGCAGATAATTCGGCGACTTTGCCAGGATTCCCCGTGGCTAATACTATCTTTTGCATCAATCAGACTCTGCAGGCTTAATTAATCGGGATAAAAAGTGTGGTTAAATTTCAGCTGTTGGCTTTGATTGCCTTGACTGATATTGATCGTGAAGCTGACATGCTCTTCACCCTTAAAACCATATTGCGCCAAGTAATAAATGGCTGCGCCTTCTTTCACTTCACTAAATGTGAGCGGTTTGATTTGACCCAATAAATTTCTAGCCTCGCCTTGGATTGTCACTTGCTGGGCTTGCTGGGTTTGGCTATTGAGTACTGAAATATTTAAAAAGCCATTAAATTTACTGCGTTCAATTTGGTATTGCTGGGCGATTGGCGCATCTAACAATGTGGTTGGTAAGGCGATGTAATGCACATCCCATGCGCCGAGCTGTTTTTTCTGCTCAGCCTGCAAAGGGGTTGCACACAATGTAGCAACGAGTGCTGTAAACAGAATATTTTTTAAAGAAGACCGTTTCATAGTGGGGGCTCCCAGAGAATGCCAATGGCTACAAGTTCAGTCGGGATTTGTTTTGGAGCACAGATCCGGACTTGTTTATTTCGACTTAATTCGCCTCTCGCGATTTCAATATTGGTTTTGGCCACCGCAAAAGCTTTGGCTAAAAATTTCTGAATATAAGCATTCGCCTTGCCATCGACAGGTGGCGCAGTAATTGCCAATTTCAATGCATCTGCATGCAAACCGAGCCACTGATCTCTACTGGCTTTCGGCTGGACATAAAGCTGTAAAATAAGATCACTGCCTTGCCAGCGCCACGCTGTTTGCGCCATCTTCGATTCCATAGGGCAGGGGAATCCCCCAACCTTTAAAGTAAATTAATGTAGTAACTTTCGACAATGATGCGTACGAAAATAAGCGCGATCACTAAAACCATGGTCGATAAATCGATGATGCCAATAGTTGGTACTACTTTACGGATAGGGCGCAATAAGGGCTCAGTCAGTTGTGAAAGTAAATACTCTATTGGTGTGCGCCCTTGGCTAAACCAACTTAATACAGCGCGAGCTAACAGGATGTAAAACAACAAATAAAGACCTTGCAGCACAATATTTAGAGCACTTTTTAAAACCAATACCCCAACACTGCTATAGCCAGTAAACAACATTGCAATCACCACCACTTTGGCGGCGCTGACGAGTAATGCAACCAAGAGTGTGGCGGTATCCAAAGAGCCAATTGCGGGGATCATTCGACGCAGAGGAATAATCAATGGATTGGTCGCTTTGACCACAAACTGACTGACTGGGTTATAAAAATCAGCGCGGCTCGTTTGTAACCACCAACGTAAAATCACGACAAAAAGCGCTAAATCGAACACCAAATTAATTAAAAAATAGAATGCATTGGCCATTGGCGGTTTCCTAAATTGTTTATCTATAAAGTTTTAGCGAGTGCTTCGGCACGGGCTATCGCAGCTAACATGGCATCTTTCACTAAATTTTCAAGCCCGCCTTGCCGCAAGGTTTCAATCGCTTCATGCGTAGTACCGCCTTTGCTGGTGACTTGGGCTCTTAAATCGGCAAAAGGTAAAGCTGACTGCGCAGTTAAAGTGGCAGCGCCCAACGCGGTTTGGACCACCATGGCTCTTGCTTCTTCGGTGCTGAATCCTAAGCTTTCGCCGACTTGTTGCATGGCCTGCATAAAATAAAAGAAGTAGGCAGGGGCACTACCAGTCAGTGCGATAATCGCATTGATCTGATCTTCCTCTTGCAGCCATACCGTTTTACCGACACTACAGAAAATACCGTCAACAAAAGCTTTTTCATAGTTCGAGCAGCGGCTTGGAAAAATCCCTGTGACCCCAAGCCCGACCGCTGCAGGAGTATTCGGCATAGTTCTGATTAAACGAACTTCACCTAACCAACTTTCATATTTAGCCACAGGCAAACCGGCAGCCACAGTCACAAACAGTTTTTCCAAACATTCCGGCGCATGTTCTTTCAGTTGTAAGCACACGTCAGCCATCAGTTGTGGTTTCACGGCGAGAACAATCACGTCGGCCTTAGTCACTGCTTCGAGGTTATCTTGGGTGATTTGGATGCCGAATTCTGCAGACAAGGCATCTAATTTCGCTCGGCTTGGATTGGCTGCAATAATATTGGTAGCTGGGTAGCCATTGCGGACCATGCCTGCAATGATGCAGCGGCTCATATTCCCCGCGCCAATAAAAGCGACTGTATTATCATTCATGTTTTTTGGGTTCCCTTTGGCCAAAAATGGCTGTGCCTAATCTTATCATAGTTGCGCCGAATGTTAGGGCTTGCGGCCAATCGTCAGACATTCCCATCGACAACTCGCAGGCTGAAGGATGGCGTTGTTGCAGCTGTTGTGAAAGCTGCTGCATTCGACTGAAGGCAATATGGTTATCGCCGTCTTTTGCCGGTTCAGGAATTGCCATTAAGCCAATTAACTGTATGTTCGGATACTTGGCGAGTTCGTCAGCAAAAGCCAAGACATCTTGACTTAGAATACCTGCTTTACTGGCTTCTTCGCTGATATTGACTTGGATCAGCACTTTTAGCGGTGGTAAATGCGTCGGGCGCTGCGCAGATAAACGCTCGGCAATTTTTAAGCGGTCGATGCTGTGAACCACACTGGCAAAGCTGGCAATATCTCGTGTTTTGTTGGATTGAATTGGGCCGATAAAATGCCATTGGATATCGGATTTATCCTTAAAAAAGGTTGCTTTTTCAACAAGTTCTTGCACATAGTTTTCACCAAATTGCCGATGGCCTGCTTGATATGCAGCAAGAATATCGGCAACGGGTTTGGTTTTACTGACGGCGATTAACTGAGCAGTTGATGGCTCGCGCTGACATTTTGCAATAATTTCTGCTATCTGCTGGTAGGCTGAAGTTAAGCGTTCTGCTATGTTGTTATGCATTGGGACCAGACTCATCAAAAAGATTGACCATTTTCCGACAAACAGGAGTTTTTGTCATGGATATTACTGAATTACTTGCGTTTAGCGTACAACACAAAGCTTCAGATTTGCATTTATCGGCAGGTGTTCCGCCGCTCATCCGTGTCGATGGTGATGTTCGCCGATTAAATATTCCACCGCTGACGCATAAAGACGTTCACGCTTTAGTTTACGACATTATGACGGATAAACAGCGCAAAGAGTACGAAGAACGTTTAGAGTCAGATTTTTCTTTTGAAGTTCCTGGCCTTGCTCGTTTCCGGGTTAACGCCTTTGTGCAAAACCGCGGTGCCGCTGCTGTATTCCGTACCATTCCAAGTGAAGTGTTGTCCTTAGAAGATTTAGGTGCCCCTGATGTGTTTCGAACCATCGCGGAAAACCCACGGGGCTTAGTGCTAGTCACAGGCCCAACAGGTTCGGGTAAATCAACAACCCTTGCAGCAATGGTTGACTATATTAACGCCAATCGCCATGACCATATTCTGACGATTGAAGATCCGATTGAATTCGTTCATCAAAATAAACTATCACTAGTGAACCAGCGGGAAGTGCACCGCGATACGTTGAGTTTCTCAAATGCATTACGTTCAGCCTTGCGTGAAGACCCTGATGTCATCCTAGTGGGTGAATTACGGGACTTAGAAACTATCCGGTTGGCAATGACCGCGGCAGAAACCGGTCACTTGGTGTTTGGTACTTTGCACACCACCTCAGCACCCAAAACCATTGACCGGATCATCGACGTGTTCCCTGGGGAAGAAAAAGCCATGGTGCGTTCGATGTTGTCGGAATCATTAAGGGCCGTTATTTCGCAAACACTGTTGAAAAAGGTCGGCGGTGGTCGAGTCGCAGCCCATGAAATCATGGTGGGATTACCGGCTATTCGTAACTTAATTCGTGAAGACAAAATTGCTCAGATGTATTCTGTCATACAAACAGGTGCATCGCATGGCATGCAAACCATGGATCAATGTTTATTGAACTTAGTGAACCGCGGCATTATTACGCGTCAAGATGCGATGACCAAAGCCCAGGATAAAAATACCTTTGGTGCAATGGGGCGAATTTAGGAGCATAAATGATGGAACTAGTCCCGTTACTGCATAAAATGGTCGATGCCAAAGCTTCGGATATGTTTGTTACCGCTGGTATGCCAGTTGCCGCCAAAATTAATGGTGAGTTGCAACCCATTGACGAATCGGTTCTTGATGCTGAAACTTCGCTGGCGTTGGTGCTGTCGGCCATGTCCGAGAAACAAAAACAGGAGTTTCTGACCCATAAAGAGTGTAACTTCGCCATCTCTAATGATGCGGGACGTTTCCGGGTCTCTGCGTTTTTCCAGCGGGATGCTGCAGGCATGGTAATCCGTCGGATTGTGACAACCATTCCTAATGTGGAAGATTTAGGATTACCGCCCATCCTCAAAGAAATCATTATGTCCAAGCGTGGCTTAGTGCTGTTTGTGGGGGGGACAGGCACGGGTAAATCGACTTCTTTGGCGGCCCTGATTGGCTATCGTAATAAAAATGCCAGAGGTCATATTCTGACAATTGAAGATCCGATCGAATTTGTCCATGACCATGCCAGAAGTTTAATTACGCAACGTGAAGTCGGTATTGATACTGAGTCTTTCGATGCCGCGCTGAAAAGCTCCTTGCGTCAAGCACCTGATGTTATTCTCATCGGTGAGATCCGCAGCCAAGACACGATGGAATATGCGTTGTCATTTGCTGAAACGGGTCATTTGTGTATCGCGACCTTGCACGCCAACAACGCCAACCAAGCAATTGACCGTATTATGCACTTAGTTCCGAAAGAAAAACATGGCAAGTTATTGTTTGACCTGGCGTTGAACCTCCGTGGCATTGTTGCACAGCAACTGATCCCTACACCGGATGGCACTCGTCGGATCGCGGCCATAGAGGTGTTATTGAATTCACCACTGGTTGCCGATTTAATCAAACGGGGTGAAATTGATGAAATTAAAGCGGTGATGAGTAAGTCAAAAGAACTTGGGATGCAAACGTTCGACCAAGCTTTATACGATTTATATCAACGCAATCAAATCAGCTATGCCGATGCATTGCACCATGCCGATTCGCCAAATGATTTACGCTTGATGATTAAATTACGGAATAATGAAACTGCGGGAGCTGGCTTCCTGACGAATGTCACTGTCGATGGTTTAGAGAAACCGATTTAATTCAATTGAATGTTTGCCAATTTTTGAGAGATTAAAACCAAGGCTTTTCCTCAGGCTTACTAGAATAAGCCACGCAAATAATCCTCAGGTTATGACCAATGATCTGAGGATTTTTTATTTGGAATTTATGAGTGATGTTTTGTGCTATACAATCGTCGCCAGCACCATTCCAGTGGTCCTAGAGTGTAAAATCGTTGCCAAACTAGGGCGAATAACCCGCAGCACAGGATCACCCCTGAAGCCAGCAGCATCAGCTGCCACCGTTCGGCATTTGCGTACCAAGCAGGTGCCAACCAATTGAACCAAGTTAAGAATAGTAAAGTTTGTAGGAAGTAAAGGGTTAATGCCATTTTGCCACAGGCTTGAAACAGCCGACTAAGCACATCCTGAGTTCGCCATTTAATGAGCCAACTGGCAAAGACTAACGCCATCAGCAGGGCTGAAAAATCATACCAAAAGTGCAATACGCTCTGTTGACCGTTACTCAGATGGATCCCCAGAATATCCAACCCCAAGGCGAAGGTGAACAATATCGCTTCTTGCGATCGAGACATCCCCGTTTGGAAAAAACCTTGGCGATATAAGGCAATACCAATCAGCATGGTGCCGATATTCAGCCACGCTAAGTTAAAGCAGAACCCTAATAACCCGAGCAGGTTCTCTTGCCACATGTCTTGCCACCAGGCAAACAAAGGGCCGTGATAAAGTTGCTGTGCAGCGACTATCTCTTCTTCACTAAGCCCGATGTTTGGCACCGGTTCTGCTAACAGCGTTGACCAGGCAACCGCATAGTTTAAAAAAACAGTGACCAAAATCAGGCTAAGACCTAGTCTGAATTGCTGGACGGGTGGCCAGGATAAAAAGCCAAAACCCAGTAGTAAAAGTGCGGATAGGGCATACCAAAGCGTAATATCGCCAGTCCAGAAAAAGTTAATATGGCAAAAACCGAACAGTGCAAGGGCGAGATAGCGTCTTTTCACTTGTTGTAAACGTTTGGCATCAACAGAATTGTGCATAGCGATGAGCCATAAACCAATCCCCAATAATAAGGTTAACAAGCTGCGAAATCGACCCTGCAAAAATAACTGCTGCAACTGATACAACCAAACATCCAATGTGCTCACGGGGGATTGGTGCCAATACAAATCGAAGCTATACCAAGAGGGGATAGCAAAGCCAAACACATTCATGAAAGCTATCCCCAAAATGGCGACGCCTCTTAATAAATCTAATTGGCTTTGTCTTGTTTGTACCATATCCATGGTCAAATGTTCCTAATGAGAGGTTCCTAATTGCACGTAGCGGCAGCAAATCTCAACTAGTTTTCGGCTTGTCAGTACCGACAAAACGAAATCTTGGCTGAGAAACGCCAGCAATCAGCACTTGCTCCGTAAACATGTTGAGGGGCCTTACCCACAAGCCGTAATCACCATAGAGCGCCTGATAGACCGCATAGGGTTGTTGTTCCTCACTATGCATAGCAATGGCTTGCAATAGATAGAAGTTGCCTTTGTAGTGTTGGTAATACCCAAGTGGCACATCAAACGATGGAGTGTTTGCTGACTGTTGCGAAAAATTCATTGGCAGCCTTTAGGGATTATTCTCAAAGTAACTTTCCAAGATGAGTTTGGCCGACCAGCAGTCGACCGCATCTTTGCTTAATTTTTTAAAACCACCTTGCGCAAATAAATCGGCGCGAGCATCGACAGTAGTTAAACGTTCATCATGGGTTTTTACCTGAACGCCAAATCGACCATGCAAACGATTGACAAATTTGTGCACTCTCGCTGTAAAGGGCTGCTCTGTTCCATCCATGTTCAGCGGTAAGCCGACGACGACAAACGCAGGCTGCCATTCTTTTAATAGCTGCTCAATTTGTTGCCAATCAGGCGTACCATCCTGCGCTTTCAGCGCTTTTAAAGTTGACGCACTGCCGGTCAAAGACTGACCGACAGCTACGCCAATACTTTTTAAGCCATAATCAAACGCTAATACTGTAATACTCATGCATGTCCTGCCTGTGGACTCAATTGCCAAAGCGAAATGCCCATCTTTGCTGCAGCACCTTGCCATTTTTCACTATGGGCGATGTCAAAAATAATCCGGTTATCTGCAGGCACGACGAGCCAACTGTTGTCAGCAATTTCTTGTTCAAGTTGGCCGGCACTCCAGCCGGCATAGCCCAAGGCCAGCATAAATTTTTCTGGGGCAGCAGCGCTGGTTAAGGTTTCCAAAATATCTTTGCTGGTTGTGACCATTAATTCATCGCTGACTTGTAAACTACTTTGAAAACCTGCTTTGGGCGTATGCAGCACAAAGCCGCGATCGCTTTGTACTGGGCCTCCGGCCACCACATGTGTCTGCGCCACGTCAGAGTCTTCGTCGTGTTCAATATTTAATTGGCTTAGCAAATCACTCACGATTAAGTTCAGTGGGTGATTGACCACAATACCCATCGCACCTTCAGCGTTATGTTCCAAAATGTAGGTTACGCTGCGGCCAAAGTTTGGGTCTTCTAAATTAGGCATCGCCACTAAAAGATGGTTCTGTAATGAATCCATAATGACCTCAAAGCTGAAATGCTCAGCGTTATTTGGCTAAACGTTGCTCGATGGCATCAAATAACATGCCGGTGATACTGACATCAAAAGCCGCTTCGATTTCGCGAATACACGTCGGGCTGGTCACGTTAATTTCAGTGAGGCGATCGCCAATGATATCAAGGCCGACGAAAATCAATCCCTTCGCTTTCAGCACAGGACCAACTGCTTTTGCAATTGCCCAGTCTGCGGCGGTCAATGGACGGGCTTCACCACGGCCGCCTGCGGCCAAGTTGCCGCGAGTTTCCCCAGATGCAGGAATTCGCGCTAAGCAGTAGGGCACTGGTTCGCCATCAACGACTAACACGCGTTTGTCACCGTCGATAATGGCAGGAATATATTGTTGTGCCATGGCATATTGGCTGCCATGGGCTGTTAGAGTTTCGATGATGACGCTGACGTTTGGATCTTGTGGTTTTAACCGGAAAATCGAAGCGCCACCCATGCCATCTAGCGGCTTTAAAATGATATCTTGTTCACTTTGGTAAAATGCTTTTAAGCGTTTTGCATCGCGGGTGACCAAGGTTTTGGGCGTATGTTCGGCAAACCAACTGGTAAACAACTTTTCGTTGGCATCACGTAAACTTTGTGGTTTGTTCACGATTAAAGTGCCTTCATCCTCAGCGCGTTCCAGGATGTAGGTTGCGTAAATAAACTCGGTATCAAAAGGCGGATCCTTGCGCATTAAAATCACGTCAAGCTCAGCCAAAGCGATATCCTGCGTTGCGCCAAAATCATACCAGTGGTTGGCATCATTCTGCACCGTTAACAATTGAGTGCTGGCGCGGGCTTGGCCTTCTAACAGATATAAATCGGCCATTTCCATGTAATGTAATTGATAACCGCGACGCTGTGCTTCTTCTAACATCGCAAAACTAGAATCTTTTTTGATATTGATGGCACTGATTGGGTCCATCACTATGCCTAGTTTAATCAAGAGGTTACTCCTTAATTGGGTTGGCAGTCGCTAAATCGCCTAGTTGTAACTGCAACGCTGCGATGGCTGTTAAAGCCGCAGTTTCCGTTCTTAACACGCGAGGACCTAGTTGTACGGCAATAAACCCCGCTTGTTGGGTTTGCTGTACTTCGCCGTCACTAAAACCGCCTTCGGGGCCGATGACTAAGCGAACTGCATTGGTTTGACCTAGGGTCTTAATGGTGTCTTTGGCCCAAGGATCCAAGGTCAACTTTAATTCTTTTGTGGGCTGTGCTAACCATTTATCCAAATGTTGCAACGGATTCACGTTCGGCACGACACTGCGTCCACTTTGTTCGCAGGCACTGATTACAATTTTTTGCCATTGCTCACGTTTTTTTTCCGCGCGCTCTGCATCTAACTTAACGCCGCAACGTTCGGTGAACAAAGGCGTGATTTCTGCCACACCTAGTTCAACGGCTTTTTGGATCGCAAAATCCATGCGATCCCCGCGCGAAATCCCTTGGCCTAAGTGAATACGCAAAGGCGACTCGACTGGATTCTGACGACAATCATCGAGTTGCACTAAAACGGTCTTTTTACCAACTTCAATAATTTTTGCTGCGTAGTTGTTGCCATCACCATTAAATAATTCAATGGCTTGCCCGACTTGCATCCGAAGCACTCTGCCCACATGATTAGCAGCATCTTCGGCTAATTGGCAAGTTTGACCCACAACGAGCTCACTGGGTTGATAAATTCGAGGAATACGCATGCGATCACTTCCAAGCAAAAAGGAGTATGGTAGCAGTTGCTTCACATTCTGGGTACCTGCAATCATGGGTTAAAGGCGACAAGTTGTTTAAGAGAGCTATTTCAGTGAGCTATTTCAGGCAACAATTTCAGTGAGTTATATCACTTAGCTATTTTAGTGAGTATAAGCATTCCATCCTCATCCAAGGAGGCCATCATGGCCGTGGTGTTAGAAGTTCGAAATTTGAAGAAAAGTTTTGGTGATCTGGTTGCGGTAAATGGAATCAATTTTAGTGTGCAACAAGGCCAATGTTTTGGTTTGTTAGGGCCCAATGGTGCGGGAAAAACCACAACTATGGAAATGCTTGAAGGCCTAGTTTCTGCTGATACCGGTGAAATTCTTTATCATGGCAGGCTGGCGAGCCGGCAGGATTTTCAGCAACTCGGCGTGCAATTTCAGCAAACGGCCCTGCAAGACTTTTTGACAGTACAAGAGACGCTTGAGTTATTTGCGTCGTTTTACCAAAATCCGGCTGATTTAGCGGAATTGATCCGGCTTTGTGATTTAACGGATTTTTTGAAGCAAGATCATCGCAAACTATCTGGCGGACAGCGACAACGGTTGTTACTTGCACTTGCTTTAGTGAATCAGCCGCAAATTTTATTTTTAGACGAACCGACGACAGGGTTAGATCCGCACGCACGGCGCAATTTTTGGCAGCTCATTAGTCAGATTAAAGCCCAAGGTAAAACTATCGTGTTAACGACGCACTATATGGATGAGGCTGAATTTCTCTGTGATGACATTGTGATCATGGCCAAAGGGCAAATAATCGCGAGGAATTCCCCGCAAAAATTATTGGCTGAGCATTTTAGCGGCGCGTTGATCCGCTTGCCGGATCGCGGAGTGCCACCCAATCTACCCACTGAAAGTTGGAGTGTGCGCGATGGCTTTTTGCAAATTCAAAGTACAGATGTCGAAGCGAGTATTAAACAATTGCTCGCTCAAGGTTTTTCGTTAGAAGGGTTGTTCATCAAATCTGCGACTTTAGATGATTTATTTCTGAAACTCACTGGGCAGTCACTACTGGCGGATTTGCCGGAGGGGCAGCTATGAACTTCAAACGATTTTTTGCCGTTTTAAAAGCGCGTAATTTAGAATTCTGGCGTGACCGCAGCTCATTGGCTTGGAATTTAATTTTCCCAGTGTTGTTGGTGGTGGGCTTTGCCTTGGTGTTTTCCAATGATCCCAAAGCTGAATATAAAATTGGCGTGCTACAAGATGCAGAACAGCTGAACCCGAGTGCACATGCAGTATTAAGTACGCAATATATTGATTTTGTTCCTTTCACCAAGGTCGATGGGGCTTTAGAGAAATTACGTCACCATCAATTAGATTTAGTCATCGACCTGAAACAAAACCAATACTGGCAGAATGAGCGTTCGGCGAAAGGCTATTTAGTCGCGAAAATTATTGTCCCGCAACTGGCCAATCCGACCCGTTTGGCAGTGAGTGGCGATAGTATTCGGTATGTTGATTGGGCCTTACCGGGCATTTTGGGGATGAACATGATGTTTTCCTGTTTATTCGGGGTCGGCTATGTCTTGGTGCGTTATCGCAAAAGTAGTGTGTTAAAGCGATTGCAAGCAACGCCTTTGTCAGCCTTCGAATTTGTCAGTGCCCAAGTGGTTTCGCGCTTGTTGATTGTGCTCGCAATTGCCAGCGGTATTTATATTGCCTGTAACGCCGTGTTTGATTTTATGATGCTCGGCAGTTATTGGCATTTGTTGTTGGTCACTCTGCTGGGGGCTTCAGCAATGATTTCATTGGGTTTGCTCATTGCTAGCCGCAGTCGCTCAGAAGAATTAACCGGTGGATTATTGAATATGGCCAGTTGGCCGATGATGATTTTATCGGGTGTTTGGTTTAGTTTGGATGGCGCGCCCAAAGCCTTACAATATGCGGCTGACTTGTTGCCATTGACGCATTTGGTGGCAGGTGCTCGCGCTGTGATGATTGATGGCGCTGACTTAAATGCAATCAGCTATCACTTAGTGGCATTGGCTGTGATGACTTTGATATTTCTTGGGCTGGGTGCCAAGTTATTTCGCTGGCAGGGTGATGGCCGCTGAACTTAGCTACACAGATTGACCATCCATCATAAGGCTCGATGGGGATATACGAAAAGACCTCGAGCAACCCCTGTAAAAATGACTACGTCTGTAAAAATGACTACGTCGCCAATAAAAAAAGGAGCCTAAGCTCCTTTTTTATGCAATCGACTGGCAATTATAAACCAGCGTCTGCTCGCAGGATTTCTGCTTTGTCGGTTTGCTCCCATGGGAACTCGTTACGACCGAAGTGGCCGTAAGCAGCTGTCGCACGGTAAATTGGGCGCTCTAATTGCATCATTTCAATCAGACCATATGGACGTAAATCGAAGTGAGTGCGAACTAATTTAATTAATTGGTCTTCAGAAAGTTTGCTGGTACCAAAAGTCTCTACGCTAATTGAGGTTGGCTCTGCCACACCGATGGCGTATGACACTTGGATTTCGCAACGCTCTGCTAAACCGGCAGCAACGATATTTTTGGCAACATAACGCGCGGCATAAGCAGCTGAGCGGTCCACTTTAGAAGGATCTTTACCAGAGAAGGCGCCACCACCGTGACGAGCCATACCACCGTAGCTATCGACGATGATTTTGCGGCCAGTTAAACCACAGTCGCCCATTGGGCCGCCGATGACAAAACGCCCAGTTGGGTTAATGAAGAATTTCGTGCTCTCACGCAGCCACTCAGCGGGTAAAACTGGCTTGATGATATGTTCCATCACGGCTTCGCGCAGATCTGACGTAGAAATAGTGTCGCAATGCTGAGTTGATAACACCACAGCGTCGATACCAACAGGTTTGCCATTTTCATAAATGAAAGACAACTGCGATTTCGCATCAGGACGTAACCAAGGTAAAGTGCCGTCTTTACGCACTTTGGCTTGTTGTTGTACTAAGCGGTGAGAGTAGGTAATTGGTGCAGGCATTAACACGTCAGTTTCATTGCTAGCATAACCAAACATCAACCCTTGATCGCCGGCGCCTTGATCACGCGGATCTTTTTTATCAACACCTTGGTTGATATCTGGTGATTGTTTACCAATGGCACTCAAAACGGCACATGAATTGGCATCGAAGCCCAT
>CAZIPG010000047.1:0-17109 GCA_964540955.1 uncultured Rheinheimera sp.
AACGTGCGTCGAGTTAATCTCAATACGGTAACGCCAGAAGATGTATTGAGCTGGCAAGCCGGTGAAACCGTGTTGTTATCGGGCAAAATGTTGACAGGGCGTGATGCCGCACACAAACGGATTGCCGATATGCTCAACAGTGGCCAAGGGTTGCCTGAAGGCGTTGATTTTAAAAATCGTTTTATTTACTACGTTGGTCCAGTGGATGCTGTCGGTGATGAAGTTGTCGGTCCTGCAGGTCCAACTACCGCGACTCGCATGGACAAGTTTACCGAAATGATGCTGAGCCAAACTGGCTTATTGGGCATGATTGGTAAATCTGAGCGCGGCAATGCAACAGTGGAAAGTATCCGCAACCATAAAGCGGTCTATCTGATGGCTGTTGGTGGTGCTGCCTATTTAGTCTCCAAAGCAATTAAACATGCCCGTGTGGTCGCTTTTGCTGATTTAGGCATGGAAGCGATTTACGAATTTGATGTCGAAGATATGCCAGTGACTGTTGCCGTCGATAGTCAGGGCAATAACGTGCATGAACAAGGCCCGCAGATTTGGAAAGTGAAAATCGGCGAGTTAGAACAACAAGCATAAAACAATTATCATTTTAAAGCCCTGAGTCATGTCAGGGCTTTTTTTGCAACGAGGGTACCTATGAAATCCTGGGGAATTTTAGTTCTGGCTTTGCTAAGCGGCAGCGCTTATGCCAAGTCAGCTTTAACCATCGAACATTTAAATAAATTAAATAAATTGTACGACGTGGTCGTTTCACCCGATGGCAATTTAGTGGTGTATGGCCAGAAAAATGGTGGATTTGCGCCTGCAGACACTTCTGCGGATCTGTACTTAATGGATGTCGCTAATGGCAACACTGTTCGTCGTTTGACTGATAGCGTCGGCAGAGAACATTCAGTGAAATTTTCTGCTGATGGCAAGTCTATCTACTTTTTAGCGGATAGAACGGGTAGCACGCAATTGTGGAAATTGCCGTTAACTGGCGGTGAAGCCCGGCAAATGACCGCATTACCCATCGATGTGCAAGGCTATTTGGTTGCCAATGATAACAAAACAGTGGTACTCACCCTGGATGTGAAGCCGGGTTGTGCTGATTTGGCTTGTACTGTGAGTTCGATGAAAGCGCAGGCCGATAAAAAAGACTCGGCCATGGCCTTTGACAATCTGATGGTTCGGCATTGGGATACTTGGGAAGACGAATTCAAGGTACATTTCTTTGCGGCAACCTTGGGTGATCAAGCCATCACTGACGCGGTTGATTTGATGCCTGAGTGGAACACTGATGTCGCGGGCACAGCAGAAGCTGCATTCACGCCAGATGGCCAAAATTTAGTGTTCAGCGCCAAAATACCAGCTGTTGATCAAGCTTGGCACACCAATTTTGATATTTTCCAAGTGTCACTCAAAGGTGGCAACAAAATCAATCTGACCAAGGACAATCCAGCTTGGGATGCAAAACCCTCGTTCTCAGCCGACGGACGTTACATGGCTTATTTAGCCATGAAAAAGCCTGTCTACGAGGCCGATCGCTTTGGCTTAATCTTGTTAGATTTAGCCACAGGTGAACGCAAAGAAGTTTCGCCGGATTGGGATCGGTCGATTGATGATTATCAATTCGGGCCAGATAACCGGACTCTCTATGTCACTGCGCAAGACCTTGGTCAAAAAGGGATTTTCTCGATTGATCCTAAATTTGGCGAAGTCAGCAAAATCTACAGTGAAGGGACTTCGTCTGATTTAGCCGTGCGTAACAATGGTATGTTTTTCACCAACCATACTCTCAATTCGCCAACCGAAGTCTATCAAATCAAGGGCAACAGTGGCTTGCCGCAACCTTTGACGCAAGTAAATAAAGCGGTTTTGGCTGATATTCAATTGGCGGAATTTGACCAATTTAGTTTCCGTGGTGCAAACGATGAAATTGTTTATGGCTACTGGATGAAGCCTTGGAATTATCAAGAAGGCAAAAAATACCCGATGGCTTTCATCGTGCACGGCGGGCCACAAGGTAGTTTCGGTAATATGTTTAATTTCCGTTGGAATGCGCAATTATGGGCGGCCCAAGGCTTTGGCGTGGTCATGATTGATTTCCATGGCTCTACCGGCTATGGCCAAGCGTTTACTGATTCAATCGCGCGCGATTGGGGTGGTAAACCTTTAGAAGACTTGAAAAAAGGCTTCGCTTACATCATTGAAACCCAGCCTTGGTTAGATGGCAAAAACGCCTGTGCCTTGGGTGCTTCTTATGGCGGTTACATGATGAACTGGATCGCCGGCAATTGGAATGATGGTTTCAAATGTTTGGTCAACCATGCAGGCTTGTTCGACATGCCAAGCTTTTATGGCAGCACTGAAGAGTTATGGTTCCCAGAGCATGATTTAGGCGGCCCAGTCTGGGATAAAACTTCGGATTATCAGAAGTTTAATCCTGCTGCGTTCGTTGATAATTGGAAAACACCGATGTTGGTGTTGCATGGGTTGAAAGACTACCGAGTGCCTTATGCGCAAGGCTTAGGCGCGTTTACGACGCTGCAACGCAAAGGCATTCCATCGCGCTTAGTTATTTTCCCTGATGAAAATCATTGGATTTTGAAACCAGCAAATGCTGAACGTTGGTACAACGAAGTTTTCGCTTGGATGAAGCAACATACCAGTAAATAACAGTGATAAGCGAAAAATCTTAAAAGCCGGCGTCAGCCGGCTTTTATTTCAAGCCATCTAAACAAGCGAATTAGTTTGCTGATGCAAAACGCCAAGTCATCAGCAGTTGTAATTGTTGAAAGTTTCGCTGCAGCGGCCAATTTTGCCATTGACCACGACTGGCTTGCACTGTGTTTAAATGGCTCCATTCTAAAGCAAGGCTCAGGTTTTCGCTGAGCGGATATTGCAGATTTATATTCCAACCATGGCCTCTGCCGTTGTTATCATCTGAAGGCAATAAGTCCTTATCTTGTTGTTGCCAATAGTCGTAACGGATACTCAACCGCGAGTGTCCAAGGTCATAGTGCAACAAAGAGAACCAACTTTTGAAATCAACCACGACAGCTTGTGGGCCCATTTCGGTGCTTCCTGTCAGGTATTGTGAAACAAAGCGAAGATGCTCATTGACCTCATGTTGCCAAGCAATACTGCTCAATTGGGTATCCCAAGCATATTGTCCATGTTTAATGACTAAGGGATCGCCGTTGTTATCGTAATAATAAACTCGGACTTCCGATTTCTGCTGATAGCTCCAGTGCAATCCTGAGTAAAAGCCCGTACGCTGATCAATTTCCCGGGTCGGCTGAACCCAATCCGGTTGTAAAGCAAGTGGCCCTGAACGAATGCTCGGGTAATCGGCAAAACGAACAGTTTCACCCAGATTGGTTTGAAAAGGATGGCTGGCAAAACCACGCCAACCGATGATAGTTCCCAGAGCATCATTGCCTTGAAAAATGCCGGTGACCCATTGATAACTGCTGGCAGAGTTAAATGCGCGTCCCGGGCGGATGATGCTCCATTCAACACCTCGGGCTCTTAACTCTTCGGCAAACCAACTGTTAATCACTGAAAAATTACTGCTATAAGGTGAGGACCAAGCTGTATCGGTATTTTCCATAGAAAATTTAGGATAGAAGAAGCCGGCGCGCGCACGGAAGCGATAACCTGCGAAGGGCAGCGGGCTAAAAGAAATCCAGCTTTCAGTTACCCCTAAATCAACGGTGGGATGTTGATGCCATTGTGTATGCAAAGTGGCTGACCATGGACTATCCGTTGTTAATTGCGCAGCAAAAAGTTGCGGACCTAGCAGTAAAGTATCGTCCGCTGAACCCAATTGGCCAGTTCCCCCTTGCCACCAGGGTTGTAACCCCTTGGGTTGATGCTGACTTTGATTGAGGCTGAGCTCACCTTTGGCTTGCCAAGCCAATTGCGCCGAGGATAGCTCTTCCGCTGCAAGCTGATTTGCCAAAGCTTGACTCACGAGCATTATCCAGCAACTTTGATAGCAGCGACGAATTTTCAAAGCGCGACGAACCCCTCTATTTGATTCTTAAAAGTTACTTTAGGAAATTACACAATACCTTTATCTTTCAGTTTAGCAGCGATCGATAGGGTCAGAGTCATTGAAAATTAAAAAGAACACAAAGGTGATAGCAAATTTCAATGACTCTGACCCCATTGGTTTTTAAGGCTGATATACTGAGAGTATGTTGACTAACGGATAAGTACACCTTATGAAACTTCGCTGGCTATCCCTTTTTTTTGTTCTCCCGTCATCTGCATTGCTCGCCGTACCAGTGCAAATAACCATTACGGCGCAGGATAATCAGCCATTAGCGGATGCTGTAGTCGAGTTGATTGCTCCGACGTACCCTCAGTTAGCAAAGAAAACTATCGAAGTTGCGCAAAAGGATTTGGTGTTTCAACCTTTTGTCACAGCAGTGCAAGCGGGCACTGCCGTCGAATTTCCGAACCAAGATAAAACTCGACATCATGTTTATTCATTTTCACCAGCAAAAGTCTTTGAATTAAAGCTCTATGCCGGAAAGCCGGAAGCGCCAGTGATGTTTGAAAAGCCTGGAATTGTGGCAATTGGCTGTAATATTCATGATTACATGCAAGCCTATGTGTATGTCGGGGAGAGTCCGTTACTGGCGGTCAGCGATGAACAGGGGAATGTGTCATTTGCCGATATTCCTGCCGGTGATTATCAATTAAAAATATGGCATCCATGGCAGTTGCAAGAATTTACGCCCCAAAAAATTACTTTGCCACTGACTGATAATGGGTTCCAACTGAGTGTTACCCGCCAAGCAAAACCGAGTAAGCCCAAAAAAGGGTTTGGTGAAAGTTATCTTTAAGTGGGTGTTATCTTCAATTGATTATGTTCTGAGATGGTTATCGTATCAAGGCTGCCATCAGTTTTTGCATTAATTATTGTGCTGTATAAAAAAATACAGCCACGATAAAAGTGGCTGTATTTGGAAGCAACAAGCGGTTTGTGGTTAACGTAAACGTCGGGTGATAGTCAATAATACCAACACAAATAGGCCTAAAGTTCCGATAGAACCGCCACTTTCTGAAGCGCCTTTAATTGTAATGGTCACTGTTTTCGCAGTTGAACTAGCAAATTTATCCTTTACAACATAACTAAAGGTCACGCTATCATCGAAATCGTTGGGTGTTTTGAATACAAATAAGCCAGTTTCAGGATTGAGTTCTACTGTTCCTCGTGCGGGTTGTGCTACCAACTCAAATCTTAAAGCATCACCATCCGCATCTTCCCCCTTTAAACCGCCGTTTACAGGGGTTTCCCAAGAAGTGTTATAGTTAAGATCTGTTGCTTGTGGCGTGGTATTCGTCAGAGTAATGAGCACATTCTTCAATTCAGAGGTGATCAAAGTGTCTTTTGCACTAAATGAGAAGCTCGCATTACTATTGCTGGTGCCTGACGGTTTGTATTCAACCAGCCCCTTCGCTGAGTCAAGTAATTTGACTTCACCGTGATTGGGTTGACTATTGAGGATAAATGTTAATTGTTCTAAATCCTCATCTGTTGCCGCCAAGGTTAACTGCACAGGCTTATTCCAGTGGGTGCTAACCGTCATATTTTGTGCAACTGGAGTAGTATTCGTTATCTCAATCGTTGATTCACTAATAGGTGACAATACGCCTTCTTTCACCGCATATATTTTGATCGTTTCTGTTCCGATATTCCCAAGAGGTGTGTAACTAAATTGCCCCTTTGCTCTATCTGTAAAAGTTAAAGAACCCAGTTTCATCGGGTTATTTACAGCAAAAAAATCAACTTCTGCAGGGATTGAAAATTGCCCAGTTAATGGTTTTAACACGTGTGTTTTCAATGTCTGCGAGTCAGGGTTTGGTAATTTTAATTTTGTGCCATTTTGGTACACGGCGACAGTGTTACCGCCAAAAATTAAATAGTTCTTATTGTTGAATTGGCTATAAACAGCAGTTGCTGCATTCCAATTATCCGGAGTATGAATTTGCTCTATGTTTGAGTTAGCCAAATCAAATAACACAGACTGAGTACCACAGTTTACAACCAAGCTTCCGATTTGAGCTGGTGCGATTGCAGAAATGTCATCTTGATTACAGGGGAGGTAAGTATTAGTAGCAATTCCATCGCTATTGAGGCTTAAAAGTTTATTGCGAGACGATGCAAAAAGTTTCGGTTCTCCATTGACAAGTACAGTCGCTAAACTTGACAGATTTCCTGAGGTCGAGAGCTGTTTGCTGGAGTTGGTGGTGTAATTATATTTAAAAAGATCCCCAGCCATGAGGGCGTAAATTCCAGAATTGTCAGGGGTTGGAATGACTGCAAGATGGGTTATCCCTGAACCGTAGCTATTTAAAATTGGTGAGGTTTTTAGTAAGTTGCCCGTTTTGCCATCGAGGACTTTTAAATTGCTACCGTTGGAGCCTGAATGTAAGGTTGAGCTACCTGCAATAATTTCCATTCGACCATTATTGTCTAAATCGACCAATGCTAAAGTGCTGGTTTCATCTCCGTCAGATAACTCGACTTCCAATTTTCTGGTGCCATATCTGAGGTCAAATATGCCAACTGATTGAGTATACATTGAAGAAGAACCGATGATTCCGTCTTCAATTCCATCGCCATCAACATCGCCAAGCGCAATGACCGCTCTAGAACCAAAGTTAAAAGCAGCATTAAAGCTATAAATCCGTTTTTTTGATTGAATATCGAAAGCTTGAAGTACCGCGCCATTATAGCCAGAGTTGCTGCGAGGAATTAACACCAGAGCATCGAGATCACCATCTAGATCGACATCGGCAAGCTGATTACTATTGAATGGTCCCACAATGTCTTCGCTTTGCCATTTGATGGTTTTGGAAGCGATGTCTGCGATGTATAAAAAATCAGGCCCTGAACTGGTGTAGCCTGCACCCCATGTGATATCAAGTTTGCCATCATTATCAAAATCAGCAATCGCTATTTGGGTGACGCTATGATCAGGGTTATCGATTGACCAAAGCTTTTGGCCATTTTCAGGTTTGAATGCATGGAGTGCACCCCATTGACCATCACCATAAACAACTTCTTTTTTACCATCTTGGTCGACATCGAATAGGGTGAAGGCCGTAATATCTTGACTAGTTGAATAGGTGAGCAAAAGTTCATCAGTTTTTGGTGAGTAAACTTGAATTCGGTACCAACCCTCAGACCAGATTAATTCATCAAGACCATCATTATTGGTATCCATGGCTTGAACTTGAGACTGCGGTTGCTTTGCCAACTGTTTGTCGAGGGATAATGTATTGTCTTTAAAATTATAAATTGCACCATCAGCGAACAAGACTTGCGGAGTGCCCAATTTAGTGAAAGAACCTACTTGAATAACATCACTGTTAAATCCAGTCAGTTTCGTCAGCAATTCCATCGTCGATGGGTTAACAAAGAATAATGTGCCATCATAACTTCTGGCTAGTAGAACGGAAGTTGATTCCGAAACTTGCAGAATTTTAAAGCTCATAGCCTGCGAGAGAAATAAACTGCCGGCAACTTTGCGAGTCAGTAAATCAATTCTGATTAATTCGCCTGATTGGATCAAAAAAGCATAATGCGAGTCGCTATTGGTATCTTTGAAGTACTGTAATTTTGCATAACCCGCAGACAGCGGAAGTTTTCCTGTCAAGCTTAAAGAATTTTGTTCATATTCCGCAAAAATAATATTACTTGGATTCGCCAGCACCAATTCAACCTTGGCATCGCCGTTGAAATCACCAGTAATCATACCGTCGGAACCAATACCAATGCCTAAGTTAAATACTTCGAGAGTTTTATACATTGAGGGGTTAGTACTGGCTTGTTGGTTTAAAGTGTCGTTTTGGACATGTTGTGGTACTGAATCAACAGGCATGGCTACATGGGTTGTGGACATCTGCGCCTGTGGATAATTTATTTTTTGACCATTTAAAATCAGCGGATTCCCCGATTGATCGAGCAAAGTGGCTTGTTGCGTTGCGAAGGAATTCGAGCAAACCAGTGCTAGCATCCATGCAACTGTACGTCCTATTTTCATTGAGTTATTTCCATTTTATATAAAAGTTAAATATTTTAACATTTTGTGGTGGGTGGCTGTCTATAAAGTTCGTCATTTTTTGGGAACATTTGCGATAGATTGATATTTGAAATTGAAACTTTATTGCTCAGAAGCGGGGCATCACTAAGCTGATTATTCATACAGCTAGGTCTATTGTTGGCAATATGGCTTGCTTAATCATGCAATTAGCACTCAATGTTGTGACTGTGACTGTGACTGTGACTGTGACTGTGACTGTGACTCTGACTGTGACTGTGACAGTGACTCTGACTATGACTATGGTCGGCGATGACCTCGTTGAGGTTTCAAAAATTCCAGTATTGTTTCACTAAATTAGTTAGGGCAATTTAATTAATAAAATCAATTAATTGAATTATAAAATTTACTATTTTGTTGCAAACATAACAACTGCATATATCTTTAAAACCAACATGACTATGTGTTGGCACAGATAAGGATGTTCTGTTATGAAATTTACCACCAAAATTAAACTGATCAGTCTACTCACAACGTTATTACCTTTACTTCTCGCCACGATATTGGTGACCTTAATTGCCCGTCATGAGTTATTTGCCGAAGCGGAGGCCAAACTCACCGCCGTGCGTGAAATAAAACAAAAACAAATTAGTGCGATGTTTAGTGATTTTGCTGCAGGACTGCAGGCAGTGAAGTCGGTCGTTGCGACTCAGTTTGATCCCACTGCAATCGAACAAAGCCATGCTGTTTTGTCTCAACTTAACGAGCAGTTAGGTTTTTATGATGTGTTTGTGATTAATGCCACAGGTGACGTGATTTACACTGCAGCCCGTGAGGCTGATTTTCAAAGTAATTTAATTCATGGGCCTTATGCAAATTCGGGCTTAGCTCGCTTATTTCAAAAAGCTCGGCGTCAGTCTGGTCAAGTGGTATTAGAAGATTTCTCTCCTTACGCGCCTTCCAATCATGAGCCCGCGGCTTTTATGGCGTCTGATTTACAGTTGGATGGCCAACTTTATGTGGTCGCAGTGCAGCTTTCTATTGATAAAATTAATGCAGTGATGCAAGTGCGAGAAGGCATGGGGCAAAGCGGCGAGAGTTACTTGGTCGGTCCTGATCACTTGATGCGTTCAGATTCGTTTTTAGATAGTCGCAATCGGAATGTGAAAGCTTCTTTTGCTGGAAATGTAGCCAGCAATGGGGTGCAGACGCCCGCAAGCATAGCTGCTTTAAAAGGCGAGACCGGTCTGATTTATATTAATGACTACAATAACAACCCGGTGGTTTCGGCCTACGCACCTGTCACTGGTTATGGTTTAAATTGGGCCTTGCTGGCCGAGGTGGATGTGGCAGAGGTTGCTGCGCCCGCGAGGAAGATGGTATTGCTGGGCGGTGGGATCATCCTGATTGCACTGGTGATTGCGCTGTTAGTCGCTAAAGCTGTCTCTGGATTTGTGCTGAATCCGCTCGGTGGCGAACCTGCTGAAATGGTCCAACTGACGAGTGTCATTGCCGAGGGCGACCTGACATTAAATCTTGTTGCGAAACAACAAAATAGTTTGATGGGTTGGCTGAATAAAATGCAAGGGCAGCTGCGATTGTTGATTAGTAAACTCGTCGGCGTTGGCCATGCCTTAGAGATGGCTGCCGCCCAGAACTCTTCAGCCATGCTGCAAGCCGACAGTAGTATGCAATTGCAAGCTCGGGAAACCGAGATGCTAGCGACTGCCGTGGAAGAAATGAGTTATGCCGCAGCGGAAATTGGCAGCAATACGGTGAAAGCTTCGGATGAAGTTGCGCATTGTAAACAAGCGGCGACCGAACTGCATCAGACTATCCATCTGGTCGGTGAAAATTTAACACAAACACTTGCTGCCTTCCGCGATATTCGAACTGGCGTGGTCAGGCTTGATCAAGACAGTCAACAGATTGCGCAAGTGGTTGCTGTGATTACCTCGATTGCCGATCAAACCAATTTACTTGCGTTGAATGCCGCCATTGAAGCGGCTCGCGCAGGCGAGCAGGGGCGTGGTTTTGCAGTGGTTGCGGACGAAGTGAGGCAATTGGCAGGCAAAGTTCAATTAGCCACCGCCGATATTGCTAAAGTTATTCAGGGTATTTTACAGGTATCTGCGTCGCTTTCTGGCAGTAGCACCAATTGCGAGCAACTAGCTAGCACCACTCAGCAAGAGGCTCAGCAAATGTTAGGGCAAGTACAAACGATTGATACTCGTTTGAACGAGCTGAAAGCATTGATGATCCAGACGGCCACTGCTGCGGAGGAGCAAACGTCAGTGAGTGCAACTTTAGCGCAAAGCATTTCCTCTTTAAGTGCTGCGGCCGAGGAAAATAGTACAGCCATTAGCGAAGTCGCAGCCAATACCCGCAATTTATTAGGTCTTGCAACTGATTTAGGGGCTACAGTCGGGCGCTTTAAAGTCTAAAGTGTGCACAAATATTGTGGTTGGCAGTGAATGAGTTTCGAGGAAAATGCATGTTTGGTTTTAGCGAATGCCGTCAGTATTGTTTAGCACAACTGTCGAGCCGTGAAGATTTTCCCTTTGGTCCAGATACCTATGTATATAAAACCGGCGATAAAATTTTTGCGATTTTAGCTGAGGAAAATGGCATAGCGCGAGTCAATTTAAAAGCCGATCCGACCGAAGCCTTGATGCTACGCCAACTCTTCCCGGCTATTACACCGGGTTACCACATGAACAAGCAACATTGGAACACAGTTGTACTCGATGATTCAGTGCCGGTGGGGGAGCTTCAGCGGCAAATCGACATGAGCTGGCAGTTGGTACAAAGCAGTTTACCCAAATCAAAGCAAGTCAAACCCAAAGGAAGCGAGCTTTAGTCATACGAAAGCCATGTAATGTTGTCATGGCAAAGCGGGGCAAATTATTTCTTCATTTAGTTAGGAAATCAGAGTAAATCAGCGCAGAAGATAGCCAAGTCATAACGACTTGGCGATAAGGCTAACGAATACTAATTTTGACTCTGCAGTTGTTTTGCATGAAACGCCAGATGTTCGCCAATAAATGATGCGACAAAGTAATAACTATGGTCATAACCTGGTTGTAGTCGCAGCGTCAGCATATTTTGTTGTTGGGCTGCTGCCGCTTGCAATAATTCTGGTTTCAACTGGCTCACCAAAAACGGGTCCGCATCGCCAATATCCACCAAAATCGGCCAAGGTGCTTGGCTTTTGGCTAGTAATATTGATGCATCATACTGCTGCCAATTCGTGCGATCGGCACCTAAATAATGACTAAACGCTTTTTCGCCCCATGGACATTGCGTTGATGAGCATATCGGTGAGAATGCAGAGACTGAATGGAATAATTGCGGGTTATTCAGGGCTAAAGTCAAGGCGCCATGCCCACCCATTGAATGACCGCTAATGCCACGTTTGGCAGTTACTGGAAAATGCTCTGCAATCAACTCAATGAGTTCTTTGCAGATGTAATCAGCCATTTGATAGTGGGAGGCCCAAGGTTGCTCAGTGGCATTGAGGTAAAAACCTGCGCCTAAACCCAGATCCCAAGCGCCATCTTCGGCCTTTGCCACATCGCCGCCACGGGGGCTGGTGTCTGGGATAATTAATGCCAACCCCAATTCAGCGGCATAGCGCTGAGCCCCAGCTTTGCTTGAGAAATTTTCATCAGTACAAGTGAGTCCAGACAGCCAAAATAATGCAGGGACTTTGCTGTGCGTTGCTTGCGGTGGTAGGAACACCGAAAATTGCATGTCACAATTTAATGCCGTTGAAAAATGGCTAAAGCGTTGTTGCAAGCCACCAAAGCAGGTTTGCGATGAAAGACGATTCAGGGACATTCAGCCTCCAATAAAGTGCGGTTCGTGTCGTTGCTTCTAACTAGGCTCGCGTCGGCTCAAACCAGCTTTGCTCAGTCTGATCAGCTGCGCTTTTGCCTCAGCTGCGCTTTTTGCCTCGGCTGCGCTTAGTGTTATAAGCACAGCTCACTGGAGTAAAAACAGCTGAGTTCAATGTGCAGCTGAGGCACGGCACGAGGCCGCTCAATCAACTAGAAATGGATCACAGTCCGGATTGATTTACCTTCGTGCATCAAATCAAAGGCGTCATTGATTTGTTCCAGTGGCATGGTATGGGTGATAAAGGTATCGAGTTCAAATTCCCCTTTTAAATAACGCTCCACATAATCAGGCAGCTCGCTGCGTCCTTTGACGCCACCAAAAGCGGTGCCACGCCAGACACGGCCGGTGACTAGTTGGAATGGGCGCGTAGAGATCTCGGCACCACTGGGCGCAACCCCGATAATTACCGATTCGCCCCAACCTTTGTGGCAGCATTCCAGGGCAGAGCGCATCACATTGACATTACCAATACACTCAAATGAAAAGTCCACGCCGCCATCGGTCATTTCCACAATAACCTCTTGAATTGGCTTGTCGAATTTTTGTGGATTAACCACATCGGTGGCGCCAAGTTTCAGTGCGATATCAAACTTTTCTTCATTGATATCAATGGCAATAATGCGACTAGCCCCAGCCATGACTGCACCGATCACGGCAGAAAGACCGATCCCACCCAAACCAAAGACTGCCACAGTATCACCGGCTTTGACTTTGGCGGTATTCATCACTGCGCCCATGCCTGTTGTCACGCCGCACCCTAATAAACACACTTTCTCCAGCGGTGCTGCTTTATTACTTTTGGCTAAGGAGATTTCAGGCAGCACGGTATATTCACTGAAAGTTGACGTGCCCATGTAGTGATAAATCGGCTGGCCGTTTTTAGAAAAACGCGTGGTGCCATCTGGCATCAAACCTTGGCCTTGTGTGGCACGAATGGCTTGGCATAAATTAGTTTTACCGCTTAAACAGAACTTACATTTGCCACATTCAGGCGTGTAAAGTGGAATGACATGGTCACCCACGGCGACACTGGTGACGCCTTCACCGACAGCCTCAACAATACCTGCACCTTCGTGGCCCAGTACGCAAGGGAATTTACCTTCAGCATCAGCACCCGATAAAGTGTAAGCATCAGTATGGCAAACGCCCGTTGCAATCAAACGGACTAACACTTCACCTTTTTGCGGTGGCATTAAATCTATTTCTTCGATTGAGAGAGGTTGACCTGGGCCCCAGGCCACAGCAGCTCGTGTTTTAATCATGTTCATCAGAGGGGTCCTTGTAAGGTTTTTTAGATTACTTGCTCTTTACGGCGATAGGTTGCAAATGATTCAGTTCTAAGAGAAGACTTCGGCAAATTGTTGAATGAACAACTTAGATAAAGTACCGCTTACTTTTTCGAGAGAATTTTAAGATATAACTGCTCAACCTCAGTTCTAGCCCAAGGCGTTTGTCGCAGAAATTTTAAACTCGACTTTATGCTCGGTTCATGGCTGAAGCAGCGATACGGTAAGGCTTTGGCAAGTCCATTGAACCCGCCGTAATGCTTCACCAAGTTCTCCAATATCACTTGAAGGGTCAGACCGTGTAATGGGTTATTGACTTGAGTGGCTGGCTTAGCTTCCATCTATTTATCCTTAGTGATATCAGGGCACAAGGGCGCATTTAATTTGAGTCAAATGAATGGGCGACACTATCAAACCTGCGGCAAGAGCCCCCAAGTATCCTGGGGGCGAAATTGACGCGAGCATTTGCTTTACTGAGACTTCAATTCGGAGCTAGGCTGAGCACCCGAGGCACTATTGCTCAAGGCTGGATCAACATTTTGTGTAGGCATCACGGCTTCTACATTCGGTTGTTCCAAAGGAAATGCCAACTGCAACCAGCTGCCATTTAACAACTCATTTTCAGTGCCAATTGCTAATGCCGATAGTGTCCCGGGCAATGGCGATGCCAGAGCTTCCACTTTCTCACCATCGACGGTCCAGTTGACCGCAGGCGTTGTCAATAATGTAATGGGTTGTGGCTGTTGTGGATTCAGAGTGGCAACCGGATAAATGACTGAAGCAAATGGGCCAGTGTCCCCAGATTCTTGCACAGCAACCGCCCAGATGGTTTGCTCTTGCAAAAACAAATCCGCAATATCGCGCTGGGCATTGGGGGCAAGCCGCATTTTGGGGGCATGGACCGGCAAGCGCTGTTCTTGCCAACGGACTTCAGCGGCAGCTAAATCCAACTCACCGGTTTGCAGGGTGCCAGGCTTGCCTTGACCGCCCCGTTCGCCAAGTACTAGCAAATAGCGATTTGGCGCACTATTGACACAAACCAAGCCTTCAAAATTGTCACCGATTTGCTCTTCAGTATTATCATTCAGAACCGGTAGTGGGTAACTAGCCAGCACAGTGGCATAATTGGCCATCAAGCGAATATGCACAAGCCGACCGAACTCACCGTGCCAAGTACCACTTTCAGCCAGCAAAAATTCATTACTACGACCGGGCAGGGCACAAGCAGCTTCCAGATCATTGCCCCGTTGATTATCTGGCCAGTTGGCTGTGAACACTGATTGATAAGACGGCGCTGAATTTGAGTTAATCGTCAAAATGCCCAATCTATCCCCAGCATCGGCAATTTTTTTGTCTTGCACGACCAAGTACTTTGAGTCCGACAAATACACCATCGCACTGATGCCAGGGATGGATGCTTGCTTTTTAGGTCGTGCTAAATCAAACCAACGGGGGTCAACATTCATGGTGAACATGAGTGGTGAGTTGCGTTTGAAATTTTCGGCGTTGGCATCACATTGAATATTATCTTTATAATGCTGTTTCCAAGGATCATTCACTAAATACAGTTGCCCTTTCTGAATAGTGACGCCCTCTAAGGCTGTTTGCACCATGCGCTCAAAAGCTGGGCACAACCCCGAATTATCGGTTGCCACATGAAAGCTCAGTTGCTGCACATAGGGGGGCACGCGATTGGTTAAATCAAACATCCACAACTGGTCGTCATTGCGCGCCACTGCAATTAAATAGCCAGGATGGCCCGGGATTGGGCTTGGCATGAATTCCAAGTCATTGATTGGATGTCCATTTTTATCAATGGGTGGCAAAGTAAGATTAGCATCGATGACTTTGACGAAGTTATCTTTGGCCCAAAAATCAGGCGTCAGCCGCGTCTTAAAAATTGCCGGATCACCCGCCATATTTTTCTCAAGTGCCAGATAGAGATTTTGATGATCATCAATGGCGAGGCCTTCAATGCCATCGTTGGGTAAATTGCCTACAGCAGATTCGAGCGGGAATTGCACAGGCCGAACCGCTGTGATCACTGCCTTCGAGAGCTCGCGGTCGGTGCTGATTTTTAACAACAACGTCGGATAGCTAGTGGAGTTAGTCTGGGCGAATTTTTTGCTGCAACTGGGGCTGAGCTGAGCACGACTGGCATCTTCGGTCACCGTAATGAGTGTCGTATCATCCAGACGATCCCAAGTAAGTGCTTCAAGATCGGGCGAGTTGATCAAATAATCACCAAAGCAACCGGCACGCACTTCTGGTGATACTTCAATATTAATGGGTGCTGTTTTATAAGCGTTGGTTTTGGGATCTAAGCGAAACAATTTCATCCGCATAGAAGGCGCTGCGCTTTGATCGCCCAGCATTAACAATTCATCATGCCACCAAGTCAGTCCTGACGGCTGTGGGTCCAGCATGGCTTGACCTTGCTCATCTAAAATCCATTTGCCGATCAATGCTTGTTCTGAAGCAACAAGGCTCGAACTTAGCATGCCTAAACACAGACAAAAAAATGGAGTAGATAATTTCATGAGTTTCTCTTTAAACACCAAAAAGCAAAGCAATTAGCCAAACCGCATTTTAGCAGGTAGCAAGGCTGCAATTTAACAGAAATCCGTCGAATATTATACTGATTGGGACAATTCACGAAAATGAAACGGCCGATGCGTGTTTATTAGTTTGAGATATTCAGTTGTTTTTAGTTATTGAAGAAAAAAGAGCAAGTGGATCCACTTGCTCTTTTTCACGTTTACAGAGGTCATCCTTACTGTAAATTTGGATTTCCCTGTCAATGCTGATTAATAACCTTGTGCATGGACATCACGTACAGCGCGACCTGATGGATCGGTTAGTTGAGCCATTTTTGCATCCCAAGCTAATGCTTCAGGGGTAGAGCACGCTACTGATTTACCGCCAGGAACACAAGCAATTGCGCCCGAATGTGGGAAATGCTCTTCAAAAATGGTCCGATACAAATAGCCTTCTTTAGTATCAGGCGTATTGACTGGGAATCTAAAGGCCGCAGTTGCCATTTGTTGATCAGTAACTTCTTTCTCTGCAAAGGCTTTTAAGCTGTCGATCCAGCTATAACCGACACCATCTGAAAATTGCTCTTTTTGCCGCCACAGAATTTCATCCGGTAATAAGCCGGTAAAGGCTTCACGCAGAATGTGTTTTTCCATTTTACCGCCACCGCACATTTTGGCCTGTGGGTTTAAGCGCATCGCCACATCCATAAAATGTTTGTCTAAGAATGGCACACGCGCTTCAATTCCCCACGCTGACATGGCTTTGTTGGCGCGGTTACAGTCAAACATGTGCAACCGGTCGAGTTTACGTAAGGTCTCTTCATGGAATTCTTGCGCATTCGGGGCTTTATGGAAATACAAATAGCCACCAAACAATTCATCTGAACCTTCACCAGAAAGCACCATTTTGATGCCCATGGCTTTGATTTTGCGCGCCATTAAGTACATCGGTGTTGATGCGCGGATTGTCGTCACATCGTAAGTCTCTAGGAAATAAACAACATCACGCAGCGCATCAATGCCTTCTTGCACCGTGAATAAGACTTCGTGATGGACTGTGCCAATGGCATCGGCCACTTTACGCGCAGCTTTTAAATCCGGGGAGCCGGCAAGACCCACAGCAAATGAATGCAGCCGTGGCCACCAAGCTTCTGATTTGCCATCATCTTCCACGCGGTTGCGCGCAAATTGCTGAGTAATTGCTGAGATTAAGCTGGAATCTAAACCGCCTGATAACAACACGCCATAAGGCACATCAGACATCAAGTGGCTTTTGACACTTTGCTCAAGTGCAGCACGTAACTCGGCTAAATCTGCAGGGTTGTCTTTGAC
>CAZIPG010000047.1:17119-17455 GCA_964540955.1 uncultured Rheinheimera sp.
GCATAACTTTGCCAATCGCGTTGATAGTATTTCACCAGTTTGCCCACTTTGCTGTCAAAGTAGTGGCCTGGTGGGAATTCTTGCATTTGCTTGCACACAGGCGCTAAGGCTTTTAATTCCGAAGCAACATAGAGTTGACCATGCTCGTCATAGCCATAGTAAAGCGGAATAATGCCGATGTGGTCACGCGCGATTAAATAACGTTGCTGCTCTGCGTCATACAGGATGAACGCAAACATGCCTTGCAATTGGTCAATGAACTCAGCACCGTGCTCCAAATAAAGCGGAAGGATCACTTCACAATCCGACTTGGTTTGGAACTGATAGTTGACGGTT
>CAZIPG010000048.1:0-17330 GCA_964540955.1 uncultured Rheinheimera sp.
GGTATGTTTGCAGTGACGACTAGGTTTGGTAGTCCTGATGATTTCAAATTTTTTGTTGATCAATGCCACCAAGCCGGGATTGGCGTTATTTTGGATTGGGTTCCTGCTCATTTTCCCGAAGATGGCCACGGTTTAGCGCGTTTTGATGGCGGTCATTTGTATGAATATGCAGACCCTCGCCGTGGTTGGCATCCCGATTGGAATAGCTGCATCTACGACTACGGCAAGGATTATGTTCGTCAATTTTTAGTCGCTAGTGCTTTGTTCTGGCTGGATAAATTTCATATTGACGGTTTGCGCGTTGATGCCGTGGCGTCCATGTTGTATTTAGATTATTCCCGTAATCATGGCGAATGGATCCCGAACGTCGATGGTGGCAACCACAACTATGAAGCCATCAGTTTGCTGCGCTGGATGAATCAAGAAGTCTATGCAAAACATCCCCATGCGATGACGATCGCCGAAGAATCTACCTCGTTCCCAGGGGTTAGTCGGCCAGTATCAGAAGGGGGCTTAGGCTTTGGCTTTAAGTTGAATATGGGTTGGATGAATGATAGTTTGCGCTATATGAGCAAAGATCCGGCCTATCGCAAATATCACCATAACGATATTACTTTTTCTTTAGTTTACGCTTTTAGTGAGAATTTTATTCTGCCGCTTTCACATGATGAAGTTGTGCATGGTAAAGGTAGTATCTTAAATAAAATGCCCGGTGATGAATGGCAACAAACGGCTAATCTACGGGCTTATTATGCCTTTATGTTTGCTCACCCAGGCAAAAAGCTCAATTTTATGGGAAATGAGTTTGGCCAAGGCACCGAGTGGAATCACAACCAGGCATTGCCTTGGTTTTTACTAGATTTTGATAAACATCGTGGCGTGCATCAATTATTCCGCGACTTGAACCACACCTATCGCCGGTGTAAACCCCTGTATGAACAAGATCATAGTGCAGGCGGATTCACATGGCTTGATCATCATGATGCGGAGCAGAGTACTTTGGCATTTCGGCGAAATAGCCTCGATGGCGATGCAGTCTATGTGATTGCCAATTTCACACCTGTGCCAAGAAGCAATTATCAACTGCCAGTGCTTGAGCACGGGGACTATGAAATTATTCTCAATACCGATTCGACCTACTATTGGGGCAGTAATTTTGATGTTGGCATGGCCTTAAGCACATTGACTTCGACTGAACCTAAGTTGGAAATGACGTTACCGCCATTATCGACAATGTATATCCGTCGGAAAATGGCATGATTGATCAAGGCATTGCCATGGGTGTTGCAACAAATTTTAAATTATCGGTGGGCGAGCCAAGTCCACTTGGTGCTGCTTTTCGACAAAACCAGCCTAGTATAGGTGTAAAGAGTGTAGGTGTAGAGAGTGTAGGTTTAGAGAGTGTTAGCACTTGGAACTTCGCTGTCTTTGCACCGGATGCAACGTTACTGACGCTATGTTTATTTTGTGCAGATACAGAAGAACCTTTAGCAGAATTGCCTTTTATTGGCCGAACTGGCGATATTTGGCACATGCAAGTTGCTAACATTCCAGAAGGAACTTTGTATCTACTGAAAGCGGATGGTGCAGATGCGCCTGAACAAGGTCTGACGTTCTCCAGTAAGCATTATTTGTTGGACCCTTATGCCAAACAGCTAAATCGGAGTTTGGTTTTCAACGAGCGACTGTACAGTGCGGGCAGTCATTTTATGTTGGCAAAGGCTGTGCTTCGTCGTACAGAATTTGCTTGGGAAGGTGTCACTCAACCGAAAATCCCGCGAGAGAAAACCATCATCTATGAGGCGCATGTCAAAGGCATGACCGCCTTACACCCCTTAGTTCCTGCGGAACTGCGCGGCACCTATTTAGGTATGGCGCATCCGGCGGTTGTGCAACATCTGGTGGATTTAGGCGTTACGACACTGCAACTATTGCCCGTTGCCAGTTTTATGTCGGAGCCACGCTTAGAAAAATTACATTTGACCAATTATTGGGGCTATAACCCGATTTGTTTTATGGCACCTGAGCCACGCTATCAATTGCAAGATGCCGTGTCAGAATTTAAACAATTGGTAAAAACTTATCATGCTGCTGGCATTGAAGTAATTTTGGATGTGGTGTTTAACCACACTGCAGAGGCAGATTGCTACAACATTTGCTATCGTGGTCTCGCCAATCGCCAGTATTATTTGTTTGAAAATCATGCAGATATTCCAGATTATCGCAATTATGCTAACTACAGCGGTTGTGGCAACACACTCAATATTGCACACCCAATCACTCAAAAATTAGTGCTGGATTCATTGCGTTATTGGGTTACCGAGATGCATGTCGATGGCTTTCGCTTCGATTTGGCCGTGACTTTGGCGCGCGAACACAAGCGCTTTAATCCTTATGCCACCTTTTTACAAATTATTGCGCAGGATCCTGTGCTATCCACCGTTAAACTGATAGCTGAACCTTGGGATGTTGGTCCTTATGGCTATCAACTGGGGCAATTTCCCGCCCATTGGTCGGAACTCAATGACAAGTTCCGTGATTCTGTGCGCAGTTTTTGGCGTCAGGATCAAGGGGCACTGGCTGAATTTACCACGCGATTATTAGGCTCTCGCGATATATTTCAAAAGCATCACAAGCCAGCATGTTGTTCAGTGAATTACTTGGCTTATCACGATGGTTTCACGTTGCATGATTTAGTCTGTTATCAGCAAAAGCATAATTGGTTGAATGCAGAGCAAAATCGTGATGGCCATAACCATAATTTGAGTGTGAATTATGGGGTCGAGGGACCGAGCACTGATGCTGATATCTTGGCAAAGCGGTTTTTGCATAAACGAAATTTAGTTGCTTCGCTGTTTTTGAGCCAGGGGATGATCCACTGGTTAGGTGGCGATGAACTTAGTCAAAGTCAGCAAGGCAATAATAATGCGTATTGCCAAGATAATGAATTGTCATGGCTGCACTGGGATTTAGATTACCATGCCACCCAATTCATGAGTTTTGTCCAGCAAATGGTCAAGGTGCGGCAACAATATCCTTGGTTGCAGCAGCTCTCTTTATTAGATGATCATTATCAACGGCATGGTGAAAAGCATCATGTGGATTGGTATTTAGCCAGTGGCGATGCAAAAACAGAATGGGATTGGGTGCAAAACCAAGCCAATTACTGCATTTTTGTCATTTCAAGCAATAGTGAAAAAACTAAAATGCTGGTGATGATGAACGCTTGCGACACAGATTTAGCAGTGACACTGCCATTGGGCAACTGGCATTGTATTCTTGATACGGCTCATGAGATGGGGTTAGTTTCACCAGTGGCGATTGCTTCTGAACATTATCTGCAAGGTGCAAACTCACTTTCACTGTGGTTAAGTGAAGAAACTTTTCATTTTATTCAGCCACAGCCTGAGCAATAACGAAAGACTTCGCTAAGCTATGGTCAGATCAGCAGAAACTTTTTTCGTCAATACTGCTTTGGTGGCAATTTTTCCAGTATAATCCGCCGCATTTTGCGAAGGCCAGGATGAAGAGGAAGGTCCGATGACAGAGTCGACTCAGTTGTGTGATATTGGTTTCGTTGGCGCAGGCGTCATGGGGAAAAATTTAATCCTCAATCTCGCTGATCATGGTTACCGCGTTGCTGCTTTTGATTTAGACCACAAAAAACTTGAATCAGTGATCCAGCAAGACCTCGCTGAACATCAAGGCCAACCTCGAGTTGTTGCCTGTAGCTCCTACACTGAATTACTCGCCAAATTAAAACAACCTCATTTAATCATTTTATCGGTTCCTGCAGGGCGTCCTGTCGACGATGTCTGCTCTAAATTGATTGATGCAGGCATCGAAGCGGACGATATCGTCGTCGACACCGGCAATAGCCTTTGGACCGATACGGTTCGTCGTGAAAAATTTTATGAAGGTAAGTTCATTTTCTTCAGTACCGCAGTGTCTGGGGGAGAAGTCGGCGCAAGGTTTGGTCCTTCTTTGATGCCAAGTGGTGATCCCTACGCTTGGACCCGAATTGAGCCGGTATGGCGAGCAATTGCTGCCAAAGTAGACCCTGCAACTGGTCGGGCGATTGAGCGCTATGAGCCGGGCAACCCTGTTAAACATGGTGAAGCTTGTGCCACTTATATCGGGCCAAGCGGGTCAGGCCATTATGTCAAAATGGTGCATAACGGCATTGAATATGCGGATATGCAATTGATCTGTGAAGTCTATCAAGTGATGCGCGATGCACTTGGTATGTCGGCGCAAGCAATCTCTCAGGTCTTCAAAGAGTGGAATCAGGGGATCCTCAATAGTTATTTGATGGAAATTAGTGCCGAAGTACTGGCAACCCGCGATTCAGAAACTGGCTTACCTTTAGTCGATGTCATTCTCGATAAAGCAGGGCAAAAAGGGACTGGTCTATGGACTGCCGTCAGTAGCCTCGAATTAGGTTGTCCAGCACCGACCATTGCTGAAGCCGTATATGCGCGTTCGATTTCAACCTTGAAAGAACAGCGTGTTAACGCCTCAACTTTGTTGGCAGGTCCAGTCCAAGATAAACCATCAGAGCAAAAACAGCAGCAAGTGATCCAGCAACTGCATGATGCTTTGTACTGCGCCAAAATCTGTGTGTATGCACAAGGTTTTGATTTAATGAAAACCGCAGCACAAGAACACGGTTGGGCGCTAAATTTTGCTGAAATTGCGAAAATCTGGCGAGCAGGCTGTATCATTCGCGCGGTATTTTTGCAGTCCATCACCGAAGCTTACGAGCGCAATGATGAGCTTGCTAATTTGTTGGTTGATCCGTTTTTTGCCAAGCAAATTTCAGTCAATCAAATGAATTGGCGCCGTGCTGTGGCCGATGCAACCTTAACAGGTATTCCGGTGTCTGCGCTGAGTTCAGCTTTAAGCTACTATGATTCATATCGCACTGCGGTGTTGCCAGCGAATTTGTTACAAGGCCAGCGCGACTTCTTTGGCGCTCACACCTTTGAACGCACAGATAAAGCTAAAGGCAAGTTTTTCCATGTGGAATGGAGCGATGCCAACCGTCCAATGATCAAAATTAAGTAGGCCAGCAGTGAAATTATCTGAGCAAGAATGGCGGGAAAGGTTAAATGACGAGCAATTTCGGGTTGCTCGCCTGAAAGGCACTGAACGTCCTTACACTGGAACCCTGTTGCATCATGATGCTACAGGCACTTATTTGTGCGTTTGTTGCCAGCAGCCACTTTTTTCTTCAGCAGATAAATTCGATTCGGGTTGTGGATGGCCAGCTTTTAGCCGTTCGTTGCCAGGCCAAGTCAACTATGTCAAAGATTTCAGCCATGGCATGATCCGGATTGAAATCCTTTGCAGCCATTGTGATGCGCATTTAGGTCATGTGTTCGATGATGGTCCACAGCCGACTGGACAGCGATATTGCGTAAATTCTGTCTCTATGCTGTTTACCGATAAGACTGAAGTGAAGGATTAAATGGTGGAAGGCCATTTTATAAAAAACGGGGGAATGATTCCCCCGTTTTTGTTTTAGAAAACAGGTGGCTGATAAGAACCATTTTCGATACTTGCTAAAGTTTGTTCGGCGATGTCCTTCACACGACCATGATCAAATTGTTGTTGATCTAAATCCTTCAAAATTAATTGAAACTCGATTCTTTCGACGCCAGCTGCTTCCGCAACAAGTGCCCAGTGATAAGACTCAACATATTGTTTTTTCTTGAAATAGGCAGTTGTGAGTGTTGTGAAAATTGCCGGGTCAATTCTTGAATCCTTTTTATACAATCGCAAAGCTTGATGCATGGCATCGATAGCTTTGGGATTTCGCTCAGCCAAATAATGGGTTGCTAGCGCAAATTGTAAGTCAGGATCTGTGAAGGTGTTTTGTTCGGCCGCTTTGATAAACTTATCGAGATGCGATTTACTTTGATGACGAGACCAATGGTAAAACAGTAGGCCAGGGTGGTCAGAAGCAACAGTTTCGTCTGAGATGCGTTTTATTTCATCTAGGCTTACACGATAACTATTAATTCGACTGGTCGTTTTTTCTTTCAACTTAATATGTTCAATGCCAGAAGCCAATTCCATACATTTAGAATATTTCTCTAAATCCATCAGCAAACGATATTTTTTCGCGTCGGCAGGGACTTTACTGACATCGTATCGACTAAAAATTACATTACGGCGTTCAAGCTTACAATGCGAGTCATCATAAAGATCATTACAAATCATTGGCTTAGTTTGGCATATCTCACTAATACTAATGGTGGTTTCGCCGCATGCCACCAATAAACTTGTTGCGAGCACTGTGATGAGTTTTTTCATGATGAACTCCGCTAAATAAAAAACACAGGCAAATCTTTAAAAATTATTCTGTAATTGTTGTTGTAGGGTTACAGTTTAAATTACAATACGCTGCCGCATAGGCACTGTACCCTGAATTCCTTAACCACAAGAAGTAAAAGGCAACAGCATGACCTTATCTCACGAAGAACAGTATCAACGTAGTTGGCAAGAACGCCAAGAATACGCAGAAAATATGCAACCGATTATCGGGCGTTTGTATCGTAATAAGGGTGTCGAATTAGTTGTATATGGCAAACCACTGGTGAATGCAACAACTATTGATATCATTAAATCACATAAAACGGTTGAACGTTTCGAACAGCAAAAATTGCGTTTACGTGAAAGCTTTGTCGTGCTTGAAGCAATTGCCAAATTAGATCTGTCTCCAGGTCGTATTGATTTAGGTAAATTAGCCTTTGCTTTCCATTATAAGAATGCCGCTGCAGGCCGCACTTTAGAGCAATATCTTGCCGATGAATTGGCTGATTTACTCAACAATGAAGACACAGTGAAACCAACAGATGTTGTTCTGTATGGTTTTGGTCGTATCGGTCGTCTGTTAGCCCGCTTAATGATTGAACGTTCAGGTCCGAGTGCAAAATTACGTTTACGCGCTATCGTTGTTCGTGGCGGTCGTAAAGGTGATTTAGAAAAACGTGCAAGCTTATTACGTCGCGATTCAATCCATGGTCCGTTCAACGGCAGTATCACTGTCGATAACGAAAATGTCGGTATCAAGGCAAACGGCACTTTTATTAAAGTCATTTATGCGGATTCACCAGAACTGGTTGATTACACAGCTTACGGCATCAACGATGCGTTAGTTGTTGATAACACAGGTATTTGGAAAGATGACAAAGAGTTGGCCATTCATTTCAAAGCCAAAGGCGCTGGCAAAGTGTTATTAACAGCACCAGCCAAAGGGGATGTTAAAAACGTCGTGTTTGGTGTGAATCATAAGATGATCAGCCCAGATGACCGGATTGTTTCAGCAGCAAGCTGTACAACAAACGCCATCACGCCGGTGTTAAAAGCGCTGAATGACGAATACGGCATTAAGAATGGTCACGTTGAAACTGTGCACTCTTATACAAACGACCAAAACTTAATTGATAACTATCATAAAGCCGAACGTCGTGGCCGAGCAGCCCCATTAAATATGGTGATCACTTCTACTGGCGCAGCTTCTGCTGTGGCAAAAGCTTTGCCAGAATTGAAAGGCAAGTTAACCGGCAACGCGATCCGAGTACCTACGCCAAACGTTTCCATGGCAATTTTGTCATTAAACTTGAACAAAGAAACTAACCGTGACGACTTAAATGCATACTTACAAAAAGTATCATTGTTCTCTGACTTACAAGATCAAATTGACTACACCAGTTCAACTGAAATTGTATCCAGTGACTTAGTGGGTTCTCGTTACGCCGGCGTTGTTGATTCGCAAGCGACTATCGTTGATGGTGATCGCTGTGTACTTTACGTTTGGTACGATAATGAATTCGGCTACAGCACTCAGGTGATCCGTGTGATGAACGAAATGGCTGGTATTTCTTATCCAACATTGCCATTAGCTCGCTAATCTCGGTCGAAGCAAAACCAGATCAAAAGCCGCAGTGATGCGGCTTTTTACATTCTATTGTATTGATTGTTAAGGTCAGTACACTGCTTGCCACAGATGATGCATTCCTATTGCAAACTGACATGTGCAATGACAGGCCTTGCGGTTTTCATCTTTGGGCAAGTATGTTACCCTTCGCTCACTTTTTTTAAAGGGATCCCAACCATGAAAATTACCTGTAATTTTGATAGTGGTAATATCGAAGTTATCAAAGCGGATAGTATTGATGATATCCAACTGCAAATCCGCAAAGACAATCAATCAGAATTTTATCAGTGGTTCCATTTCCGTTTACATTGCGATACTTACGAGCCACACACGCTGAAAATCACCAATGTAAATACTTCTGCATATCCTGGTGGTTGGGCTGATTACAAAGCTGTCGCATCTTATGATCGGGAAACTTGGTTTCGCGTAGAAACAGAATATAACGGCCAAGAATTAGTCATTAAGCATTACCCAGAAGCGGATTCTTGTTATTTTGCTTATTTCGCTCCTTACAGTTACGAAAGACACCAAGATTTATTAAGCCAAGCACAAAATAGTGGTTGGACACAGTTGATTGATTTAGGTGAGACCCTAGATGGTCGTGATATGTCGTTACTTGTTGTTGGCGACCCAGAACCTGGCAAGAAGAAAATTTGGATCACAGCTCGCCAACACCCGGGTGAATCGATTGCCGAGTGGTTTGTCGAAGGTTTGTTAGACCGTCTTCTGGATGAAGAAGATGGCGTTTCCCGTGAACTGTTAGCGAAAGCTGTGTTTTATATTGTGCCAAATATGAATCCAGATGGCAGTGTGCGTGGTCATCTAAGAACTAATGCCGCTGGTGTTAACCTGAATCGTGAGTGGTCGACCCCTAGCATGGAAAAGAGCCCTGAAGTTTTCTTGGTTCGCCAAAAAATGCTCGAAATCGGCGTAGATATGTTTTTAGATATCCACGGTGATGAAAATCTGCCTTATAACTTTGTGGCAGGTGCTGAAGGTGTGCCTTCTTACAACGAAAAAATGGCTCAGTTAGAAACTGTGTTCAAACAAACGTTATTGGCTGTCACACCAGAATTTCAAACAGTTTACGGCTACGAACTGGACGCACCAGGCCAAGCAAATTTAACGATTGCTTCAACTTGGGTTGCTGAACAATTTAAATGTTTGTCTTATACCGTTGAAATGCCGTTTAAAGACAATGCGAATTTACCTGATGTTGAGTTTGGTTGGTCTGATGTACGCTCAATGAAGTTTGGTGCCGATACTTTAATCGCAGTTCGCGCTGTCGTTGATAAATTATAGAAATGGTTGTGAGTTAATCTTTCAGAGGGCTCCTACTGAGCCCTTTGAAATAGAAGAGAATGGTCCTTCTGGAAGAGTGTCTGTTGTGAAGGGGAAGTGATGGCAATTGTAGCATGCCCATTTTGTGGCAAAAAAATATCGTCCAAAGCCGCGGCTTGTAATCATTGTGGTCAAGGCATCTCAGAAGTTTCACCCGAACAATTAGCTAAAATTGAGCGCGACCGACGCCATAACCTGAATCAAAGCATTAATAATCATGCGATGATTGCATTGGTGTTATTTTTGGGTTCTGTTTTATACCTTTATACAAAATTTCCTGAGTCTGGAACTTGGCAATATTACACGACCTACGTTGTGATGTCGTTGGGCGCCATTTGGTATGTAGTTTCTAAAGTCCGTATGATTTTATTCAAAAGGCAGTAATATGGATTTCAACTCGTTAGTGCAGGCAATGTCTGTTGAAACTTATGAAAAATTATTAGAAGCTGTCTCGACCAAACGCTGGGCAGATGGCACTTTGTTGAGTGATGAACAGCATTCTCAGACCATGCAACTGGTCATGGCCTATCAGGCAAAAGTGCTCAAGTCTGATGAACCCTATACCATAGGTCCTGATGGTCAAATGGTTATCAAATCGAAATCTGAAATGAAAGCACAATTTAGTGCTGATACTGCAATAGCAAGGTTCGCGCATAATGATCTTTAAACGTTGGTTTAAACCAAAATGGCAGCATCAGGATGCTGCAATTCGGCAGTTAGCAATTGCTGAACTTGACCACCAAACTCCTCAGCAGAAAGAAATTCTTCACGAATTAGCATTTAATGATGGGGCTGAGTCTGTTAGACGTGCAGCGTTAGAACGCCTGAATGAATTTAGTTTATGGTGGCAAGCCAGCAAACATGAGTCTGCCGAACGTTTAAAAAACTTTGCCGAACAACAACTAATCCAAATGTTGTTGGACAATCGTGTTTCTAGTCACCTCAAACAACAGTTTATCGCTGAATGCAATCGGACGAGTGTATTAGAACAACTCGCTGCTAATGAAACAGATGCGCAAATCAAATTTTTGTTGTTACAACGGTTGAATCGACAAGACCTCATTGTGCAGGCGTTAGTTGGCAATGTGCTGACAATCGCACAGAAACTAGAGCTGCTCGCGGCTATAGCCGATGAAAAAGTACTGGAAAAACTGCAAAAACAGCTCTCTGCGGAGTTAAGTGATTTTGTTGCTGCGCGGCTTGAAACCCTCCGTGAAGCAAAAGCAAAGCCTGAGCGGATCCGTAAGCAAGTTGTATTGTTTTTGGCAAAATTCAATGCGATCCGTGAAAAGTCGGAAATTATTGAAGCAAATAATACTTTTGAACAAAGTAAAATTGAGTGGCAAGGCCTTGCTGCCGATTTAGCCTTATTACCTGAGCATGCAGAATTTACTGCAAAATATCAGAAAATCCTTGAGCTAACAGAAGCGGCATTAGCACCTAAACTGGCGGCCGCACGCGAATTGCAAGCACAACTTGCTGCCAAACAGCGCTCGGAAAAAGATTATCAAAATTTCAGTCAGCAACTCAATCTACTAGAACAACAGCTAGGCGTTGCTTTGTCAGAGGCGGATCTTGAGGCCGCAGCCCATTCGCAAACTGCTCTTGATGCCTTAATGACACAAATTCAGGCGACTGAGTTTTCTGCTTTGCAACTTCAGAAACTGACTGAGCACATTGCCAAAATCCAAACAAAATTAAACAAGTTGCCAGAGCTTGCTGAATCTTTAGCTTTATCTGCACGTTTGATTGCTGAACTTTCTGCACAAGCGTTGCCAACGGCAAGTGATGTGATTGAAGCACATCATGGTTTCTTGCAATGGCAAAAGTCCTTCAAAACACAAATGAAAGCCTTAGGGCCATTAATGCCGGAAAATTTTGTTCAAGGTTACCAAACTTTGGTGCAACAATGGCAGCAGCATTGTGAGCCGTTGTTGGTAGAGCAGCAAAAACAATTCAAGCAACTGAAAAGCAAATTTGCAGAGTTCAAACGTCTTTACGATGCCGGCAAATACAATGTGCTATTCGGTCTATTTAAAGGAATTGAACAGCAATTTGCGCAATTGCCTGAGCAACAACAACAGCAACTTGCCAACGATAAAGAAAATGCAGCCGAATTAATTGCTAAACTTGCAGATCTGCAAGCCTATATCGCAACACCTCGAAAGCAGCAATTACTCGCAGAGATGCAGGCTTTAGTGAATGACGATTCATACTCGATGCCTGATCGAGCCGCGAAAATTAAAAAAATGCGCGCTGACTGGAATACTTTAGGTCGAGCAGAAGGGGAGTTAGATCAGCAATTGAATAGCGATTTTAATGCTGCCTGCGAAACTGCTTTTGCCCCATGCCGAGTTTATTTCAGTGAACTGGAAGCGCAACGTGCGGAAGCGGCCGCTAAGAAAACTGCGATAATCGCGGAATTAACCAAAGCGGTTGAAACCAATCTTGCTGGAAAAGCGCTCGATCAATGTTTACAGCAGCAAACAAAAGCTTGGGAACAAGCTGGGATGTTGGAAAAGTCAGTCTATGCCGTGTTGCAGCCCCAGTTTTCCCAGTTAGTAACCCAGCTCAAGCAACGTCAAAGCCAAGAGCAAAAAGCCAATGCTGAGCAAAAACAACAATTAGTCGAGAAAGCTGCAGCCCTTCTAGCTAGTTTAGAGTCGGTTGATGTGGTTGCTGCCGTCAAAGAATTACAAGCACAATGGACAGCGACAGGTTTTGCGGGACGTAAACAGGACCAACAGCTGTGGGAGCGATTCCGCCAGCACTGTGATGCATTGTTTGCTAAACGACAAGAGTTACGGCAGCAACAACAGCAGGTGCTAATTCAGCAGCGTGAAAATTTATCTGCACAATTGCAGCAATTCATCGAAAAATCTGCGAATGCTATCGCTTCAGTTGATTTGTCATCGCTGTTAGCTGAGCTACAAGAATTTCAAAACTTGGAAGCGGTAAAAGCTGATCGTCAGTTGACTCAAGTGGCGCGCGATTTGAGAACCACCTTAAATGATAAAATTAAGGCTCAGCAAATTCTGGCTGAAAAATCAGAATATTTAAATTTATTCAATGTTTTAGAACAGCCTGAAGTCGAAGTATCGCAATTGCCTTCAATTTATCGCGTGGTGTTTAATCAGCAGCAAGAAAAATTACTGTCTCGTGCTGATTTAACTCTGGCACTGGAATGGGCAGCTGGCGTTGCCTCGCCAGAAGACGAGCAAAAACGTCGGCAAGAAGTGCAAATGTTGCTGTTAACTGATAAGCACAACAGTGGTAGCTCTTATGAACTCACTGAGTTGTTAGGCCGTTGGTTACAATTTGGTCCAGTGACTGCAGTTGAACGAGAGTTGCTCAATCGTGTCAAACGCTTGTTCTTATCCAACTAGACGTCGCAATTTTTCGTAGTTTAATGAATAGGGGGCTAAGGCCCCCTAACTTTTAGTTAAACTGTAATTGCAGCGTTAAAAACTAATTGGTGAGTTCCCCGCGTAAATCTTTTTCAATGCTTGTCCTAATTTCTTCGGCGGACAGTGGTTGACTGAGTAAGTAGTGTAATTTCGTTAGCGCAGCTTCTAGTGTCATGTCATGGCCACTGCTGACTCCACACAGCGCAAGGGCATGACCCGTCGCATAGCCTCCCATATTCACTTTCCCTTTAAAGCATTGGGTGCAATTGACAATAATAGTCCCACGTTCTGTCGCTTCTTTGAGCGCAGCAAGGATGTGCGGGTCTTGCGGTGCGTTACCAACACCATAAGATTTGATAATCAGCGCACGAACTGGTGGTGCCGCCATATTCTTAATCACATCAGGACTGATGCCAGGATACAAGGTCACCACACTGATAGGTTGGGGGGTAATTTCAGCCACACGCAAACTTTGTTTTGGGCTGATATCCATCAACTTGCCAGCGTTTAACTCAATATGGATCCCAGCTTGCAATAAAGGAGGGAAATTAGGTGAAGAAAACGCATTAAAGCCATCGGCATCCGCTTTCGTCGCCCGATTTCCACGGAAAAGTTGGTTATTGAAATACAAGGCAACTTCAGCAATTGGATAATAAGCGGCTAGATATAACGAATTCAATAAATTGACTTGGCCGTCAGAGCGTAACTGAGCCAAGGGGATTTGCGAGCCTGTAATAATCACAGGTTTGGTCAGATCTTCTAACATAAAAGATAGCGCTGATGCGCTGTAGGCCATGGTATCTGTGCCATGGAGGACGACAAACCCATCATAATCGGAATAATTTTTTTGAATATCTTTTGCTATTGTTAACCAATGACCCGGTGTCATGTCAGAAGAGTCAATCACAGGGTCATACTCATGGATCACAAATTCAGGCATCTCAGCTCGATAGAATTCAGGCATTGATTTGACCGTATTGGTTAAAAAGCCTGGAACAGGAATAAAGCCTTGCGCAGAATGCTGCATACCGATGGTACCGCCGGTGTATGCAACGTAAATCCGTTTTTTGTTCATAAAAAATAACCTGATGTTTTTGTTGCGCTCATTTTAGCTGGGTTCCTGCTGACTGTCAGGTGTTGTCATTGGTCGCTGTAAACAACTTTGTGCAAAAGCTGAGCAAACAACACTGATTTTAAAAAAATTACTTTACATCGCCACGTCCAGTTTTTAATATGCACACATCGCGGAGAGATGGCAGAGTGGTTTAATGCACCGGTCTTGAAAACCGGCGAGGGTTAGTAGCCCTTCAAGAGTTCGAATCTCTTTCTCTCCGCCACTAAAACCACCTTCCGGTGGTTTTTTTGTTTGCATAGATCGCTAAAAACCCCACAAAATCCCCATAGCAAATTTTTTCAAGCTCAGTTATTCTCATCCAGTCTTTTTGAGTCGGAGCAGACAATTGATTAACGTATTATTAGTTGATGATCACGAGTTGGTTCGTACTGGGATCAGCCGGATTTTAAAGGACGAGAGAGGGATCAAGGTCGTCGGTGAGGCAAGCTCTGGAGAAGAGGCCTTACAGTTTTGTCGAGATATTTCTACCAAACACGAATCTCCCGATATTGTCCTGATGGACATGCAAATGCCCGGCATTGGTGGAATGAATGCAACTAAGAAAATTTTGCATTACTGCCCAGATATTAAGGTATTGGCCTTATCAGTTTCTTGTGAAGAACCCATTCCTACGAAAGTGTTACAACTTGGCGCGTCAGGGTTCCTGTCAAAAAATGCAGCACCGGCTGAAATGATTAACGCTATTAAAAAAGTGTATGCGGGCCAACGTTACCTGTCTGATGAAGTTGCGCATAAAATTGCAATGGGCAAAATTCAGTCAAGTTCTGACAACCCATTTAACGAACTGTCAGATCGTGAAATGCAAATCATGATGATGATTACCCAAGGCGGTAAAATTAATGACATCGCGGAAAAGTTAAATGTCAGTCCAAAGACTGTCAATTCTTATCGTTATCGGATGTTTGAAAAATTAAAAATTGACGGGGATGTTGAATTAACGCATTTGGCAATTCGTCACGGCATGATTAATATCGGCTAGCATGCAAGCACGTTTCAATCATTCTGAGTTTTTGGCATCTGTTCCGAATAAACCTGGTGTTTATCGGATGCTAAATACTCAGGATGTGGTCATTTATGTAGGCAAGGCGAAGGATTTAAAAAAAAGGCTAGCGAGTTATTTTCGCAGCCAAGTGGATAGTGTCAAAACTAAAGCGCTCGTCAGCCAAATTGCTCATATCGAAATCATTATCACCAACACTGAGACCGAAGCCTTAATCTTGGAAAATAATCTCATTAAAGAGTTTATGCCCAAGTACAATATTTTATTACGTGATGACAAATCATATCCTTACATACTGATCACTGATCACAAACATCCAAGGATCACTGCCCACCGTGGCCCAAAAAAGGTAGCTGGCCAATATTTCGGCCCGTATCCAAGCGCAGGTGCTGTGTGGGAAAGTCTTAAACTCCTACAGAAAGTGATCCCTATTCGCCAATGTGAGGATGGCTTTTATCGCGCGAGAACTAGGCCTTGTTTACAGTATCAGTTAAAGCTTTGCTCAGCGCCTTGCGTTGGCAAAATCTCAGACGATGCTTATAGCCAGCAAGTGAATCATGCCAAACTGTTTTTGCAGGGCAAGAATCAACAAATTATTGATGATTTAGTCCAATCTATGGAAGTTGCGAGTCAGCAGTTAGATTTTGAAAATGCCGCGTTACTTCGCGATCAAATTATTGCACTGCGGAAAGTCCAAGAGCAACAAAGTGTCTCTGGCAACCATGAAGAAATGGATGTCATTGGTTTTCAAATGGAACACGGTATTGCAGCTGCGCATGTGTTGTTTATTCGTGACCAAAAAATACTTGGCAGTAAAACCTACTTCCCGAAAGTACCCAGCAATATTGAGGCAGAAGAAGTGTTTCCTGCTTTTTTACTGCAATTCTACCTAAATGAAATTAGCGGCCAGAAAATTCCAAAACAAGTCATTGTGGCAGAGATGAGTGCTGAACTGGCTGAAATTGCTGAAGCAGTCAGTAGTCAAATCGGTTATAAAGTGGCTTTTACCAGCGTCAGTCGAGGTGAAAAAGCTCGGTATTTAGAACTGGCCCAAAAAAACGCAACTTCAGCAGTTGCAGCAAAATTATCAACTGAAGCGCATATGCGTAAGCGCTACATCGATTTAAAGCAAGTATTAGGCTTGGCTCAGATAGAGCGCATGGAATGTTTCGACATTAGTCACACGATGGGCAAGCAAACCATGGCCTCTTGTGTTGTTTTTAATGGTAATGGCCCTGACAAGGCTGAGTATCGTCGATTTCATGTGGAGGGGATCACTCCGGGCGATGATTTCGCTGCGATGTTGTTTGCCTTGAATAAACGTTATGGCAAGCTGACTGATGAAAGTCGAATTCCAGATATTGTCATCATTGATGGTGGCCCAGGCCAATTAAATCAGGCCATCAATTTTTTCAGCGATTGGCCTTATGCCAAAAAACCTTTGCTGCTCGGCGTTGCCAAAGGGACCAGTCGAAAACCAGGTCTGGAAACTTTGTTCATTAACAGTGCTGACAACGCCACTAATTTACCCGCTGACAATGCGGCTTTGCATTTGATCCAGCATATTCGCGATGAAGCGCATCGTTTTGCGATTACCGGACATCGCCAACAAAGGGGTAAAAAGCTGTTGCAAAGTCCGTTAGAAAATATCCAAGGAATAGGTGAGAAAAGACGTCAAGCTTTGTTACAATACCTAGGCGGGCTACAAGGGGTGTTAAAAGCCTCAGTAACAGAGTTAGCCTCAGTGCCAGGGATTTCAAAAGCGCAAGCTGAATTGATTTATCAGGCCTGTCATAAAAACTAAAATAACGCTACGCTTTCGAGGCTTGTGCATGTGGAATATTCCTAACCTTCTGACTTTGTTCAGAATATTTTTAATCCCTGTTTTCGTTTTTTGCTTTTATTCGACCCATGAACATGCACGATTTTTAGCAGCCTTCACCTTTTGGTTGGCTGCGATAACGGATGCTTTAGATGGTTACTTAGCAAGAAAGCTTCAACAATCGACTCCATTTGGGGCTTTTTTAGACCCCGTTGCCGATAAAGCGATGGTGGCGGCAGCTTTAGTGCTAATTGCGGTCGATATGCAAACGCTTTGGGTGACTATTCCAGCCTTTTTGATGATCAGTCGTGAAATAATTATTTCTGGCTTACGTGAGTGGATGGCGGGAATAGGGCGCAGTAGTCAGGTTAAAGTGTCTGCGCTTGGCAAATATAAGACAGCGGCTCAGATGTTAGCTCTTATCGGGCTTATCTGGCAACCTGTCGATTGGATCACGCAATTAGGTATGGGCTTATTGTTCTTTGCCACTATTTTAACGGTTTGGTCCATGGTTGAGTATTTACAAGCCGCTTGGCAGGATTTGCAGGCGTAACAGCAAACGATTGAAAACTGCACTGATTTTCAACAAGTTTGCTAAAAATTGAGCAAACGATTTAATTTGCTGAAGTTTCTGGTTGACGGATTTATTAAACTCAGTAGAATGCGTCTCGTGTTCAGGG
>CAZIPG010000049.1:0-17207 GCA_964540955.1 uncultured Rheinheimera sp.
CATTATGGGCTCGATGCATACAGGCCTTGAAGAAGAGAAGCAAGGTTTTCAAAAATTAGCGGCATTTTATGAAGAGCGTGCCAAGGGCGGGGTAGGTCTAATTATTACTGGGGGCATTAGCCCCAGCTTTCGCGGTAATTTAGTCCCTTTTGGCTCGCAACTTTCGTGGTTTTGGCAAGCCGGCAAACACCGTCTGGTGACTGAAGCTGTGCATCGTCATCAGGGCAAAATTTGTATGCAGTTATTGCATGCAGGCCGATATGGCTATCATCCATTTAATCAAGCGCCTTCAGCAATTCAAAGCCCAATTACTCCGTTTAAGCCCTCTGCAATGTCAGCAAGACAAGTGCGTGGTACTATCAAAGACTTCGCCAATTCCGCCAAGTTAGCCAAAAGTGCTGGCTATGATGGTGTTGAAATCATGGGGTCTGAAGGCTATCTCATTAATCAGTTTATTTGCCAAAGAACCAATCAACGCACCGATGAATGGGGCGGCAGTTTTGAAAATCGCTGCCGTTTTGCCATTGAGACGATCAAAGCGGTTCGTGAACGGTGTGGTGCTGATTTTATTATCATCTATCGCTTATCGATGTTGGATTTAGTCGAAGATGGCAGCAGTTATGATGAAGTTGTTGCTTTAGCGAAAGCGGTTGCTGATGCGGGTGCAACCATGATTAATACAGGGATTGGTTGGCATGAAGCCCGCGTTCCAACCATTGGTACTATGGTGCCTAGAGCTGCCTTCAGCTGGATCACTGAACGCGTGAAAGCGCAAGTTTCAATCCCGGTCGTTGCAACCAACCGCATTAACGATCCGCAAGTAGGTGAAGATATTATCAAATCAGGCCAAGCAGATTTAGTCTGTATGGCAAGACCTTTCCTTGCGGATGCTGAGTTTGTCAATAAGGCAGCAGCCGGCAAGGCTGATGAAATCAACACTTGTATCGCCTGTAACCAGGCTTGTCTTGACCATGTATTCCAAAACAAACGTGCTAGTTGTTTGGTGAATCCACGGGCTTGTTACGAAACCGAATTAAATTTTCATGCAGCACCTGTTCGTAAAAAAATTGCAGTTGTTGGCGCTGGTCCTGCAGGCATGGCCTTTAGTGTCTATGCTGCGCAACGCGGCCATGATGTAACCTTGTTTGATAAGGATAACCAGATCGGCGGTCAGTTCAACTATGCAAAGCAAGTCCCAGGAAAAGAGGAATTCCATCAAACGATCCGTTATTTCGACAAAATGCTTAAACTGCATGCCATTAAGCTGCAGTTAGGTAACTTGCAGACGGTTGAGAGTTTAGCTGCTGGCGGCTTTGATGAAGTGGTGTTAGCTACTGGGATTGTGCCACGTCATCTTGATTTAGCAGGTGCTAATCATCCCAAAGTGCTTAATTATTTAAATGTGCTTCGTGACCATCAACAGGTTGGTCAGAAGGTCGCAATCATCGGCGCTGGGGGTATTGGTTTTGATGTGGCTGAATATTTAACAGAACCTCATTCGTTAACCTTGCAGCCTGAGGCTTGGCTCAAAGAGTGGGGCATTGATAAAGAATTCCAAACGCGCGGCGCCTTATTAAAAGATGCGCAACCCGAAGTGCCTGTGCGCAAAGTGTATTTACTGCAGCGCAAAAATTCTAAAGTAGGTGCTGGCTTAGGCAAAACCACCGGCTGGATCCATCGCACTTCTTTAAAGAAAAAAGGCGTAGACATGTTATCTGGTGCACATTATGTGCGAATTGATGATGAGGGCTTGTGGGTCGAGTTTGATGGTCAGCAGCGCTGTTTAGATGTGGATCATGTGATTGTTTGTGCTGGGCAAGAACCACAGCGTGAACTTTATGCTGGGTTGCAAGCGAAAGGAGTCTCTGTGCATTTGATTGGTGGTGCAGATGTCGCTGCTGAACTCGATGCAAAGCGGGCCATTCGCCAAGGTGCAGAGCTCGCAGCAAGGATTTAAGCAAATCTTTGCGGCTTATGAGCTTGTTAAAATCCTTTGATTTAGCTCTCTTTAAACAAAAACACCAAGAAATTTGGTGTTTTTGTCTTTTAGGCCTGAAAAATTAGGGTATTTCGGTCTTAAATCTCAACGAAAAGTTTTTCAAACCCCCTCCCTTTTGCTAACTTTAAGTAGATTGCATACGTATGCGAGCGTTTTTGGTGCAAGACGCTATGTTTGCACTACTTTGGCGCAATTGGTCATGAAAGTGCCATATTAAAGCCATAGTCTAGAATGCAATCACTGATGAAGCTCTAAGGCTCAACAGATTTATCTGACAAAATCCAAACTTGGTATCAGCCTTGCTTATCTAAATTGAACAAAACTAGCGCAGTCAATTCATTGCTTTGATTATTATTTCAGGGAGTTGCAAATGTCAGGTGTGTTAACGATGATTTTAGCGGGTGGTGAAGGGACGCGTTTAGCGCCTTTGACTGGCATTCGGGCCAAGCCTGCTGTCCCATTTGGCGGTAATTATCGCATCATAGATTTCGTGATGAATAATTTCGTCAACTCAGATTTGCTGCAAATATTTGTAATTACCCAATTTAAATCGCACTCCTTGATGAAACACCTCAGTCGCTCGTGGCGAGTCACCGGCTTAACCAATCGCTTTATTGATCCGATCCCAGCACAAATGCAAACAGGGAAGCATTGGTATTTAGGCACTGCTGATGCAGTTTATCAAAACTTGCATTTAGTGCAGGGTTTAGATCCAGAGCATGTGTGTGTGTTTGGTGGCGACCACATCTATAAGATGGATGTCCGCCAAATGTTAGATTTCCATCGGCAAAACGAAGCCAAATTGACCGTTGCAGCTATTCCAGTGCATATATCTCAAGCCCATGAATTTGGGGTCATTGAAGTGGATGAACAAGGTAAGATGATTGGCTTTGAAGAGAAACCCAAGGTCAATCCTAAAACAATTCCTGGACGCCCAGATTATGTGCTTGCCTCCATGGGCAATTATATTTTTGAAGCAAAATGTCTGGTCAATGTGCTGGAAGAAGATGCGGCGCAGGTCGACTCCAAACATGACTTTGGTCACAACATCATTCCCAAATTGTTTCCCCAGGGTGAAGTGTACGTCTACGACTTTTCGACGAATAAAATTCGCGGTGAACGCGATGAAGTCAGAGGCTATTGGCGTGATGTTGGAACTATCGATTCCTACTATGAAGCCAACATGGACTTGATCTCGGTGGTGCCGCCTATCGATTTGTATAACAAGTATTGGCCGTTACGTTGTTACACGCCGCCAGTACCACCAGCCAAGTTCGTGCATGATGAGGCCAATCGCACTGGGCAAGCCATCAGTTCAATGGTTTCTGCCGGCTGTGTCGTCAGCGGTTCGATTGTGTATCATTCCATTCTGGGGTACAACGTGCATGTGCACAGTCATGCTTATGTGGAAAAGAGTGTACTGATGGGGAACAATGATATCGGTCGAGGTTGTCGTATTCGCCGAGCAATCATCGATAAAGATGTTAAGATTGCGCCCGGCACAATCATCGGGGAAGATCCAACGTTAGACAGACAACGCTTCCACGTCTCCCCCGATGGCGTTGTGGTCATCCCGAAAGGGGCGATGGTTGGATTTGATTGAATTTAGGCTCTAAGAAAGGACAGCATCATGCGCGTGGTGTTTTTATGCAGTGAGTTCGAAGGCTTGCTGAAAACTGGTGGTTTAGCTGATGCAACCCGTGGCTTAGCCATGGCGCTGAAAGCAATGGGCCATCAGGTTGAAATCATTATGCCACGCTATGGTGCTTTGTATTCATTGCCAGTGAAAGCGGACTGGCAATCCATTTATTTCGAATTGGGCAATCATCCCTATGGCTGTGCAGTGCGTCATCTTGAAATCGATGGACTGCCCATTCATCTGATTGAACATCATGACTTTTTTGCGCGATCCCGGCCTTACGACGATGGCAATTCAGCCTATCCAGACAATGCCTTAAGATTTGCTTTTTTCTGTAAAGCTGCCTTGAGTTATTTACAGCAAAGGACTGATTCTATTGATATTGTCCATGGTCATGATTGGCAAACCGGTCTTGCTGCCTGTTATTTGAAATCCATGAAGTCTGGGGGACTGCAACACACTCGATTCGTGTTGACGGTCCATAATGCCGCTTATCAACAAGGCCTGAGTCAGCAAGATTTAGCTGCCTTGGGTTTGGCTGACTGGCAAATGCCAACTGATTTTCATTGGTCGATGTTAAGTCTAGGGCTTTGGCAAGCAGATAAAATCAATACCGTGAGTCAAGGGTATCGGCAAGAGTTGCTGAGCGAGCCTGCCGCGAATGGGTTAGCTAAGCTGTATCAAGCTCGACAAACTGATTTTGTCGGCATTTTAAATGGTTGTGATTATGGCCGCTGGGATCCATCCCAAGATTATGCCTTGGTTGCTCGTTATGATGAGAGCAATCTCAGCGGTAAAACGCTTTGCAAAGCAGAATTACTGCGCCAAGCTCAATTGCCTAATTCGCAGCAAACTGGCGCTGAATTGCCATTGTTTGTATCAGTCAGTCGAATTACTGGGCAAAAAGGCTTTAGCTATCTGATCCCGGCTTTAAAACGGTTTTTGTCTGAAGCCACAGCGCAAGTTGTTTTAATGGGCACTGGCGAGCTGCAATTTATACAACCGCTTCGTGCGTTGGAACAAGAGTTTCCGCAGAGTTTTCGTTTGCTTGAAGGCTTCGATGAACCGTTATCGCATCAAGTGGAAGCGGCTGGTGATTTCTTTTTAATGCCTAGCTTGTTTGAACCTTGCGGTTTAAATCAAATTTACAGTCTGCGTTATGGCACAGTACCTATTGTGCGGGCGACAGGCGGGTTAAGGGACACTGTGATTGGCGAACCCGCGATCGATGCGACGGGGCTCAGTTTTGAGGAGCCTACGGTTGAAGCGCTGCTCACTGTATTACAACAAGCCGTGAGTTTGTATCGACAACCAAAGCGGTATCTAGAAATTCAGCAACGAGGCATGACGCAAATTTTTAGTTGGCAAAAAGCAGCCAGCCAATATGAGCAGCTTTATCTTTCAGCAATCGGATGAATATCAATTATTTAGCTGAAATTTAAGCAGGAAATGCTGGGGTAATAGCCAGCCGCTCGCATCCTATCGAAAATCATTTGTCCTTTCTTGTTTTTATTTGCTAGCCTTATAGTGACTTTTTGAAAGGGCAGTTTTATGGATGCAATTACCTTATTAACCACGCGATTTTCTTCGGCACGTCTGACTGAGCCTGCTCCATCGGGTGAGTCATTAGCCATTATTCAACAAGCTGCGCTGAAGGTCCCTGATCATGGTGCGCTGCGGCCATGGCGATTTGTGATGTTCAATGGCAAAGCTGCGTTAGCCAAATTAGGTGATATTTTTGCTGAGGCCGCTGTTGAAGAAGATCCAACCATTTCCAATGAAATGTTAGAGCGCGCCAGACAACTGCCAATGCGTGCACCTATGGTGATTGCTTGTATTGCCAAATGTGTAGAACACAGCAAAGTTCCGGTGCAAGAACAAGTTCAGTCCGCGGCTTGTGCCGTGATGGCGATGCAACAAGCCGCATTTGCCCTGGGTTTTGGTGGGATTTGGCGCACTGGCGCTTACACCCAATATGAGTTTGTCAAACAGGCACTCGGACTGGGTGAAGATGATGAAATCGTTGGCTTCTTGTACCTTGGTACCGCAGTTGGTGAAGCACCTAGTCGTGCTAACTTAGCGGTCAGTGACTTTTTCACTGAATTTCAAGGCTAGGCAATTTTTATACTCTAAATGGGGCAAATCATGGCCAAAAAAAACCACCTGACGGTGGTTTTTTACTTGGAAAATTAATTAGAAATCGGCATTGCCCGGTGTCCGTGGGAACGCGATAACATCACGAACGTTACCAACACCCGTCACATAAGATACTAGGCGCTCAAAGCCTAAACCGAAGCCAGAATGCGGCACTGTGCCGTAGCGACGTAAATCGCGATACCAGCTGTAGTCCTCTTTGTTCAGGCCCATGGCATCCATTCGTGCATCGAGTTTCTCTAAACGCTCTTCGCGTTGACTTCCGCCGATGATTTCACCAATGCCAGGGGCTAAGATATCCATGGCAGCAACGGTTTTGCCATCTTCATTCATACGCATGTAGAAAGCTTTAATATCTTTTGGATAGTTCTGCAGAATCACTGGCGCGCCAACATGGACTTCGGCTAAGTAACGCTCGTGTTCAGATTGTAAATCAACGCCCCATTCGACAGGGTATTCGAATTTCTTGCCACAATTCTTCAGAATTTCGACTGCATCGGTATAGTCCATCCGCACAAAACTAGAATCAATCATGTTTTGTAAGCGAGTAACGGCATGCTCATCGACACGTTCTGCGAAGAATGCCATATCATCAGCGCGTTCTGTTAACACTGCTTTGAAGACGTACTTGAGCATGTCTTCAGCTAACTGCGCGACATCTTTTAATTCAGCAAAAGCAACCTCAGGTTCAATCATCCAGAACTCAGCTAAATGACGCGTGGTATTGGAGTTTTCTGCCCGAAAAGTAGGGCCAAAGGTATACACTTTAGAAAGCGCACAAGCATAAGTTTCAACGTTCAATTGGCCAGAAACCGTCAGGAATGTTTCTTTGCCGAAGAAGTCTTGCTTGTAATCCACTTTGCCTTGGTCGTTCCGTGGTAAGTTTTCTAAATCCAGCGTGCTCACGCGGAACATTTCGCCAGCGCCTTCACAGTCAGCACCAGTGATAATTGGCGTGCTGATCCAGTAAAAGCCTTGCTCATGGAAAAACCGATGGATCGCTTGTGCTAAACAATGGCGTACGCGAGTAATTGCACCAACCATGTTAGTGCGAGCACGCAAATGCGCTTGTTCACGCAGGTATTCCATGGAATGGCGTTTCGGAGCCATTGGATAAGTGTCTGGATTTTCGACAAAACCCAACACCTCAACCTGCTCAGCTTGTAGCTCAAAACTCTGACCTTGGCCTTCGGAACGAGCGACTACCCCAGAAACGATGACGGAACATGCGGTGGTTAAACGCTTGATTTCATCTTCATAATTATTCAAATTGGCCGGAGCGACGGCTTGCAGTGCATCAAAACAGCTGCCGTCATGTACGGCGAGGAAAGAAATACCGGCTTTTGAATCGCGACGTGTGCGGATCCAGCCTTTGATGGTAATGTGTTCACCAACCGCGTAGCGGCCGGCAAGTACGTCTTTAATGACAGCGTGCGTCATGCAACAGGCTCCAACTTGCTCAGATAAAAAATTGAATTTAACTCAAAGTCTGTAATCATACGCAGTAGAAGATCGAACACAAGCAAAACTTGTAAGGAACGTTGATTTGCCAAGCCAACCGCCGCAATTACCGCAAAAAAATCGTCGAAAAGGGCCAGATCTATTGGTTCAATCACTGCAGTGGTTGTCTTTAGCAGGCTGGGTGGTGTTAGTCATCGCGCTTGGCTTAACGCATATTGCCAAGCCCGAGATGAATTCAGGCTTGGTGCAATATTGGGGAGTGAGTATTCGGGATTACTGGGATCCTGAATTGCTGCCATCGTTAATCTATTTAATGTGGTGGTGCTGTGGCATTAGCTTAATCAGTCTAGTCCTCAATAAGTTTCGACTGAGACGGGCAACCGATCGCGTCCGTTATAATTTTGTCGTGCTGTTTTTGATTTCACTCGCAGCTTTGAGTTTTTTCTATCAAATTGAAGTGCAACCTTAAACACAATGGCTAAGCGCCCGGCATCGGCGCGGTATCATCAATGATGGGTTGTTGGCACACTGCATACAGCGCTTGCGTTAACTGCGTGAGCTCAGCAGGTTCAATGATAAAAGGCGGCATCACATAAAGCAAAGAGCCAAAAGGACGGATCCAAACCCCGAGCTCGACAAACAGCTGTTGTGCTTTTGCGACGTTGACAGTGCCATTCAGTTCAACGACCCCGATAGCCCCAAGCACTCGAACCTCTCTCACCATCGGTAACTGCTTCACTTTTTCAAGCTCTAACTTGAGTTGTGTTTCGATAGCTTTTACTTGTGATTGCCAGGGGCCATTTGCAATCATTTGGGTACTGGCCAAGGCAACCGCGCACGCCAGCGGATTGGCCATAAATGTAGGGCCGTGCATTAACGCTGGTGCTTGGCCTTTCGCAATGCCCTCGGCCACTTTTTCTGAGCAAATCGTAGCGGCCAGTGTGATATAACCGCCACTCAAGGCTTTGCCTAAACACATGATGTCTGGCACCACTTGCGCATGATGACAAGCAAACAGTTCGCCGGTGCGGCCAAAACCCGTGGCAATTTCATCGGCGATCAGCAACACATCAAACTCATCGCAAAGTGCTCGGCACACACGCAAAAAGTTGGGATGGTACATCCGCATGCCGCCAGCGCCTTGCAAAATTGGCTCGATGATGAGAGCCGCCATTTCATGATGATGAGCAAGGAACAAAGCCCTTAAACTCAGCGCATCTTGTTCATGCCATTCGCCCGCGAAGGTGCTGATTGGCGCCGGGGCAAAAAGTTGTTGGATGAGCTGTGAGCGGAAAATATGATGCATGCCATCATGCGGATCACAGACCGACATGGCTGCAAAGGTATCGCCGTGGTAGGCCTTGCAAAAACTCAAGATTTTAGTTTTCGCTGTTTGTCCTTGGGATAACCGATATTGCAACGCCATTTTGATGGCAACCTCAACGGCAATTGAACCACTGTCAGCAAAAAAAACTTTATTAAGTGAGGGCGGGAGCATTTGGCAGAGCTGTTTGGCTAAGTCGACCGCAGGCTGGTGCGTGATGCCGCCAAACATGACATGACTCATTTTGGTCAGTTGTGTGCTCACCGCTTCGTTAAGAACGGGATGATTGTAGCCATGCACCGCTGACCACCAACTAGAGGTGCCATCAATTAAAGTCTGACCATTTTCAAGGGTTAATCGGCAACCTGCAGCGCTAACCACCGGATAGACCGGTAACGGCTTTTGTAATGAAGTATAAGGATGCCAAATATGCTCGCGGTCAAAAGTTAAATCGATGGTCATAAAATAGCCTGTAGTAAACTTAGTAAACTGGTAAGCGTTGACTTCGCACCGTCCGGCGCTAGACTAGCGACAAATGATTGAATTCACAATGCCAAGTCGGGCTTTCAAGGAAATTTATGCACGCTCAATCGGTTGTTCGTCACAATTGGTCGCTGGAAGAAGTTAACGCACTGTTTGCACTGCCGTTTAATGAATTGATGTTTCAAGCACAACTAGTTCATCGCGCTAACTTTCGGCCGAATGAAGTACAGGTTAGTACTTTGTTATCGATTAAAACGGGAGCATGCGCAGAGGATTGTAAATATTGTCCGCAAAGTGGTCACTACAATACAGGTCTTGAGCGCGAACGGTTATTGGAAGTCGAGAAAGTGTTAACTCAAGCCAAGGCTGCGCTCGATAAAGGCGCAAGCCGCTTCTGTATGGGCGCTGCTTGGAGCAACCCGAAAGAGCGTGACATGCCGTATTTGATGGAAATGATCAAAGGGGTTAAAAATATGGGCTTAGAAACCTGTATGACCCTTGGCAAATTAACAGCCGATCAAGCGATGGATTTAGCGCAAGCGGGTCTTGATTATTACAACCACAACTTAGATACCTCTCCAGAATTTTACGGTGAAATTATTACCACTCGCACTTATCAAGATCGCCTTGATACTTTGAGTCATGTCCGTGATGCCGGAATGAAGGTCTGCTGTGGTGGTATTGTGGGCATGGGCGAATCGGCCAACGATCGTTCCGCTTTATTACGTCAAATTGCCAATTTGCCAGTTCATCCTGAAAGCGTGCCAATCAATATGTTGGTTAAAGTTGCCGGGACGCCGCTGGAAAACGTGGACGATTTGGACGGTTTTGAGTTTATTCGGACCATCGCAGTCGCGCGTATTATGCTGCCAAAGAGCCATGTCCGTTTATCGGCAGGTCGCACGCGGATGAATGAACAGATGCAAGCGCTTTGTTTCATGGCGGGTGCAAACTCAATTTTCTATGGTGATAAGTTACTGACCACCGAAAATCCTGAAGCAGATGCCGATATGAAATTGTTCGCCAAATTAGGGTTAGTGCCAGAGCAACGCCATGATGTTTCGGATGAAGCGCATGTCGCAGCTTTGGCTGAAGCGATTAGTGATGCCGAAAAACCTCAGCTTTATCATGCGGCTGTCTAGTTTGGCCCGCGTTGAACCTTTCTAATTTCTGAGGCTGTAGGTCGTTATGCAAAAAGCGCAGATGCTGCAATGGCTTGATGCTCGCCGGGCGAATGGGCTTTTTCGAACGACCTCAGTGGTAGAGCCGCTCAGTTATGGCAGGCTGAAAGTGGATGGCCGTGAATATTTAAATTTTTCTGGCAATGATTACCTCGGGTTGGCAACAGATCCACAATTGCGTGCAGGTCAAGCGGAAGCCATGTTGCAGTTCGGTTCTGGCAGTACCGGATCGCCGTTAGTGACAGGCTTTCATCCAGTGCATCAACGTTTATCGGAAACGCTGTGTGATTGGCTGCATGTAGAAGCTGTGCTGTTATTCAGCTCAGGGTTTGCCGCGAATCAAGCCATGATTGCTGGTTTAGTTGGCGCTGATGAAACCTTGGTGCTCGATAAACTGTCGCATGCTTCGATGATTGATGCTGCTACCATGCTTTCTAGTCAGGATAAGCGTGGCTATAAACGCTTTCTGCATAATGATTTCGCCTCTTTACAACGGATCATCAGTGCGCCCTTGGCAAAGTCGGTTGTTGCGACGGAAGGTGTGTTTAGCATGGATGGCGATTCTCCTGATTTAACTCAGCTGTTCGCCATCTGTCAGCCCGCGCATATTCCAGTGTTATTAGATGATGCGCATGGACTTGGGGTACATGGCCCTGAAGGCGCAGGAACAATGAGCGCCCAAGGCCTTTGCAATCAGCAACTGCAATGTTTGATGGCGAATTTTGGCAAAGCACTCGGTGCCCATGGTGGCTTTTTGGCAGCGGATGCAGACACTATTGAATATTTGCGCCAGACTTCTCGCCACTACATCTACAGCACCGCATTGCCGCCAGCCCAAGCCGAAGCGGTGCGCTTGGCCGTCGACGCCTGTCGTCGCGAACAATGGCGACGTGACAAATTGAGGGAAAATATTGAATATTTTCGTCAGCTTGCGATTCATTATCAGCTCAAGGTATTGCCTTCAAGCAGTGCCATTCAACCTTTGTTGGTGGGTGACAGCCAACAAGCCATGCGATTGAGTCAGCAACTAAAACATACAGGGATTTGGGTCACTGCCATACGGCCTCCTACAGTGCCACAGGGCCAAGCGCGCCTGCGCATTACCTTATCGACGAGTCATACCAAAGAGGATTTGCAGTGTCTGATGCAAGCACTACAGCAAGCGCAATAATTTCGCGACATGCGACCATTCGAAATACGCCGTTTTTGTTGGGGGTTCAGCAGTGCTTTGACAAAGCTGCCACGACTTATTTGCAGGGAGCCACCCTGCAGCGTGACGTTGCCCACGATTTGCAGCATTTATTGCAGCAACGCTTACACACACTGGCGTTTAGTCAAACTCATGAGCAAATATTGGCGCGGCAAACTCATCAAGTGTTGTTAGATCTTGGCTGTGGGCCGGGGTGGTTTCATCATAATTTGTTGACGCATTGCGATGACATCATCGCTTTGGATTTAAGTCCTGCCATGCTTGCGAAGGCCCAGCAAACTGGTGTGGCCTCGCAATTTATTCAAGCGGACGCAGCCAGTATCCCCTTGGCGGCAAATAGCGTGGATCAAGTATTTAGCTCGCTAATGCTGCAATGGTCGGATGCTCCTCAGGCAGTTTTTGCGGAAATTGCGCGGGTGCTTAAGCCAGGCGGCATCATGGCATTAAGTACGTTGGTTGAAGAAAGTATGCAAGAGTTTAATCAAGCTTGGCACCAACTTGGTGAGCAAGCACCGCAATTGGCGTTTTTGCCAACTGCGCAAGTCTTAGCCGCAGCTCAAGCTGCCGGTTTTGATCTGCAAGTGCAGCAGCGAACTTATCAGGTATTTTTTCCTGATGTCATGAGTCTCTCCCGAGAGTTTAAACAAATTGGTGCCAATTATACTGAGAAAAAACCACAAGGATTGGGCGGTAAAAGTCGCTGGCAAGCCTTTGCCAGGGTATATGAAAAAAATCGGACAGCACTGGGGCTGCCACTCAGCTATCAAGTGTTCATGCTGGTTGGAGTCAAACGATGAATGCTGGCAATTTCTTTGTCACTGGCACTGATACTGATGCTGGGAAAACTTATGTCAGTCAGGCCTTATTGCACGGACTTCGGCAACTCCAATTCAAAGTGTATGGGTTCAAACCCATCGCAGCAGGCGTGGATGATACTGGGCTAAATTCGGATGCGGTTTGCTTGCGGCGTGCAAGCAGCGAGATGTTGCCATATCCGCAAGTGAATCCAATTTTATTGCAAGAACCTTGTGCCCCCCATCTAGTGGGCACTATCAATCAAGAGCAACTGCATGCTTGGATCCAAAGCCTTCAGCACATTCCTGCGGATTATCGTTTGATTGAAGGCGCTGGCGGATGGTTACTCCCTATTTCGCCAACGAGCTATTTGGCCGATATCGTCGCACAGCAACAATGGCCGGTTTTATTGGTTGTCGGCATGAAATTGGGCTGTTTGAATCATACCATGCTGACATATCGCGAGTTAGAGCGAGCTGGCGTACCATTGATTGGCTGGGTTGCCAATCAAATTGATGCGGATATGTTGAAATTTGAGGAGAACTTGGCAGATTTAACTGCGCGTTTGCCGATCCCGCTATTATCTGTACTGCCTCATCAAGCGCAAGGTGCAACTGCCGAGCAGTCTTTACAACTTGCCCAAGCATTTATTTCGGCAAATGCCGCTCGTCAGTCTTAAAAATCCGACTGACGATGTGGCTTTTGATTGCTCTCTCTTGGGATTGCCCTCACTTGCTATTGCAGTTGGGCTTTTTAAACTAGCGGCTTAAGAGAGAAGACAAGTCGGTATTGGCGGCAATCATCTCTTTCGCGCCATGCTTAAACAAACGGGCCGGTTCATCGCCAATATATTGTAAATTAGCCCCTTGGCGGCGCAGTGCACACCCTTCGGGCAAACCGATAATCGGAGTCAGTGGATCGACCGCCATAAATTCTGCCAAGCGCATATCCCTTGTTTCGCCGTGAAAACCAGCGGGCACAAAATCGGTGTAGTGCGGGTTCAGTTGAAACGGTATTAAGTTCAATGCATCAAAGCTGGGTGGGGCCACAATAGGCATATCATTGGTGGTGCGAATAGTGAGACCCGCAATATTTGCCCCCGCGCTCCAGCCTAAATAGGGCGTTCCTTGCAGGGCTTTGTGCCGAATGGCTGCAACTAAACCCAGCTCATAAAGTTTTTGTAACAGCACAAACGTATTGCCGCCACCGACGCAAATGGCATTCGCGTTGGCGACTGCTGAAGCGGGATTGTCATAGTGATGGCTGCTATCGACTTTAATCCCGAGCGGAGCCAGCGCAGTTTGCACCATCGCTTGATAATCATCGTACTGAATGCGTACGCCTGCATAGGGAATAAATAACAAAGAACGTATGGAACCCAAGAATTCATCGATCTGTTGCAGATTGGGGGCCAAATACTCACTATTGTGGGCGCGAGAACTACTCAGCAGTAATAAATTCATCATGGCGTTAAATCCTTTGCCTGAAGCCAACGTATAAGCAGTCAGAAAACTGAAAAATCGTGATAATTGGTGACAATTGTTCGACGAATGGTAATTGAAAAAAGCTTGAAAGCCCATACATACTAAGCACAGAAGTTGTCGATTGGAGTGTATTTTATGAAACGTGTCGCGCTGTTTATTCTTACGAACCTCGCGGTGATGGTGGTGTTATCTATCACCCTCAGTATTTTATTTAAGATTTTTGGCGTCAACAGTAGCAGCATGGGGGGCATGTTGTTGATAGCCGCCGTATTCGGCTTTGGCGGTTCGTTTATTTCTTTGGCGATGTCAAAATCTGCGGCGAAAAGAGCAACAGGTGCTGTGGTTATTGAAAAACCAAGCAATTCGACTGAGCACTGGTTATACACCACAGTACAACGTCAAGCTCAGCAAGCTGGTATTGGCATGCCTGAGGTCGCAATATACGATTCGCCTGAAATGAATGCATTTGCAACAGGCATGAACCGAAATTCAGCGTTAGTTGCCGTGAGCACCGGTTTGTTACGAAACATGCGGGAAGAGGAAGTTGAAGCTGTGCTTGCCCATGAAGTTTCGCATATTGCCAATGGCGATATGGTAACTTTAACCTTAATCCAAGGTGTGGTGAATACCTTTGTGATCTTTATCGCGCGGGTCATTGCCAGTGTACTCAACGGCAATAACAACAACGAAGAAGGTCAGCAAAGCCATGGCATTGGTTATATGTTGACGGTGATGGCGCTGGAGTTGTTATTTGGTTGGTTGGCAACCCCAATTGTGCGTTGGTTCTCCCGTCAGCGTGAATACCGCGCTGATGCAGGGGCAGCAAGCTTAGTCGGACCGCAAAAAATGATTGCCGCTTTAGAGCGCCTTAAACATAACCATGAAAGTCAGTTAGAGGGTTCTTTAATGGCGTTCGGTATCGCGAATAAGCCTGCCAAATCTGAGTTATTCCTGACACATCCGCCGCTAGAAAAACGGATCGCAGCACTGCGTGAGATGCGTTGATATAGCTTAAGTAAACGTAAACCCTCGGTAATCGAGGGTTTATTTTTTTCAGCTGATTGATTTCTGAATAGAAACTTTTCTGTTTGTGCTGGGTCAGACGTTGATATGTTTGATCCGATTTTTGCTAACTGTTAATGTAATCAGATAATTACAAAAAAGGAGTTGAGGATGATTCGCTATATTGCAGTCTTGATGGTCAGTTTAGGGTTGTTGGGATGTGCCAGCACCAATTCACAAAATAATTCAATTGAAGCGCGTAAAAACTCGATTGATGAAATGCGGGCAACCACATTGAATCGGTTATACAAAGATAAACCTTATGCGGCTGACACCATAGAACGAGCAGCAGGCTATGCAGTGTTCAGTAATGCCAACGTGAACTTAATTATCGCCAGTGCCGGTGGCGGTTATGGTGTAGTGCATGGCAATAATGGCCAAGTGACCTATATGAAAATGGGCGAGGTTGGCGTCGGTTTTGGCTTAGGCGCAAAAGACTATCGTTTAGTCTTTGTGTTCCACACTCCGGCAGCGTTAAAACGCTTTGTCGATGATGGTTGGGCTTTTGGTGGACAATTAGATGCAGCAGCTAAAGCGCAAGAGAAAGGCGATGCCATTGGTGGTGAAATTACCGTGGATAACATCACAATTTATCAACTGACAGAATCTGGTTTAGCCCTGCAGGCAACGATCAAAGGCACCAAGTTTTGGCGTGATGAGGAACTTAACTAAAATGCCTAAGGTGTAGGTGTCGTCATGTCAAAAGCGGCACCAACGCCAATTAATCATGGATAAGCCTTCAGTATTGGCATTTCATGTAAATCAAGTCTATGGTTGAGATAATAAAAAGATAAGGAAAGACTATGCCATTTAACGCTGAATTGAATGAAGAAATCCGCATCCTAAATCTGTTCAATCTTGATACTTCGCTCGAGGGGATCAAGGCGCACAAAGACGCAACTGTAGAGAGTAAAGCTGCTATTGAGCGACTGTATCAAAAAGGTTTAATCACTCAACATGACGGTGGCTATCTGACTGAATTAGGAAGAAATTGCGCAGAGCATGTGCAATCAGCCTTAAGAATTTTAACCCCTTAATTTATTTTTTATTCGCTTGCACCAGCTGGCGCATCAGTCGCCAGCAGTGTCGCGCCTCTTTTCGATCATTGCCGAAAATCCAACGTTGGTAACTTTCTGACACTGCACTACAAAGGTCTTTTGTTGCTGGGTATTGCTCGGCTAAACGCGCAAGATATTGCTGGTTTGTTTCACCAGCCAGTTTCGGTATGATTTGGAATATGGGTTGAAACAGCTTTTCACTGTCAGTAATTTTTTGGCGTAAAAACCACCAGCGCCCCAACATCAGAACAGCACCGCCTAACAGGGTATAACCGATAATCTTCAACACAGTAGTCATTGATAATTCGGCCAAACTGGCTTTGAGGCTTTGTAATAGGCTTGATTGTTGCTGTTCATTAAAGGCGATGACCCATTTAGACCAGTAAAAATCTAAATCGTCTAATTTGCGCATCAGGAACAAAGCGATGCTCGACTGCTTCACCCAATTTTGATTGAGCAATGACAATTCAGCGTCATTGAGCACAGTATCTAAGCCATTTTCTAATCGATCTGGCGCGACCACTGCGGTTGGATCAAATCGATACCAAAAGCCATCGTGGTAGTATTCCACCCAAGCATGGGCATCACGTTGCAAAACTTGCAAATAATTTTGCTTATCTTGCCACTCGCCACCGAGATAACCACCCACAATACGAGCGGGCACACCGGCTGCTCGCAACAAAAAGGCGGCTGCACTGGCATAATGGCTACAAAAACCAGCCTTTGTTTCAAATAGGAACTGATCTATCTGCTCGCCCGAAAGTGCGGGAGGCGACAATGTGTAGGTATAGCCATTTTGTTTGAAATGATGTGCTATTACCGCCACCATCGCTTCAGGCGAGCCTTGGCTTTTCAGTGACTGTGCGAATGCTCTTGCTTTGGCATTGCCTAAAGGCAATTTTAAATTGATGGCTGGTTCTGCAACGCCTGGAATTGCTTGGTTATTACTCGCCATTTGATAACTGAAACGCTGGGTGACCAGCTGTTGGGCTCTCACTAAGTTATTTGCCGTGAGTTGCACTAACCCTTGTTCAATTGTGCTGTGCCCCAGTGAAAACAGCACTCGTTGAAGATGAGGCTCGGCAATCACCGAATAGTGCCATAGTGGGGGTTGGTGCGCGCTTGGCATAGGTTGGCCACTGCGTTCACTATGCCAAGTCTGTCCGTCAAACCGACTGTAAATTTTTGCCCGCCAATAGAGGTCTCGCTGTTGTGGTTTTGGCCCAGTAAATGTTGCTCTAAATGCTAAATCATCCGAGGTCACTAATTTTTCGATACTGCCAGGGCTCAAATCTTCTGCAAGTCCAGTCTGAGCTGTTTTAGTTCCGGGAAGCTGCCATAGCGGGGGGAGCCGGGG
>CAZIPG010000050.1:0-3029 GCA_964540955.1 uncultured Rheinheimera sp.
ACATTTTAATGACTCAATTCATTATTAGATAACAATAACTTAGAAAGGAAGTTGATTCAACAACTCATCATCCACCCGATTCGCCAATGTCACTTGCAATTTTGGTGTGCGAGCCATTTCGCGACGGATGGCAAAATCCGCTTCCTGATTGCGTGCCCAGCTGCGGCGGGCGATGCCGTTGTTGACGTCGAAGAACAGCATCGACTTTAAGCGGTTGGATGCTTCCGCTGAACCATCCAGCAACATGCCAAAGCCGCCGTTCATCACTTCGCCCCAACCGACGCCACCGCCGTTGTGGATAGACACCCAGGTTGCACCGCGGAAGCTGTCGCCAATCACGTTATGAATGGCCATGTCCGCAGTAAAGCGACTGCCGTCATAAATATTGGAGGTTTCGCGGAATGGTGAATCAGTGCCGCTGACATCATGATGGTCACGGCCAAGCACTACTGGGCCAATCTCGCCGCGGGCTATCGCCTCGTTGAAGGCTTGCGCGATTTCTGCTCGGCCCTCTGCATCCGCGTATAAAATCCGTGCCTGTGAGCCAACTACCAGTTTGTTTTGTTTTGCGTCTAAAATCCACGTGATGTTGTCTTGCATTTGCTGCTGAATTTCTGCCGGCGCTTGGGCCATCAAGCGTTTGAGCACCTCTGCAGCAATCGCATCGGTTTTATCCAAGTCGGCTGCTTTGCCCGAAGTACAAACCCAGCGGAATGGACCAAAACCATAGTCAAAGCACATCGGGCCTAAAATATCTTGCACATAAGAAGGATATTTGAAGTCGATGCCGTTTTGCGCCATCACATCGCCCCCAGCGCGCGAGGCTTCTAATAAAAACGCATTGCCATAATCAAAGAAATAAGTGCCTTTGGCCGTGTGTTTATTGACGATGGCGGCATGGCGTTTCAGTGTTTCTTGAACTTTCGCTTTGAACAGCTCAGGCTCTTCGCGAATTAAACGGTTGGCTTCATCATAACTCACACCCACCGGGTAATAGCCACCCGACCATGGGTTATGTAATGAGGTTTGATCTGACCCCAAATGTACAAAAATACCATGCTCATCAAAGGCTTCCCACACATCAACCACGTTCCCAATATAAGCAATCGAAACCACTTCTTGCTCGGCTTGCGCTTGTTTGACTCGGGTAATCAAGGTCGGTAGGTTGTCAATCAGCTCATCGACCCAGCCTTGTTGATGGCGTTTTGTCGCCGCTTTTGGGTTGACTTCCGCGCACACCGTAATGCAGTTGGCAATATTGCCCGCTTTAGGCTGGGCACCGCTCATGCCACCAAGGCCGGCGGTTAAAAAGATTTTACCTTTGGGACTTTCGCCCTTGGGCAGTACTTTTCGAAATGCATTCATCACTGTGATAGTGGTGCCATGCACAATGCCTTGCGGCCCGATGTACATGAAGGAACCCGCCGTCATTTGGCCGTATTGCGTCACGCCCAATGCGTTAAACCGTTCCCAATCATCGGGCTTGGAGTAATTCGGGATCATCATGCCGTTGGTCACCACCACACGTGGCGCTTCAATTGAAGAAGGGAACAACCCCATCGGATGACCTGAATACATATGCAGCGTTTGGTCTGCGGCCATCTCACTTAAATATTTCATCGTCAGGCGATATTGCGCCCAATTTTGGAAAACAGCGCCATTACCGCCGTAAGTAATCAATTCTTCAGGATGTTGGGCGACAGCAGGATCTAAATTGTTATCAATCATCAGCATAATGGCTGCTGCTTGTTGGCATCTGGCTGGATAATCACTGATTGGCCGCGCTTTAATGGCATAATCTGGTTTAAAGCGGTACATATAAATGCGGCCAAAATCATTCAGCTCACGGGCGAACTCAACGGCAAGCTCCGCATGCCAGTCGGCAGGAAAATAACGCAGGGCATTGCGCACCGCCAGCTGCTTTTCCGCCTTGGTTAAAATATCCTTGCGTTTCGGGGCGCGGTTCGCATCCGCGGGATAAGGCTTCACTGCTGGCAACTGGGCCGGGATCCCTTCTGCAACTTGTTGTTGAAATGTCATCATGGCAATCCCCTTCCTTAATTCGCTGCGCTGCTTAGGTCAAAAGCCACATGGAACGCCTGCGTGCGTACCAACTTAATCATGGCATCGATGTCCGGCTTCAATAACCGATCTTCTTCCAATTTGGCGACTTTCGCGCGGATAATCGCATGATTTTCTTCGATGAGATCCGAGCAAGTATGTGGACGCCGGAAGTCAATCGCTTGTGCGGCATACATCAGTTCGATGGCTAAAATTTTCTCTAAATTGCCTAAAATTTGGTTGAGTTTACGCCCTGAAATACTGCCCATCGACACGTGATCTTCTTGTCCCATCGAGGTTGGTACGCTGTCGGCCGACGGTGGGAAGCACAAGGATTTGTTCTCTGTCACGAGTGCTGCCGTGGTGTATTGCGGGATCATCATGCCGGAGTTCAGGCCGCCAGCTTTGGTTAACAACCGCGGTAAGCCATGCAGGCCTTCGAGTAACAAATAACAGCGACGGTCAGAAATATTGCCAAGTTCAGCCGCGGCAATAGAGGTGTAATCTAGCACCATAGCCAGTGGCTGACCATGGAAGCCGCCACCTGATAAAGCCTCTTCTTGACTGATCACAATCGGATTATCCGTCACCGAGTTCATCTCGATTTCCACTAACTGTTTTAAGTGATTAAACGCATTGCGGGAAGCGCCATGTACTTGCGGAATACAGCGCAGTGAATACGGATCTTGCACTCGCGCACAGCCACTATGCGAGGCCATATTTTGCGAATCTTTAAATAACCGACGCATCCGCGCAGCCACTTCGATATTGCCAGGAAATGGCCGAATTTCATGCAACTCAGGGCGAAATGGCGAACCACTGCCCTGCATGCCTTCGATGCTCATGGCGCCTGCCACATCCGCTAAATCAAGCAGATATTGCATTTTGGTCAGGGCGGTAATGGCATGGGACAAAATAAATTGGGTGCCGTTAATCAGGCCTAAGCCTTCTTTGGCTTGGAGCTCGAT
>CAZIPG010000050.1:3039-6548 GCA_964540955.1 uncultured Rheinheimera sp.
GCTGGGCTATCGCCTTTGGCCCAAAATTCGCCCTCACCAATCAATGGCAGAAACAAATGCGATAACGGCGCTAAATCGCCAGAAGCGCCAACCGAGCCTTGCTCGGGCACGACAGGAATTAAATCAAGTTCAATAAATTTCAACATGCGCTCGACCACCGCTAAACGCACACCAGAAAAACCTTGGCTTAATGCATGCACTTTGGTGATCAGCATCAACTTGGAAATGGCTTTGGCAATCGGTTCGCCGACACCGACAGCATGGGTGATCAGTAGGTTTTTCTGCAACAGTGCAGTTTCAGCAGGGGAAATTTGTGTATCGCACAGTGGGCCAAAACCAGTATTAATGCCATAAATCGCTTTGTCTGATGCCGCCATATGGTCGACACAACGCCGACTTTCGTTAATTTTGGCAATCGCATCTGGGCACAAGATTGCCTGCACTTGGCCAGCAGCAATGGCATTAACCGTTGCTAAATCTAAATGATCTATCCCATATTTAAATGTCATGTTCACCCTCATTCGCATCAACCCTAGGCAGTTGTAGCCTAGCGCAAAACCAACTATTTGCCGGAAATTACCCGAGTATGCTGAATGCTAACTTGCGGCCGAAGTTTTATAAATACATAATCATCGACACTTATTCCGATTTTACCGAACTAAAAAACTTGTTCAGGTTGATCTTTCTCTCTGGTGAAAAATCTAAGGAAATTCAGTAGATGCAAGTGCAAGACGTTGATTTAAAGTTGATCCGAATATTCGTCACTATTGTGGAGTCGGGTGGATTATCCGCGGCGGAATCACGCTTGAATATTGGCCGTTCGACAATCAGCAGCCACTTAGCAGATTTAGAAATTCGCTTAGGCGTCACTTTATGCAAGCGTGGTCGCAGTGGTTTTGAACTGACCGAAGCTGGGCGCATCACCTATCAAGCGTCGCTGGCACTGTTGCAGCAGTGCGATACCTTTGCCAATACGGTCGCTAGCTCCAAGCAACAACTGTCGGGCCGCGTCACTATTGCTATTATCGACACCTTGGTCAGCGATCCACGCTGCAAAGTGGCCGCTGCCATTGCCAACCTCAAATCCAAGAGCGACACCCTGCAATTTGAAATCCACGTTTGTGAAGCGCGTGAAGTAGAAACGGCAGTGGCGAATGGGCGTTCACTGGTCGGTATTGGCGTCAGTCGCCATCCAATTCGCGGCTTGGATTATGTGCCGCTCTACAACGAAACCAACTATTTATACTGCGCTAGCGGCCATGCCTTGTTCGACTGCCCTGAAGCGCAAATCAAAGCACTACTGGCTAAAGCAGAAGTCGTCTCAAGTAACTATCTGCGCGATAAAGACAGCCGCAATGACGGGTTAAATTATCAACACAGCGCCACGGCTTATCATGATGAGGGCATTGCTCACTTAATCCTATCTGGTCAATTCATTGGCTATTTACCGGAGCATTTTGCTAATTACTGGGTGGAAAAAGGCCAATTCAAAGCAATTTTGCCGCAAAAATACCATTATCAAATTCCAGTGATGCTGATCACCGCCAAAAATAGCCAAGCCTCCCCCTTAAGTATGGCAACAGTCGCAGCTCTCAAGGCATGCCATCACTGACGATTGACATATGAAATTTCATATATATAATAATTCACATATATGGAATTTCATATTTTAAGGTGATTATGTCTGCATCGACCACTGCCAATAGCGCCCTCAGCATTGAAAACTCGCCTGCTTCGGCACTTATAACTCCCGTCGATTTTTTTAAACTGCTGGCTGATGACACTCGTCTATCCACTTTGTTGCTGATCCAACAAGAGCAAGAGTTGTGTGTATGCGAGCTCACTTCAGCCTTGAACTTATCGCAGCCGAAAATTTCCCGTCATCTTGCCATGCTGCGAAACGCGAAAGTGCTGCTCGATAGACGCCAAGGACAATGGGTGTTTTATCGGCTTAATCCTGAACTACCGACATGGGCACTCGAGACGATTGCACAAACTCAGCAACAAAATTTAGCGATGGTGGCGCCGTTATTAAACAATTTATGTGCCATGGGTGAGAGGCCTGAACGAGCAAAAGCTTGTTGCTAAAGGGGATTGTGAGTGATGGTCAAGATTTCTATTGGTCATAATTAGTGCGTTCCTGTCACTCATTTTATCTATCTCATGGAATGTTGCTCAGACACATATTTGATCTAAACAATTTAATCTGGAGGAAAGTTGATGTCTCATCCATTTGACTTATTACCGCTTGACTCTCAAGCTGCGGCATGCCTGATTTTTACCCCTTGCCCAGGCACCAAAGGCACATCCATCGCTGAAGCGCTCAACACACTGCAGCAAGCTGGTGCCGCGGCAGTGATTTCGCTGAATCCGGTGTCAGAACTTGAAAGCTTGCAGGTTGCTGATTTAGGTGCTCAGGTGAATGCCCATGGGCTGCAATGGTTTCATTGCCCGATTGAAGATGACCATGCGCCGCTTGCTGATTTCGCCGCCGCTTGGCAACAAGCTAGCCCGTTGGTGCATCAACTGCTGGATGCAGGCAAAACCGTGGCCATTCATTGCAAAGGCGGCTCTGGTCGCACTGGCTTGATGGCTGCACAGATTTTGTTAGAGCGGGGCCAAGCACCAGAATCTGTCAAAAAGTCTGTGCAAACCTTGCGGCCTTATGCGCTTAGTTTACCTGCGCATCAGGAATATTTCATCCAGTTGGCCAAGCGCTAACTCTTGTTAATTTTAAGGAAATCTCATGACGATTAAAGTAGGGATCAACGGTTTTGGCCGCATCGGCCGTTTAGCACTTCGCGCTGCTTTTGACTGGCCGGAATTTGAATTTATCCGCATCAATGACCCCGCCGGTGATGCCGCAACTTTTGCTCATCTGCTGAATTTTGATTCGGTGCATGGCCGCTGGGTGCATGAGGCAACCCACACTGAAAACAGCATCGTCATCAACGGCAAACAGATTGCCGTCAGTCACTACAAAACCATCACGGATACCGACTGGTCAGGTTGTGACATCGTGATTGAATGCTCAGGCAAAATGAAAAGCAAAGCCGTGCTGGAAGCCTATTTAGCGCAAGGCGTGAAACGTGTGGTGGTCAGTGCGCCGGTGAAAGAAGCGGGTGTACTCAACGTGGTGATGGGTGTCAATCAGCAGCTGTACAACAAAGAGCAACACCGGATTGTTACTGCCGCCAGTTGCACCACCAACTGCTTAGCACCTGTGGTCAAGGTTATTCATGAATCCTTGGGCATCAAACATGGTGCCATCACCACTATCCATGATTTAACCAATACCCAGTCGATTTTGGACACCCCGCACAAGGATTTACGCCGCGCCCGCGCCTGTGGTGCCAGTTTAATTCCGACCACCACGGGTTCAGCCACTGCAATTACCGAGATTTTCCCAGAACTGAAAGGCCGCTTAAACGGCCATGCGGTGCGCGTGCCACTAGCCAATGCTTCATTAACTGACTGCGTGTTTGAAGTTGAACGCGCCACCACAGTGG
>CAZIPG010000050.1:6558-9723 GCA_964540955.1 uncultured Rheinheimera sp.
AACCAACTGCTGAAAGCTGCCGCCGATGGTGCGCTCAAGGGCATCTTGGGGTATGAAGAGCGCCCGCTGGTTTCAGTCGATTACAAAACCGACCCACGTTCTAGCGTCATCGATGCGTTATCAACTATGGTAGTGAATGGCACGCAAGTGAAAATCTACGCTTGGTATGACAACGAGTGGGGTTATGCCAACCGCACAGTTGAGCTGGCTAAATTAGTGGGCTTGGCTGATCTTAGCTAACAGCAAACCTTGGATTACTGAGCTTTAAGCGCCAACAACGGTAGTCGTGATATGGCATTTCTCACGGCTACTGTTTCATAAAACAAATAATTGGATATGAATTCCATGTCAGCAACATTCAACAACAATGCCCTGCGTCAATACATGATTGTCACTGGGAATTACTGGGCCTTTACCTTAACTGATGGTGCCCTGCGGATGTTAGTCGTCCTGCATTTTTATAGCCTCGGTTACAGCCCACTGGCGATTGCGTCATTGTTTTTGTTTTATGAACTGTTTGGTGTTATCACCAATCTAGTGGGTGGCTGGCTCGGCGCGCGGATTGGCCTCAATAAAACTATGAATATCGGCTTATTGTTGCAAGTCATGGCGCTTTCGATGCTGCTGGTGCCAACCTCAATGCTGACTGTGGTTTGGGTGATGGCGGCCCAGGCATTGTCGGGCATCGCCAAAGATCTCAATAAAATGAGCGCGAAGAGTTCGCTAAAACTGCTGTTACCTGAAGATGCCCAAGGCGCTTTGTACAAGTGGGTGGCTATCCTGACCGGCTCAAAAAATGCCCTCAAAGGCGTGGGTTTCTTTTTAGGTGGTTTACTGTTAGCACAGTTTGGCTTTCAGGGCGCTGTTGGCGCTATGGCTGCTGTGCTTGCTGGCATTTGGCTACTCAGTTTGTTTTTGCTGAAAAAAGATCTCGGTAAAAGTAAATTCAAACCTAAATTCAAAGATCTGTTTTCAAAAAGTGCAGCGATTAATAAACTCTCCGCTGCCCGACTGTTTTTATTTGGCGCGCGTGATGTCTGGTTTGTGATTGCCCTCCCCTTATACCTCGCCAGCCAATTTCAATGGAGCCAAACCGCGATTGGCAGCTTTTTGGCCTTATGGGTGATTGGTTATGGTGCAGTGCAAGCATTTGCCCCTCATTTAACTGGAAAAAAACAAGGCCAAGTTCCAGGAGCATTTGCTGCTCTCGGTTGGTCGATGGCGCTCTGCGCCATTCCAGCAGGGATCGCAATTGGCATGGTATTTTTGCCAAGCTTATTGTGGGTTTTGCTGATAGGCCTAATGATCTTTGGCGCTGTGTTTGCGGTAAATTCATCACTGCATAGTTATTTAATCGTCAGCATGGCTGGACGCGATGGCGTTTCACTGGATGTAGGCTTTTATTACATGGCCAATGCGATGGGGCGTTTAATCGGCACTGTGCTCTCGGGATTTGTTTACCAAATCGGCGGGCTCGATGCTTGCCTCTGGGTTTCAAGCGTTTTTTTAGTGGCGACAGTGTTCATAACTGCATGGCTTCATCATGGCAAGCCAGATTCGAACTAAGCCTTCAAACTTAGCAAAGGCAAGCAACCCTCATAAAACCAACTAAAAATGGCTGGCTGGTTCGATTCAATGAATGTCGCAGTTTACTTGAGTGGCTTTAATGCAAAAATACGCTTCGCACTCAGCGCTACTAGGGTTGCAATCAGACCACCAATCAGCCAATCTGGCCATGCCTGCCCTGTCCACCAAACCGCGCCCCCTGCTATGATTACGCCGGCATTAAGCAATACATCATTGGTAGAAAAGATATAACTGGCCTGCATGTGGACCCCGTGGTGTTGATGCGGACGTAATAACAGCAAACAAATTATATTTGCAATCATGGCTACTGCGGCCATGACCATCATTAATCCAGAAACGGGCTCGGCCTGCCCCAACATGCGCCGACCAATATCCAGCAATACGAAGATAGCTAACCCAAGTTGCAGCCAACCGGCCACTCGGGCCGCTTGCCATTGCCATTGCGCTGCCCGACCAACCGCATAGAGGGCAATACCATACACTGCGGCATCAGCAAACATATCGATAGAGTCAGCAATTAAGCCTGATGAATGAGCAATAAAACCAACGATTGCTTCGATACCAAACATTACCGCATTAATCATTAGCAAAATGAGTAAAACCCGGGTTTGCATTTTACTTTCTTTGGCAACAGCACTGGCTTTGGCGTAAGCAATGGCTTCGACTCGCTCGGTATGCAACAAAGTTTCGCCCAGTTGAAGCGGTGCAAGTACACGGCTAAAAATCGACACTTCATCTTGATGGAAAATACTTAGCTTGCGCGCAGCTAAGTCGAATTCTAGGTGATAAGGGCCTGAGAGTTGCGAGAAAGCCATCCGGATCAGACGCTCTTCGGCAGGACAATCCATCTTGGCAATCTGAAAAGTCGAACAAAAATGTAGTGGGCCCGCAGCGTTCTCATTGCCTGACGGAGAGATTTCAGCAGTTTGCCGCTCTCTACAACCACAATGTTTTTCACAGTTCGCCATCTGGTATTGCTCCCAAAACTCGCAACCTTAAGCATAAATTGCGACGGTTGATAAAGCATAATTAACTATGGTTTACCAAAATAGCAATTGGTCTTGACTAAATGTTATTTTTTAGACACTTTCAGCACTATTTTGCGCAGGATCAAGGATTGAAGCGCAGGTTTTTTTTGCTATCATATCCGACCGCAATTTCTTGCAGATTGCAGGATATTTAAAAATAACTACAAAGGCCCCGCAGGCCACAATCTGCCTAAGCCCGAGTGAAATCAGACGATCAGCAAATTTTAATGAATGCTGGTTGTGGTGTAACGATAAAACCAGTCACCTGGCGTTTTTTGTAAGGAACCCCCTGATGGATTCACCCAGCGCGTTAAGTTTAATTCCACCAATTGTTGTAATGGCAACGGCGGTGTGGTTAAAACGGCCAATTTTGGCTTTAGTTATTGGTGCAGTTGCAGGCTTATTGCTGCTGAGCCCAATTGATGCTCTAACTTCTTTTGCCGACATCTCTTTAAAAGTCATGCAAGATGAAACCATTGGTTGGTTGATCCTTGTTTGCGGTGGTTTTGGTGCTTTAATCTCATTGCTCATTCACCCCGGTGGTGCTTTG
>CAZIPG010000050.1:9733-17079 GCA_964540955.1 uncultured Rheinheimera sp.
GGGAACAATCAAGCAAATTAATTAAGGAATTATTTTCTAAAGCGTCTGATGGAAACATAGTCGAATTTGAGCTAGATGTCGTAGGGGGTTTTGGTCCTTTAATCGGTTTACTCATTCATACCGGTGGTGCTCTGGCGTTTGGCCGTTTTGGTGCACAAAAAGCCAAGGGTCCACGTTCATCGATGGTCATGACTTTCATATTAGGTATGATTATTTTTATCGATGATTATTTGAACGCTTTGTCGGTCGGTGAAGCGATGAAACGGGTGACTGATAAATACAAAGTCTCACGGCAAAAACTTGCGTATATCGTCGACTCTACTGCCGCACCGGTTTGTGTCATTATCCCAATTTCAACTTGGGCTGTATTCTTCGGTGGTCTGCTGGTTGATAACGGCGTAGCTTCTGCGGAAGATAAAGGGATCAGCGTTTACATTAACGCCATTCCTTACATGTTCTACCCTTGGTTAGCCTTATTATGTGTGTTGTTGCTGGCACTAAAAATCATTCCTGATATTGGTCCCATGAAAAAAGCTGAATTGGCAACCCAAGCAGGGACACCAATAGACTGCGAATTGGCTCCAGACAGCAAAAAACCAACGTTGGCAGCTCATGGTCATCATCATGCTTCAGGCCAAATGCCGCATCATACCAGTGATGAATATGCGATGCATTCAATCGAAGAAGAGTTCGAACACGGCAATAAACAAGGGAAACTCCATAACTTTGTCGTCCCGATGTTAATGCTGATCGCATTTACCATTTATTTTGAAATCGACGTACTCAAAGGGGTCATGGCAACACTGTTGTTCACCATCGTGTATTATTCGGCGCAGAAGTTGATGAGTATTGGCGAAATGATGGAAGTCATGATGAATGGTTTTAAAACCATGTTGCCAGCCATTAGCACCGTAATCGCAGCTTTTATCTTCAAAGATGTCTGTGACAAAATGCTACTACCTCAGTTTGTCATTGAAAATTTAACCCCTTACATGACTGCAGCCATGTTACCTGCCCTCGTGTTTTTAGCGATGGCAATTTTATCGTTTGCCACTGGCTCATCATGGGGCATTTTTGCAGTATCAATTCCAATTGTGATGCCACTGGCTCAATCAGTGAATGCTGATATTCCGTTGGTGATTGGTGCGTTATTGTCTGCAGCTTCATTTGGTTCGCAAGCATGTTTCTACAGTGACTCTACTGTATTAGCGGCCCAAGGGTCTGGTTGTGATTTGATTTCGCATGCAGTCACACAACTGCCTTATTGCTTAATTGCTGCAGCCCTTGCCTTCGGTGGTTTTGTGTTGATGGCGCTTTAAGCTCACTCCAACCGCGGCGAGCTATTCGTCGCGGTTTCTTCCTCTGTTCCTTTTATCCTAAAAATTTGCTCCGCTAGTTCAATTGCAGACAAAACGGTATAATAAATCTGTGTGTCGCTAATGCCAAAGGTCTGTTTATCCATGTCATCTTCTTCAGCTTTATTGTCCTCTGTCAGCACGCTTGAGATAGCGGCTGGAGTCGCCATGTTGACGAAGCATGAAAAATTGCCATTGGTTGCGCCAGCGTTGAAGGGATTAGGCTTTGAGCTGCAATTGACGACTGACTTTGACACCGACACTTTAGGCACATTTTCTGGCGAAATCCCGAGAGAACAAACTCCGCTCGAATGTGTGAAAACTAAAGCCAAATTAGCAGCAGAACTGTCAGGCCTACGTTATGGCATTGGTAGTGAAGGCAGTTTTGGTGGCGGCCCGATGCCAGGTTTAGTCAATTGGGATGATGAGCTTTTGGCTTTTTATGACAGCCACACTGAGCGCTACATCGTCGCGAGTGCTTCCGGCCCTGTGCCTTTAGCATCATTGATCACCGATGATTTAAGCCAGCTTCAGTCCCACATCGCAAAAGCAGAACCCGAGCAACGTTGGGTTTGCCAAGTGAACGAACTGCTGGCAAAAGGCTTGACTGGTTTCACTGATTTACAACAGTGGTTAACTGACCATCAGTTATTACTCGCAAGTGGCAACACCAAAACTGCGGTGACCTTATCACCTGATTTGCGGGCGCATTATTGCCCCGCCCGTCAAATCTATATCCGCAAAGCAGCTGAGCAACTCGCTGAGCGCTTACAAAGCCGATGTCCTGCGTGTCAATCGCCTAATTTTTGGCGTACCAGTGCCCAAAAGGGGTTGCCCTGTGCAGCGTGTGACTTCCCAACGCCTCGGGTAAAAAACTACCTGAAAAGCTGCGACTGTTGTGGCCATAGCGAATTGGAAGCAGCAACAGAAACAGTGGCAGATCCGAGCTATTGTCCACGTTGTAATCCGTAAGAATTTTTTGGAGCGAATGAATTTGAACACCTTATTGTTAGATGCAGCTGTTGCTGCGGATGTTGCAAAAGCCGCCGAATTGTTGCAGCAAGGCCATTTAGTGGCAGTGCCAACAGAAACGGTATACGGCCTCGCAGCAGATGCAACCCAGCCACAGGCGGTCAGTCAAATTTTTCGCGCCAAAGGTCGCCCTGCCGATCACCCACTGATTGTGCATTTACCGGATGCAGCAGCCATTTCGCAATGGGCTCAACAAATTCCTGCCAGTGCCTTCAAACTTGCTGAGGCGTTTTGGCCAGGTCCACTCACTTTATTACTGCACAAAGCAGAGCATGTCGATAGTTGTGTGACTGGCGGCCTTGATACCATTGGCTTACGAGTCCCTGCGCACCCGGTGTTATTGGACTTACTTAAATCAGCCAATTTGGCAGTGGCGGCTCCTTCGGCCAATTTATACAAAAAACTAAGCCCCACCAGCGCAGCACAAGTTTTTCAAACCATGCAAGGTCGAATTGACGCCGTGCTCGACGGCGGCGACTGTGAATTTGGCCTAGAATCAACCATCGTCAGCGTGCTGGGTGATACCGTCCAAGTGCTAAGGGCTGGCCCTATCAGCGCCGAAGCCATTAGTGCGGTGTTAGGTTGCCCTGTCGAAACTCCAGAGCAGCATGATGTGAAAGTGGCGGGTAATGTTGCTGCGCACTATCAGCCAGGCACGCCTTTATTATGCCTCGATGCCAGCCACATCAAAGCTTTCATCAACAAAGCACCTCGCAAAATTGCCCTATTGGCTTTAAGCCCAGTTACAGAGTTCTCTGCGGATGCATCACTTCATTGGCATGTGGCAATGCCGCAAGATGCCAAAGGCTATGGCCAAGCATTGTACAAACAACTTTACCTGGCAGATCAAACAGGTGCAGATGTGATCATCGTCGAACAACCGCCTGCAGAGAACGCATGGTTGGCTATCCATAACCGTCTGATGCGGGCGGCTTACCAAGAGGTCTGAACCGAATTCAAAATTCTCTCGTAATTTTGTGTGGGAAAAATGAGACAAAAATCGAATCAATTGAGCGATTAATTAGAAAAGTTAAATTTTTTCGACTATTGTTTTTTTAAGCAGTATCGCAACATCCCCCCTTCGGAGCCGTTATGTCAGCCATTAATTTACGTTTTCGCCAACTCGCCTTTCGGGTGATAGGTACCATCAATCTGGGCCTGTTTATTGTATCTCTCATTCTAGCTGCGGTATTTGACAGTTGGCTCGGCGTATTTTTAGTAGGGTTACCCTCGCTGTTAGTGCCATTCTTTTTATATAAAACCCTGCGAGATCATCTGCTTGCACGCCTCAGTTATGGCGTCAGTTTTATGTTTTTTGCAGCACTGCATATCCATCAATCCCATGGCATGCTGGAACTGCATTTTGGTATTTTCGTGTCGATGGCGATTTTATTTGCCTTCCGCGATCAATGGGTCATCCTGATTGCTGCCGCCGTGATTGCCGTGCACCATTTATTGTTTATGTACTTGCAACAACAACAAGTGGGGGTGTTTGTACTGCCAGATCAATACAACACTTTTGGCCGTATCATGCTGCATGCGGCTTTCGTGGTGGTTGAGGCCATTGTTCTCGTTGTGTTGTGTCGTCAAGCGCTGCGCGAAGCGGAAGTTGGTCAAACCTTATTTGATGCCACCGATGCCTTAGTGGAAACCGATGGCAGTATTGTTTTAAACAAAAGAGCACAGTCGCTCAATTCAGGGATCATCAACGCCTTTAACCGCGTGCTTGATACGCTGCAACAGACCATCACAACTCTTAATAAAGCCGCAGCTGATTTGCATGATCAATCTGATTCACTGTCAAATGATGGCCAAACCTTAGCGCATGGCATGCAACAAAAACTGCGCGAAGTAGAGCGAATTGCTGCGGCCACCGAACAAATGTCTTACAACATCACTGAACTGCAAAAACTGGCAGAGCAAGTCGGTGACAATTCAGCTGAAGCGGCGCAAGCTGCACTGTCTGGGCAACAAGCCGTCAGCGCCACCATCCGCGCCGTTGAACATTTATCGGGCCAACTGACCACCACCGCCGATCGAGTCAATCAAATGGCGGTTGCCAGCGCCGATATCCGCAAAGTGCTGGATGTGATTCAAGCCATTGCCGAACAAACCAATTTATTGGCACTCAACGCCGCCATTGAAGCGGCTCGCGCTGGTGAGCAAGGCCGCGGTTTTGCGGTTGTTGCCGACGAAGTGAGAACCTTAGCTTCACGTACCCAAGCGTCAACCGGGGAAATTAAAGAAATTATCGACCGCTTAGTGAGCAACAGCGCAGATTCGGTGCAAGTGGTGCAACAAAGCGTGTCGCAACTGGAGAATACCCGCAAAAATGCTGCTGAAAGTGATGCCCTACTGCAGTCAATCCTACAAGCGGCTCGATTAGTCGCTGATTCAGCCCGGACCATGTCCTCGGCAATAGGGCAACAAAATCTGGCCAGCGAAGAGGTTGCCCGCAGTGCCCAGCAATTAAAAACCATGGCAGAAGAACAAGCGGAGAAAAGTGAGGGCGTTGCAGGGTCAGCCAACAGCTTGGCGGATCTGTCTGCGATCCTCAATCAGGAGACCAAGAAATTCATCGTCTAGCGACATTGCTGCAGAAATGGCAAGCAAAATTGCAAGCAAATGCCCAGCTCAAGTTATGGCTGGGCATTCTGTTGTTCGGGCTTTGGATTGTGCTGGTGAGTATCGCGCTGTATCGGTTGAGTTTTAAGGACTATGGTGAATTTGACCCCGAATTCTCATGGCTTGGCTTACGCACAGAACTTGGTGCCAAACAGTTTGATTTGCCGGCAAGTTCGGACTGGCAATTGCTGCATGTTCTAGCAAAATCATGTCCATGCTCTGCTCTCGCCGAACAGCATATCGCAGCGCTCAATTCAGAATTGAATCTGACGACGACGCAACATTTTTATCGCACCGTCGAGGAAGTGGAAGCCGCAGGCTTACCATTACCCGCAGTGCCTGCAGTGTTAGTCTTTCACGCAGGTAAGCTGGTCTATGCCGGGCCTTATGCCAGCGGCCCCCGCTGCAGTGCTGCAGATAGTTTTTTACCGGCACTGCTGCGAGGTGAGTTGGCCTTACCCGCGGCTTGGCTGAATGGTGAAACCAAAGCCTGTCGATGCTTAACCGCGAACAAGCGAGCGACTGCCCCATAAAAATGCAGTAGCCACAATGCTTTTGTAATTTCGATGTTTCTGAACCACAATGCTTTCGCAATCACAAAACTTCTGCAATCACAAAGCTTCTGCAACTCAAAAACCTCAGTGACGACACAGCCACTGAGGTTTGCAGCTATTGCAGTTTGCAGCCACTGCGGTTTCAATCATAGAAATCGATTTGTTTATTGCCCCTGCCCCAAGGCAAATCCGCGGATCCCGTCAAAAGTACAAAGATTTTCGGTTTTGATGACATCTAAACCGCGCTGACTAATCCCAAACAACAGCGTTAGGATATTGCCATAATCGACTTGGGCATTTTCCGGCGCGATAAATCGACAGCGCCAGTGATCGGTACAAAAGGTTTCAGGGAAGCCTTCTGGCCAGACTTTCACGCCACGGTTGGTGATCATTTCCAATTCCAGCAACTCAGTTTGCGCCGATTGCAGCCGCTCAGCCAATTGGGCTGGGCTCAATTGGGTTTGATGGACAAACACATCCACCCCAATTAGCGCTTTTTTGGCCGCGGGCTTCCGCTGATAAAGCGCGCGGGTTTCTTGCGGTTTCACGGCAGGATTTTGATACTGGACCGGTTTAAAACGGCTTGGCAGCTGGCCTAAGCGCTGGATCACCGCTTGGCCAAATTGTTCAGTGCTCACTTCGAGGGTGGTATGAGTACTGACTAAGTCTGCGGTATGAATGCCATCTTCAATGGTTTTCAGCCAAGCATTATGAATTTTACTGGCGATCTCAGCTTGGCGAATATGCACCAACATCATCACAGCCGCCAGCAACAAACCACTTGGGTTGGCAACCCCTTGACCGGCGATGTCTGGCGCGCTGCCATGAATGGCTTCGAACATAGCGACATGCTCGCCAATATTGGCACTGCCGGCTAAACCAATACTGCCGGAAACTTCAGCGGCAATGTCACTGATAATGTCGCCATATAAATTGGGCGTGACCACCACATCGAACAATTCTGGTCGAGTGGCCAAGCGCGCACTGCCGATATCGATGATAAAACGGTCTTTGGCAATTTCCGGATATTCGGCACCAATTTCTTCGAACACTTGATAAAACAAGCCATCCGTCATTTTCATGATGTTGTCTTTGACCATACAAGTGACTTTTTTCCGACCATGGCTGCGGGCATACTCAAAGGCATAACGCACTATTTTTTCGCAGCCCGGACGGGTGATGAGCTTCAAGCACTGAAATACCTCATCGGTTTGCCGGTGTTCAATGCCAGCGTATAAATCCTCTTCATTTTCACGAATAATCACTAAATCCATCTTCGGTTGCTGCGTCTGTACAAAAGGTGCATAACTGATGCAAGGGCGCACATTGGCATACAGACCTAAGGTTTTGCGGATAGTAACGTTTAAACTTTTAAAGCCTTTGCCACTGGGGGTGGTGACTGGCGCTTTTAAAAACACTTTGGTTTTGCGCAGGCTCTGCCAAGCGTCTTGCGTGATACCGGCGCTATGCCCTTGTAGATCAACCTTTTCACCAATATCGATAAATTCCGGTGCGATATTCGCGCCTGCCGCATGCAGCACGGCCAAGGTTGCTTGCATAATTTCCGGGCCAATGCCATCACCCAGTGCCATGGTCACTGGCACTGCCTGTGGCAAAGATGAACCGATATCTACTGCTACACTTTCATTCACTGAACCAACATTTGTAGTACCCAACATATTCAATTCTCCATGGTTGCGATGCGCACACTCTAGGAGAATCAATCCATAAATAAAAATACTTTGTTTTAATTGAATCCATAGCCTGAAAGCTATAGATT